>JACQYK010000011.1 GCA_016208255.1 Deltaproteobacteria bacterium | reverse complement strand
GGCCTGCTGATGGACTTTTTTACAAGTCCATCAGTATTATTCTTTTCTATTCGGCAAGGTAATCACCACCGAGGTTCCCCCCGATTCCGAATTAACCATCTGAATGGTCCCGCGATGGGCTTCGACGATATTTTTAACAATAGCCAGCCCTAAGCCGCTGCCTTTCTCCTTGGTGGTAAAAAAAGGTTGAAAGGCCTTGGTCCGCTCTTCCTCGGATAGACCGGCCCCCGAGTCATTGATCTCAATGATCGCCTCACGGGAAAGATATCGAACCTTGATCCCGATCCTTCCACCCTCGGACATGGCCTGAACGGAATTCAATAAGATATTTAAAAAAGCCCGATAAAGCAGGTCCTGGTCCACCAGGATAGTCTGTAAACCGGGGATAAAATCTTTCTGAACCTCTATCCGACGAAAAGCCAATTCCGGGCCTAAAAAATGCAGGTTTTTTTCCAGGATCGTTTCTATCCGAACCGGTTCCATCTTGGGGATCTGGGGCCGGGCAAAATCAAGAAACTCGGTCACAATACGATTCAACCGATCCGCTTCCTCCCGGATAACCGAGGCCAATTGGTTTTGGGGATCAATTTGGATTACCTTTTTTTCAAGGAGATCGGCGGTGCTCCGGATAATCCCCAGGGGGTTCTTGATCTCATGGGAGACCGAGGCAATCATCTCCCCCAGCGAAGCCATTCGTTCGGCCTGGTGCAGCTTATCCTCTAAACGCTTCTGTTCCTGGGCTTTTCTTTCCATGATCACTTCGCCCCTTTTAACAATAAACAAAAGGATCAGGTAGAGAAGGGTCATCAGACCAATCGAAAAAAAAACCATCAGATATTGATCCCAGATAATTCCTTCATAATCCTTGGAAATATCCTGGGTGATCTCAAAGACTCCCAGAATTGGACTGTTGGGTTGGATGGAGGGGTCCACCCGGAAAGGAATCGTGGTGATTATTTTTCGGCTCGGGGCCTCCCTCCCGGGGCGAATTTTTAAAAGACCCTCTTCCGAAATGAATCGGGAGGAATATTTTCCGGTCATTGCTTTTTTATAATCTGTTCCCCCTAAATTTTTCTTGCCGACCAGGGAGCGGTCGGTACTATAGGCAATAATATTTAAGGGATCATACATATTGACTTTTTCTATTTTAAAACTAAAAATCGTAATTCGAACGATTTGATCCAACCATTTAAATTGTTGGGGGTCTCTCAGCCGGACCTCTTTTCTCTGCAAACCCATCGGCAGGACAAAATTAAAAAACACCTGATGATTGAGATTCTTGGCCAGATCTATGGCAAAGGTCTCGGTTTTCTTCAATAAGGCCTCTTTAGAGCGTTGGGTAATAAGCAGGGCCAAAGATACGACAAAAATCAACATAAAAATAAAGCTGCTCCAAAAAAAGTATTTGACCAGCTTAAAGGGCTTGGTGGTTTCCGGAAGGATTTCCATGGGTTTGCTTACAGAATATATTTCTTGTTGGGTTTGAAGATTGATTCCCCCTCCTTGCCTTCTCTTTCAAATCCCTTTCTCCCCAGGAAGGCATAGGCCATCTTTTTTCCTTCTTCCACGCCCGGCTGGTTTAGGGGATTAATTCCCATCAGCCGGCCGCAGATATAAGTTTCCATTTCCCACAGAAAGATCAGTTGACCGATCGTGTAAGGGTTTATTTTAGGCAAGGTGATGAGTAAACTGGGACGCCCGTTTTGGGCCAGGGTCAAGCGGGTGGCTTTCATTTCAGCTTGCATGAGCTGGTTGAGTGAATGGCCCCCCAGATAGGCCAGTTCTTCCATTTTGGGATACAGTTTCGGCAAGGGAATCAGACCGGCAAAATTTTTAATTCCCAGAAAAGAAAAAACTTTGTCTCCGGGTCCTTCCATATATAATTGCAGCTGGGAATGCTGATCCGTGGCCCCCAGGGCCGTCACCGGCGTTTGCCCGTTCCAGACCTCCCGCCCTTTGAGATTATACCGCTTCCCCAGACTTTCGGCCCATAATTGGCAGAACCACTCCCCCATTCCTTTCAAGGAATCCCCATAGGGCATAATCACCCTGATATTTTTTTTCAGATGTCTATAACTCAGGATAGATAAACAGGCACACCAGTAAGCCGGATTTTCCCAGAGGGAAGGATTCTGACAGCGTCCCGCCATTTCCCTGGCCCCGGCCTGCAATTCCTCGATATCGATTCCGCACATGGCGGCCGGCAGCAAGCCGACGGCCGATAGGACCGAAAACCGTCCTCCCAGCAGTGAAGGTATCTCGAAACTCTGGAATGATTCTTCCTCGGCAATTTTTCTAAGCACTCCCTGGACCGGATCGGTGGTTATCACCAGGTGCTCCTTTTCTTTCCGGTTCCCCAGCTTTTTTTTAAGCAAATCCCGGATAATTAAAAACTGGCTCATGGTTTCAGCCGTTCCACCGGATTTGCTGATCACATTAAACAGGGTTTTTCGAACTTCCAGAAGATCCAGTAAGGCCTTAAATCCATCGGGATCCACATTATCGGTCACAAACAGCCGGGGAAATCCCTTGCGCATGGTTTTGGATAACAGATTATAATGGGGATGGGAAAGGGCGGTTTGGAGGGCCTTGGCCCCCAGGGCCGATCCGCCAATCCCCAGAACCACAAAATTTTCCACCCAGGGTTTGGTCCCCTGAACAAACTTTTTTATTTGGGGGGCCAGAGATAAATCAAAGGGTATGGTCAAAAAAGGAAGACGCCCCTGGCTTTTTTCTTCTTCAAGTTGTCCATGAATGTTTTGGATCAAAGGTTGAAGCTTTTCAATATCCTTCTCGGAAATCCCTTCCTTTTCCCCCAGCATCGGGACCATCATCAGATTGGTATCGATCTCCACCCGCATTTCCTGTGTCCAGGATGAATCCAGCCATCTTTTCATGAAAATGGTCCTTTTCTTTAATCCAGAGTTAGTGTAGATTTTAATAGCTTAAATCTGTGAACTCTAACTTTTTCGAATGGAGTGATGGAGTAACGGAGTAATGGTCTAAAATCCAATACTCCAGTTTGATTCATTCTTCCAACCCGATCTTTGTCTTCTTCCTACAATACCATTAAGCTTTTTCCAAATTCAACCTTTTCCGCCAGTATTCCAATCGGGTTTTAATGGTTTTTTCAAATCCCCGCTCTGTGGGATGATAAAATCGCCGGCCTTTTAATTCCTCAGGGAAATTCTCCTGGGCCACCAGCCCTTCCGGATAGTCGTGGGCATACCGGTATCCCCGGCCATACCCCAAACCTTTCATCAAGGCCGTCGGGGCATTGCGGAGGTGCAGGGGCACGGGCAGGGCCCCGGTTTTTTCAATAACCTTTTTAATCTGGCCATGGGCTTGATAAAGGGCATTGCTCTTAGGGGCGGTAGCCAGATAGACGGCGGCTTGAACCAGGGCCAGTTCTCCTTCCGGAGATCCTAAAAAATGATAAGCCTCCTTGGCGGCCAAGGCCTGTTGCAGGGCCTGGGGATCAGCCAGGCCGATATCTTCCGAGGCGAATCGAACCATACGCCGGGCCAGATAAAGGGGGTCCTCTCCGGCCTCCAGCATTCGGGCCAACCAGTACAAGGCCCCATCGGGGTCGCTGCCCCGCAGACTTTTATGGAGGGCGGAAATCAGGTTGTAATGTTCTTCCCCTGCTTTGTCGTATCTTAAGGCCTTCTTTTGCAGGGCCTCTTCCACCATAAGCCGGCTGATAAGGTACGTCCCGTCGGCTTCGGCTTGGGCAAAGGACAGGGCCTGCTCCAGGGTATTCAAGGCGATTCGGGCATCGCCGTCGGCCAGGGTTTTAATCAATTCCAGACCTTCCGTGGTCAGCTCAACCCGGATTTTTCCTGAGCCTCTTTCAGAATCCCGGAGGGCCCCTCGAACAATTTTTTCCAAGTCTGACCCCGTTAAAGATTTTAAAACTAGAACTTTGGTTCGGGAGAGCAAAGGAGCGATAACCTCAAAGGAAGGGTTTTCCGTGGTGGCGCCGATAAGAATGATGCTTCCCTTTTCCACATGGGGTAAAAAAGCGTCTTGCTGAGCCTTATTGAAACGATGGATTTCATCGACAAATAATATAGTTTTTTGACCCTTTTCCTTTAACCGCTCTTCAGCTTCCTTGACGACTTCCCTGATCTCTTTGACTCCGGAAAGGACGGCCGAGAATTGAACGAAATGGGCCTGGGTATAGCGGGCCATCATCTGGGCCAAGGTGGTTTTACCTGAGCCCGGAGGTCCCCAGAAAATCAAAGGAAAGATCTTTCCCGACTCCAACATCCGGCGTAAAAATTTTCCCGGCCCCAAAAGGTGTTCCTGTCCGACAAATTCTTCCAGGTTTCGGGGACGCATCCGCTCGGCCAACGGAGGAAGGTTTTCAGATTGAAATGGTTTAGTTGGATCTAAAGTCATTTACGACTCAAAGAAGTTTAAAATCTTTTAATCCTGTCGGGCAAATAATTTATATTATATGGTTACCTCATTTTACTCGATATCAAAAATAAATCACTTTTAATCCGGAAAGCGGACCGGGCTATTTCCTTTTTTGGAATAACCAAATTAATTCTCCCCCGATCACAAAAATCAGGCAGGAGTAATAGATCCAGAAAAAAAGGACGACCAGCAACCCCAATGAGCCGTAAATGGCCGTAAAATTATTGATAAAATCCACATACAGACGGAAAAGGTATTTGGCGATTTCCCATAATCCGGCGATCAGCAGGGCCGTAACCGCGGCTGTCCGGTGGCTGGGCCTGCGGCTGGGCATAAAACGGAATAAGATAAAAAACATCAATACCGAAAAAAAATAGCCCACCCCCAATCCCACCAGTTTGGCCGCCCACTGAAATTGAAACAGCCCGGGCAGATTGATCCCGATTCGTTCCGGAAAGGTCTTTAACAGACTAAAAATGCTGGTCAGAACAATCGAAACCAAAAAAAAGAGGCCGGTAACAAAGACCATACCTAAGTCATATAAATTGGCCTTTAAATACCCATGCGGCGTGGTCGATTCCAGGGTTTTATCCAGGACCGTGCGGATGGAGCCAAAAAGACGGGTAGCCGCCCACAGTAAACCCAGAAATCCGATCAATCCCACTAGTTTTCGGTCTTTGACCAGGTTCAAAATATTCGAAGTCAATCTGGGAGAGGCGTAAGGGAGCATCTTTTCCAGGTACCCTTGAAGGGTGAGCAGGATATCTTGTGAAGAATGGAGAAAAAACCCCAGAATGGATAAAATAACCAGAAGGAAAGGTATAAAACAAACCAGCAAATTAAAGGCCAAACCCGAGGCCAGGAAAAAAATATCATCGTTTTCCAGTTTTTGATAAAAGCCGATAGATCTCCTGTTTAAGCTTGATTTAGGACCCAAGGGTTTTCCTCTGACCAAGGAGTTCGTTCCTTTTCCGGTTTTTTTCTCCGTCGCCCGGTCACAATTCCATTTCAAGCAAAGGACATTCTTCGCACCGGGGATTCTTTTTCTTACAAAACTCCTTTCCCAGGCGCACTAAAAGGGCGTGGTATTCATTGTACAATCGGACCTCTTGGGGCAAACGATCCATAAAATAGTCCCGCAGTTCTTCATAACCGATTTCCTCATCAATGAGCCGGTGCCGGGAAAAAATTCGATGCGTGTAGGCATCAACTACAAAGGAGGGCATTTCCAGGGCATAAAGCAAGATACTGTCCGCCGTCTCTGGTCCGATTCCTTTGACTGAAAGCAATTGGGAACGAATAAAATCCAGGGGCTGGTCTTTTATTTTATTGATTTGTCCTTGATATTCCCGGATATAGAAATTGAAAAAATTTTTCAACCTTCCGGCCTTGATACGAAAATAACCGGCCGGCCGTATCCATTCCGACAAAACCTCCTGGTCCACCTGGTCCAGAAAAGAAGCGGAAAGGGCCTCTTCGGCCTTCAACCGGCTGATCGCTTTTTCGACATTTCTCCAGGCCGTATTCTGGGTCAGAATGGCACCCACCATGATTTCCAGGGAGCTTTCTCCCGGCCACCAGTGGCTGGGTCCGAAATGCAGGTACAGTCGCTCATAGAGGTCCAGCAACTGGGAATTTTTGCTCGATTTCACAAAAAAATTATACCAAAGCCTCCCTGATTAAACAACCTCTTTTCCCCCTGCCTCTCTTCACCTTCCCCCGAGAACGGCAAAAGTCAGGCGGGAGGGGATGTTCCCCTGGGTTGCCAACCCCATCCCTAAGGATATCGATTTCTTTGTCAGCTCATGAAATATATAAAAGGCAGGCCAAGGGAAATAGTTTTATGATTCTGACGAAGCATATCTTTATTTTCAGATCCATTTAGTAATCAGGGCCGGAAAAAGGGCGCCGGAGTACCTTTTGGACAACCCTGGGGGATATTCCCTCCCGCCTGACTTAAACTTGAAGCTGAAACACCAGAGTTCTTTTCCCCTCTTGACGAAGTCATGAAAATAGCCTAATATCCTAACACTTTTAAGGGAAATGAAAAATAATGGCCGGGGAATCAAGACTTCGTAAGACCAGAAACATGGGCATCATGGCTCATATCGATGCCGGTAAGACCACTTTGACCGAGCGGATCCTTTATTACACCGGTCGGTCTCATAAGATGGGAGAGGTTCATGATGGAGAGGCGGTCATGGACTGGATGCCCGAAGAACAGGAACGAGGCATCACCATCACCTCAGCCGTAACTACCTGCCAATGGCTTCAACATACCATCAATCTCATAGACACTCCGGGTCATGTCGATTTTACCATAGAAGTGGAGCGTTCCTTGCGCATTCTGGATGGGGTGGTCGCTGTCTTTTGTGCCGTCGGAGGAGTGGAACCCCAGTCTGAAACCGTCTGGCATCAGGCCGACCGGTACCGGGTACCCAAGATCGCCTTTATCAATAAAATGGACCGCATCGGAGCCGATTTCAACAATACGGTCAACCAGATTAAAGAGAAACTGGGGGCCCGCCCTCTCATTCTCCACTTACCCTGGGGACGGGAAGAGGGTTTCCAGGGGACCATTGATTTATTGACTATGCAGGGGATCCGCTGGCGGGAAGAAACGCTGGGTATGGAATACCTTTCAGTCGGGATACCGGATAGCCTTCGGGAAGAAGCGGAATTTTATCGGGAGCAGTTGGTGGAGACCCTGGCCGATCTGGACGATCACCTTATGGAAATGTACTTGGGAGGGCAGGAAATCCCCCTGACCGATCTTTTAGCGGCCATCCGCCGGGGCACCATTGACTTAAAAATCGTCCCCATCTATTGCGGGGCGGCCTTGCGTAACAAAGGGGTCCAGCCCCTCTTAGACGGCATTATTCATTTTCTTCCCAATCCCATGGATATCCCTCCGGTCAGCGGCCGTAATCCGAACAGTAAAAAAATGGAAACCCGTCCGGCTTCCGATGACGCCCCTTTCGCCGGCCTGGCTTTTAAAATCCTTATGGACCAGGGGAGAAAATTGACTTATCTGCGCATCTATTCCGGAATCCTGAACGTCGGGCAGGAGATTTTGAATCCGGCAAAAAATATCAGGGAACGCGTAGCCCGGATCCTGCGCATTCATGCCAATAAAAGGGAACGGATTGAACAGGCCCGGGCCGGGGATATTATCGGCCTGATGGGGCTTAAAGATACCACCACAGGCGACAGTCTGACCGACCTCAATCATCCGATTATACTGGAGACCATCGAAGTCTATGAACCGGTCATCTCCCTGGCCATCGAGCCCAAAACCGTCGGCCAGCAGGATAAAATTGTCCAGGTTTTAGAAAAAATATCGCAGGAGGACCCCACTTTTCACTTCAGATATGATGAGGATTCCGGGCAAACGGTTATCTCCGGGATGGGAGAATTACATCTCGAGGTCTTACTGCACCGCATGGAACGGGAATACAATTTGTCGGTCAATATCGGCAAACCCCAAGTGGTCTATCGGGAAACCATAGAAGAAACCGTGGAGGTGGAAGAAATCTTTGATCGGGAGTTGGGAGGGACCCGTCATCAGGCCCAGGTTCGATTGCGTCTGATCCCCAATGGTCGGGGTGAAGGGAATATGTTCCTTCATCTGATTCCCGAAGATATCCTGCCGCAGCCTCCAATGGAGGCTATACGATCTTCAATCCATGAAGCCTTCACTTCCGGGGTCCTTTCCGGATATCCGGTCACCGACATCAAAGTCATTCTCGTATCGGCTTCGACTACCGAAAGCCAATCTTCCGAGATGGCCTTCAGGGTGGCGGCCTCTATGGCCTTCCGAAACGGGTGTCTTAAAGCCAAACCGGTACTGCTGGAGCCGATCATGAAATTGGAAATTCTCGTCCCCGACGAATTCCTGGGCGAAATCATCGGAGATATCAACGCCCGGAAAGGAAAAATCGAACAAATCCTTCCCCGGAATAAAATTCAGCAGGTTCAGGCCACGGCTCCATTATCCCAATTGTTCGGCTATTCCACGGTTCTTCGTTCCGCCAGCCAGGGGCGGGCCACCTTCACCATGCAATTTTCTCACTACAATAAAGTCCCTTCGACCCAAAAATAATCCTCATTTGACCAAATCCAAAGGATGATGCCGGCCATCGAGACCTTCTTTTTTGATTAGCGCTCCGAAGTCGTTATAAACTTAGCGGCGGAGGGTTCGGCCGAGTCCGGTGCCCCAAAACCCCAAGAGGATCAAAACCATCCCATAACCGGATAATACCCAGCGCTCCAGACCGGTCCAAAGGATCTCCTGGAGGCCGGTAAGAAGGATCGCCCCCAGTAAGGGACCCCACCCTCTCAGCCCGCCGCCGATCAAAGCCAT
>JACQYK010000010.1 GCA_016208255.1 Deltaproteobacteria bacterium | reverse complement strand
CGAAGTTGCGGTTGAAGGTGCGCGCGCACACGCCCTTGCTGACCGGGGAGCCGCCGATGCCGATGCACGGGCCGCAGGCGCACTCCAGGATGCGCGCGCCCGCGTCCAGCAGCGGGTCCAGCAGCCCCTCGGCGGTGAGGATCCGGGCGGTTCGGGTTTTCCAGTTCTTGATCCGTTGGGCCTCATCCAGAATAATCAGGTCCGGGGACCAGGTCTTGATCTTCTCCAGGTCCCGGAAAACCAGTTCATAATTGAGTATTTTAAAAAAGGAATCCTGCTTGTATTGTTGTGCCCGCTGATGGTTATAACCTTCAACGATCATGGCCTGACGGGAGCTGAATTTTTCGATCTCCCCTTTCCACTGGTACTTAAGAGTAGTCGGAGAAATGATTAAGACCTTCTCTATGCCAAAGAGTTTGGCCATCAGCTCGGTGGCGGTTATGGCCTGGATGGTTTTGCCAAGCCCCATATCGTCCCCGATCAAACAACGACCGGCCTTTACGGCAAATAAGGCCCCTTCCTTTTGATAAGGGTATAAATTTGTTTTAATAATATTTTTAAAAATGGGACTATTGATTCCCTGACGAAAATGGGATTGTATCATTTTCTCCCGGTGGTCCTGATCCTGCTGTTCGGCGATAGAGGCCATGACATCATCGTAACAGCGAACTTCATGTCCGTTATTTGATGGGAGGTTGCTTAGATATTTGGGGAGATCCAGGAGATTTTCTTCTTTCAGTCTCCCATTGGCGTCAAAAAGTTTTTGAGCCCAGGTAAGCAGAGCGGGTGGAACATCCCTCCCGGCCTTAAAACGGACTTCCCGTTTCGGACCGTAATGGAGAAAAATTTCGGAAAAGGCAGGGATATATTCTTTTTGAAAGGCCTTCTTGGCCCCCCGTTTTTTCATGAGGGTCGCCAGGGTAAACTCGATATGTTTGCAGGTCCCCAGATGATTGATACTGTAATCCGGGCAGGAACAGTAATTCATTCCTGCTTCGGCCCCGCGGATGGCTACCTTATAGGTCTTGTCCGTTTCCGGATTAGTGATCGAAAATTCCGAAAACAGAGGATGATCGCCCCTATTTTTAAGTTTGAAGGCCTGTTTCTGACCGTATTCTTTCCGGAGAAGACGCTGCCATTCTTCGAGTTCCAGATGTTCGGGCTTATGGGTTTTGGAGATTCTGAGCTGGATGGGTTTCTTTCTTCGGTTTGGAGGATTTTTTTGAATTTTTCCCCCGGCTGACGATGGGAGAATAGGTTGTGTTTTCAAGATAAGGTGACCTCTCTATTATTTATAAAATGGAATCTTGGTTCCTATAGCATATTATCCATTTTCCCGCCAGAGGTCTTTTTTACATTCTGAGAGGAAGAGGCAGAAAATTCGTTTCAATTTTTGTTATACTTTAGGACCCTCCTCTTGCCATCCTTGGTTGTGATCTTGGCAATTAGGAGATCGTTCCGCCGGCCTTTCGAATAAGCTTTCGCGACAGCCTGGGCGACATGTTCGCGCTTGAATAACGTGGCTTGATCAATCGACATACCGTAACCATCGCTCGAAACGTCCAGCCAAAGACGCCAGCGACCGTTGCCGCCGATATCAGAAAAGACAACGTACCGTACAGGATTGCGGGAGTCGTCGAGCCGTCGTTTAATCTCGAGTCTCCATTCCGGGGATAGTGATTCGATTTCGTCCGGATCTTTTTGTTTCAAGTTTTTGTTCACCATCACTTCAAACACTAACTAACCCATAAATCCACTTGGAAATATTTTCATAAAAAATAAAAAAATCTTGTTGATCGACAGGGATATGGGTCTGCGGCCAAAGGGAAGGATTTTCTTTGATGCCTGTTAAAAAAAAATCCTTCTGAAGAAAGGGATGTTTGGCGAGTTGGATCAATACCTCCCTTTGAGCAGGGGAAGCATAACCGGTTTTATTCTCCTGAAGGGTTGCCATATATTTCGATCAACCTTTGCCATTTTTTCATGGTTTGCGAAGTCAGCTTCAGTTTGGGCAAAAATTCCGCAATTTCGTGAAGCTTAAAAAATTTGAAGCTATCCACTACCCGCCCATGTTCCAGAAATCTGCTCAGGATCCAAAGATAAATCTGGGAACCCTTATTTTTCTTTAAAGATGATTTTACAGCTTCTTCTTCTGTAAATTGCGGGTAATCCCAAAAGACCGCTTTAAGGTAATTCACAGGCATTTCTTTCCGAGATCCGGTCTTGTTCAACTGGTTTACTTTTTCAAACCCGGCCTCCCGCCTAAAGGACACTTTTTGAAACAGTTCAAATGCGAAAGGGCACAGGCCTGAGACAAGGCCGCGGTTGCGGCCTCCGTCATCTCATCCAAAGATTCAAGTTGAGGTTTTTCCACGATGTGGCTCAGACGATTGATCAATTAGTAAAAGCTTCTTGTGGGAAGATTATAAAAGAAACCCAATGATCAAACATAAAGGTCGACGATAGGTTGTTGCCGCTGTTTTTCCTGACCGGCATTATGGTACTGATTGAAGGCGTTTCTTAGCCGAAAATCAGGCCAGCGCGGGATTCCGATCGGCAGATCCAGCCGATCGGCAATTTCCTGAAATTCGACATCGATAAAGAGGGTATTGCCTATCGGGGAAAAGCCTTTGATGAAAAGGGTTGGTGGGGAGACCTTCTGCGGGACAGGTGATGTCTCCGGGGAAGGCTGGGGCTGCAAGTCGGTTTTTCCCCTGAAAGGAAGATGGGAGGACCTGGAAGGTATAAGGGGAAAATTCATAAAAATTCGTGACCGTTTTTATTTAACTGCTTAATTTACATAGTAAAAAAAGTCGTTGGAGCCCCGGCTACTTTTTTAGTGGTTGATATTATACCGAAATTTGGTAAGGATGTCTATAAAATATTAAGATCATCTCCAAAAGTATTGGGTATGTACGGGGGATGATCCAGGGTTCAGCCGCTCGGACCGCTCGGACCGCTCGACTTTGTCGAGCTTTTGAATAGGCATCCCGTCCGACTCCCTTTGGGAGTCTCCCTAAGAGATCGGCATAGCCGATCGGTCGGATGCCGTATGCCGAGCTAAAGAAAGGCTTCCCTTGGGAAGCCGGATTGTCGAGCTATCGAAAAGTTCCCCTTGGGGAACTGCGGGGCCAAGGGTTCAAAGGTTCAGGGAAAATCAAAACCCTTTCTCCCAACTAATTGGGAGAAGAACCTGATTATACCTATACGGGAAAAGAATATGGAAAAACCAGGATTGCATTATGGATGGATCGTAATCCTTATGGGCCTTCTGGTCCTGGTCGGAGCCCATGGATTCGGGCGTATGTCCTATACCCTGATCCTGCCGGCCATGAAAGACGGGCTTCATCTTAATTACACCCAGTTGGGCCTGATCGGGACGGGGAATTTTATCGGTTATTTGTTTATGGCCCTGGTTGGCGGGGCCCTGGCCGCGCGTTTCGGGTCCCGCCTGACCATCAGCCTGGGCCTGACCTTTATGGGGGTGACCATGTTTCTGACCGGTCTGGCCCGGGATTTTGAGATGGCCTTTTCCCTGCGCCTGATGACCGGCCTGGGGCACGGGGCCGCCTACATCCCGGCCATGGCCCTGGGTTCGGCTTGGTTCGTCACCGGGCGGCGGGGTTTTGCCACCGGCATTGTAACCGCCGGGACCGGAATCGGCACGGTGATTGCCAGTTTGGTCATCCCCATCATTCTTAAATCCCAGGGAGTCGAAGGATGGCGTTATACCTGGTATTTACTGGGTGGGGCCATGCTTTTTATTGCAGTTTTGGTCGGCCTTTTCATTCGGAGCCGGCCGGAAGAAATGGGCCTTGGCCAGGTGGGAGCAGAGTCAAACATCCCTAAGGGACCACAGGTTTCAGCGCCATCCAAAATCCTGAACTGGGGAGAGGTTTATAAAGTTAAAGCCGTCTGGTACCTGGGGCTGGTTTATTTTATGTACGGCTTTTCCTATATCATTTATATGACTTTTTTTGCCGCCTACTTGATCAAAGAATTGGGAATGACCCCAGCCAAGGCCGGAGGCTTATGGGCCCTGGTCGGGGGATTAAGTATTCTATGCGGGGTAATCTGGGGAAGTGTATCGGATTATCTGTGCCGGGCCAGGGGTGCGGCCCTGGCCTATCTGATCCTGACAATCTCTTATCTCTTGTTCGCCCTGATCCCTTCCGCTCCGGGCTATTATTTATCGGCTGTGTTTTTCGGCCTCAGTGCCTGGAGCATACCGACTATCATGGCCGCCACAGCCGGCGATATCGTCGGTCCCAGACTCGCTCCGGCCGGTCTCGGTTTTGTCACCCTCTTTTTCGGTATCGGCCAGGCCCTGGGACCGATGATCGGTGGCTTTCTTTCAGATGTCACCCATTCCTTTTCCGTGCCCTTTCTTTTGGCCGGCGGGGTTTCCATCCTGGGAGGCCTGATGGCCATGGGCATCAAAAAAGTCTCATAAAGATTTGGAAGTTTTTAGATTTGGAATTGGAGTAATGGAGTAACGGAGTATTGGAATGATGGATTCAAAACGATTTTTCCAAAACTCCATTACTCCAACACTCCATGAATAATTAGGGATAACTTTGTAAATTTGTAATTTAAGAATCCAAAGAGCAAGGCTACTGAGCACTCCATACGCTAACAGAAGAACGGGGCATGGTTGGAAGTGAAAAAAGGGGGATTAAGGCGGAGGATGGGAGCGATGGCCGGATGCCTTTTTAATTCCCGGTCCAGAAACTGCCGGACCTTTTTGCGCTGCCACCCCAGGGGGTGTCGAAACTGCCGGTACAGGGAGAGATCACCTTCATAAAAGTCTTCGGTTTCCATATTTCTTGAATCAGGACTGTAAACAGGCAAATTGAAAATGGCCAGATTTAAAAAACCGATGGCCCGGTGGTGAAGAGCAATAAAATCGAGGGTCTGTCCGGCCCGAAAATGGTCTTCGGCCGGTGTTCCGAACAACACATACACATAAGTGGCCACCCCGGCTTTTTTCAAATTTTGAAGGGCGACCGAGGCCTTATCCAGATTGATTCCCTTCCCCATAGAGTCCAGGACCGTCTGATCCCCTGATTCCAAGCCCAGTTTAAGCATTCGACATCCGGAATCCTTTAAGGCCAGGCAAAAATCAAGATCGGTCAACTCTTCAATGAAGCGGGTAAAACCATACCAGGGGGCCGGGATGGGGTGTCGGCACAATTGCCTGAGCAGGGCCGGGCTCAGCGCGTTATCGAGCAGATGAACCAAAACCGGGTTTGTTTCCGGTATCAGGGCTTCCAGATCGCCTATCACCTTATGGGGTGGAATGGGTCGATAACGATTCCCTTCGGCGAACTCCGGGCAAAAGGCGCAACGATTCCAATAACAGCCGCTGGAAGCGCTGTAAGGAAGGATAAATCCGGGAGACAAATAACGAAGGTCGGAAAAAACCTTATAATCCGGTCGGTAATTGCGCTCTTCAATTGGTTTTAGTCCCTGGGTTGAAAGTAAAAAATACTCCCCCGGGCCGGAGATTAATTCATCAATCAGTCCGCTGAACGGATTACGCCAGCCGGGGGCGGACAACCAGGAGGTAACCAACCCGCCACCCAGAATAATTTTCAGACCAGGGGCTTTTTTTCGGATATATCCCGCCATAGCAAAGCCGCATAGAGCCTGGCTGAGGTAGTTAAGGGAAAAGCCAATGAGAGACGGTTGCCGTTCTTGGAGCAGGCCATCGAGGCGAGAGCTGAAATATTCGAAAAAGGGATTTTGTTCCGGATTTTCCGCTGCCAGGATCAGATCCGCGCTCTGGACCGGGGAAAACCGGTGGTCAATGTAATTGACCAGAGTCACAGTACCATCAAATTGGGGCCGGGCCGTTTGTACCACCCGGTTAAGGTCCATGACGGTTCGTTTGTAACAATCAAGATTAGTGAAGGTCTCTCCGTTCAATAGAGTCGCCAGATTAGAGGCCAGATGCGCTGTCGCCCGTCTGGTCCATCGATCAGAGCTATCCCCCGGACTGTTGATACGATGGTAAAGGGCCTCTAAGTTGGCATCAAGGATCTGATGTCGGATATGGTGATAGTTCAAGGCGCCGGCCAGTTTGGCTAATCCGGCAGGGGGTTCACTCGGTTTAGCCACCGGGGGATAGATTATTAACATGGAATCCTTTTATTCCTGTGATTTTTAAAAGCAGGATTGATTTGCCCTTCAACTGATTGAATATCCAAGGCCGGACCTTTTTGCAAGCCAAATGTATCTTTAAAATAAATCTCTTGACTTATAAAATTACCATTGTCGGATCCTCCAACAATCCCAACTCGGCCGGATATAACTTTACGGCGTCGCTCCTCACATACGGTTTCAAAGGAAAGATTTATCCGGTGACTCCGAGATATTCCGAAATCCTGGGACTTAAGTCCTACCCGAACGTAAAAGAAATCCCCGGTTCGGTGGATTATGTCATCTCCGCTGTATCAGCCCCGCTGGTTCCGGCTATGATGGAAGACTGCTCGCATAAAGGAGTTAAGCTGATCCATCTTTTTACCGCCCGGTTTAGCGAGACAGGTCGGCCGGAGGCTGCCAAACTGGAGCAGGAGGTGCTGCGATTGGCCAAAAGTTACGGCATACGGTTGATAGGTCCGAACTGCATGGGTCTTTTTTCCCCACGCCGGGGCATTTCCTTCAGCGATGCCATGCCTGAAGAAAAATTCGGTCCCATCGGCCTGATCTCCCAGAGCGGGCAGGCCGTTGAAGAAATCGTTCGTTCGTCCGCCCTGATGGGCCTGTATTATAGTAAGGCGATCAGTTATGGCAATGCTCTGGACTTTAATGAGTGCGATTTCCTGGACTACCTGGCCCAGGACCAGGAGACCAAAGTGATTTTGATGTATGTAGAAGGACTGCGGGACGGGCGCCGATTTTTAAATTCTTTGCGTGCCGCTACGGCCCAAAAACCGGTGGTGATCCTCAAGGGCGGACGGAGTCAATCCGGGGCCAGGGCCGTGGCTTCTCATACCGCTTCATTGGCCGGTTCCACCGATCTGCTGGAGGTTGTTCTGGCCCAGGCCGGGGCGGTTTCCGCGGAGAGCATGGAGGAATTCATAGATCTGGCGGTTACCTTCCATTACCTGCCCTCCTTGAGGGGGCGTGGAGTGGGGGTGATCGGGGGGGCCGGCGGCGCCAGCGTGCTGGCGGCGGATCAATGCGAGTCGGCGGGTTTGGAGGTAGTCCCCATACCTCCTGAGATGCGGGAAGAACTAAAAAACCGGGGGATCAGCATCTGGGACTGGATCGGCAATCCGGTGGACCATTCCATTCGGGAGGACACCAACTTCAACCACGGCACTATCGTGGAGATGATGGCCAGGAATGAAAAATTTCATCTCCTGATCATTATGTTCAATGAACCGCATCATGAAAGGCAAAAGAATATGACCGCCGATAATTACCTTGAAGAATATCGGTTTGAGGACTACAAACCCAAACCGGTAATGGCTGTTGTTCCGGATCGATCCCTGGGCCTCGACCATTATGCGGACTGGAACTGGAAAATCATTTATGAGATCCGGTCCAAGCTCTTAGCCGGCGGAATCCCTTATTATCCTTCAATCGGGCGGGCCGCCAGAGCCGCCAGAAAGGTTGCCGATTTTTACCAAAGGGATAGCAGGTAAGCTCATGGAAGTGGTCGATTAGTCTCTTGGCAAATCAACATCGACAAAGTTTGTCGATTTGTTTTTATGCTGATACGCTTCCTTAAAAGTACCGTCGTTGCAAAACTGCCCCCTTAACGGGGCTACCTCTCCCGGGGATACTCCGGGACGAGGCGTAGAAACAATAGTAAACAAAAAACAAGTCAAAAACCGAGAGGAGAAATTATGAGTGGACGATTGGATGGAAAAATAGCAGTCATTACCGGAGGGACCAGCGGCATCGGTGAAGCGACGGCCGAGGTGTTTGCCGCCGAGGGGGCCCAGTTGGTCATCGCCGGCCGTTCAGAAGAAAAGGGGACCCAAATCGCAAATCGGTTGGGCTCAATTTTTCGATGGAACGGTTCGGGCGTATCGACTGCCTTTTCAACAACGCCGGCGGACCCACCCCCGGTACCCTGGAAACTGTAACTCAAGATGATCTTGTTTACAGTATGAATCTGCTTCTGGGCGGCCCCCTATTTGGTATCAAATATGCCGCCCCGGTGATGAAGGCCCAGGGATCAGGCTCCATTATCAATACCTCCAGTATTGCGGCTATACGAATTAACCAGGGACAACTCCTATATAGTGTGGCCAAAGCGGGATTAACCCATTTGACCAAATTGGCTGGGACGGAACTGGGCCCCTTCGGTATCCGGGTCAATTGTATTTCTCCCGGGGCTATCGCCACTCCCATTTTTTGGGGCGGTTCCCAGGTGGCCAATACCCTCGATCCGGCGGCCAATGCCCGGAAAATGGAAAAATTGAAGCAAAACCTGATCAAGGCCACACCCTTGAGAAGGGCCGGGCTGGACAAGGATATTGCCATGGCCGCTCTTTTCCTGGCCAGCGATGAAGGAAGTTTTGTAAACTGTCACGACCTGGTGGTGGATGGTGGCAGGACTTCGCTGTTCTGCGAACCATCCTCATGAAAAGGCTTTAGAGAAAGGGCGATTTATTCACCTCGTATCAGGAGGAATTCCATGAAAAAATCCATTGGCGCAAAAACCGTGGTCTACCCCACCCCCGTCTTTGTGGTGGGGACGTATGACCGGGAAGGCAAACCCAATGTCATGACCGCGGCCTGGGGAGGCATTTGCTGCTCGGTTCCTCCCTGCCTGGCTATTGCCCTGCGGGAGGCGACCTACACCTACGGCAATCTGATGGCTCAAAAGGCTTTCACCGTCAGCCTGCCCACTGAATCCTATATCAAGGAAGCGGATTACTTCGGAATCGCCTCCGGAAAAAATGAAGACAAGTTTGCGGCTACGGGGCTTACCCCGGTCAGGAGCGATCTGGTGAATGCCCCCTATGTCAAGGAATTCCCTTTTGTCCTGGAGTGCAAGATGATCCATCATTATAAAATCGGATTGCATACTCAATTCATCGGTGAAATCCTGGACATCAAGGTGGAGGAAGGGGTGCTGGGGGAGAAAGGGCCGGATATCACCAAAATAAAACCGGTCCTCTGGGCCCCGGACAGTCGGGGTTACTACGGAATCGGTCATTTATTGGGAAAAGCTTTTTCCCTGGGCAAGGAGTTTTTAAAAGAAAAATAGTAAGACTTTCGAATTAGGAAAACAAATTGGCAGACAGGATCAACAGGATTTAAATTATTTTGCTCAGGTTCCGGAGGACCCTGAGCAACCTCGATCCGCTTTCAGCGTATATCAGTGCTTTCGTCTGCAGGGCGATTTGATTTGTGCCTTTCTTCCCCACGCTTGTCTGCTGCTTTCATGCAGACAAGTCGAAAGGCACAAATATCAAGGTCATCCTGTTAATCCTGTCAAAATAACCTTTCCTGGAGTTCGAATAATCTCAACCTTCGACCATGCCCCACTGCTTGAATTCGGACATGATCTCCGAGGCCTCCTGAACCATCTCTTCAATGTATTGTTTCACGGATTTGATCGAGGTGACCACTCCGGCGGCCAGGGAGTGCTGCCCCCCGTGTTCCATCCGATAGATTTTCCTTCGGAACTCGGCATCCAGGATTTCCTGCCCGACAATCTTTTCCTTGAGTTTGTCCGGGACGTTAAATTCCTTGGTAGCCATAAAAGAGGTCCCCATATAAATACCGACTGCACCCATGGCCAGAGCCGCGACAAAGCCCCGCGCGTCGCCGATGCCTCCGGCGGCGATTAAAGGCACTCTAATCAGGCGTCGGCCCATGGTCATGTTGATAAGCGTTGTGTTCTGGTTGGGGTTTTTATAGCCTGTTCCTTCCAGGCCGACGATGACTACGGCATCAACTCCTTTTTTCGATATGGATACGGCATGTTCGATGGTTGCGCACTTGTGGATCCAGTTGCAGCCTTTTTCCTTAAACCTGCGTCCGATAAAGGAGCCGTCGTAAGCCGAGGTGAAGACGGTCCGTATCCCTTCCTCCATGGTGATTTTGACGAATTCTTCATGATAGGCATTATCGTATTTGGTGTCCTTCATCAGGGTGAAGTTGACGGCAAAGGGTTTGTCGGTCATCGACTTGGCCCGCTTGATGTCTTCGGCAAAGACCTCCGGATTCTTGTAGCAGATCGTGGTCAAGATCCCGAGCCCCCCGGCTTCGGAAACGGGCACGGCTATTTGGGAGGTCCCGGTTCCCGGCCAGCCGAAGGCCCCTTGAATGATAGGGTATTGCACGCCGAGCATTCTGGTCAGAACATTATCGAACTTCATGCCTCTCTCCTTGATGATAGATTAGAGGATGCTGCGGGTGCGGTCCTGTTTAAAATCTGCAACACCCGGAACGGCAACCATTTCGATGGCCTTCAATTTACTGCAGGCCACCGCACATTGAGCGCAGCCGATACAGCGTTTAGGATCATGCTGGTAGATATTATCCTGTATGTTCACGGTGATGGCTCCCATAGGGCAGGCCAAAGCGCATTTGCCGCAATTATTACAACTCTCAAAGTCAACTTCGGGCATAAAATGCGGAGGAGCGATGACTCCCGGCATGTTGAATTCCGTGATAATGCGCATCATATGACAACAGCATCCGCAGCAGGAACAGGACGAACCGCCCAATTTCGGATCCAGGGCCGTCATCCAGGATACCAGGCCGCCGGCCTCGGCCTCGGCTTTAATCTCCAGGGCTTCCTTCATTTCGATTCGGCGAAATCTTCCTGATTGAATAAGGCGATCGGCGGATACCCCCATGGCCATGCAAACCTCTTTCGGCCGACCGCAGCCCCTGCCCACCAATTCTTCCACGATACGACATTGGCAAAGAGTTACCCCGAAGGAGTTGTATTGGGAAAAAATTTCCTCCAGTTTGTCCGATGGATAAGCCATGGGACTGGATTCGATCGTTTGGCCTATGGGCAAATATTTAACCGCGGGAGGCATTTTCCCCCAATAATCGGTTCCGAATCCGGTTTCATAAAGGGCGGCAAACAATTGGCTGAAACGGCGATGCCAATCCGTCAAGGTATCCATGGTGGTGCGCATCAAGACCAGCTCAAAAGATCCGGCGGCCAATGGCAAATTGGTGTATTTCCGGTTTTCTCCCGAGCCGAAGCTTAAAAGGATGCTCTTTTCATCGGCCAGCCTTTCCAAAATCGGGCGCACTTCTTCGACCGGCCGATGGGCGGCCGCCGCTACCGATTCGGCCGTCTCTCTGGCCCTGGGCCCTATATGCCTGGCTATGGAGGCTTCTTCTTCAGTGAAGGTATGCAACATCAAAGCGATCAGTTCATCGCAAAGCGGGGGACCGGCCAACTTGGGGCTGGAAAAGACCTCGGCCATGTCCAGATGGGCCTGGGACACTCCAGGAAAATCTTCTCTGGTCTTGGAGACAACGGTCTTTCCTTTAGGTTCTCGCGGGCCGATAATCCCGCCGTTGATTTGGATCATTCGATTTCCGGCCGTGTTTGTCATAAGAATTGAGCTCAAAGTCGTTTATCTCTCGCCCGCTTCGCTCGAGATCGCAGAGGACCCAGAGAGACCATTTACAGGTCTGAATCCCTGAGAATGGGATTCAGACTCGTGGACTCAGCCTCCGGCAAGGACCACAGTAGCGCTGGACCGGTTTTTCATTGCCGTCCTCTCAACCACAATGAAAAAATCAATTCGTCCTCAGTGATCTCTGTGGACTCTAGCGGAGCGGGCGAGAGATCAAGTTTTTAGTAATGATCTTAATGGAGAAGACCGGCCAGGTCAATTTATAATTAATGGTTACTGCCAAAAAAATGGCGCAGGAATAGAAGAAATTCTGGGGTGAAGTCTTCATAGTTTTCTATTTAAAGAAAAAAGGTATAATAAGGTCCAAATTGAATCGAGATAAAAGAGGCTATAAAACCATGAAAGTTTTTATCACCGGCGGAACAGGGTTTGTAGGTACTCACCTGACCAAACAATTGACCGCCCAGGGTTTTCAGGTGACCCTGTTGACCCGGTCCCTCAAACCGGGCCGTTTTTTGCCTCGGGGGGCCGCTTATCTGGAAGGCGATCCTACCCGGCCCGGCCCCTGGCAAAATGAAGCGGCTGCTCATGATATCTTTATTAATCTGACCGGGGCATCGATCTTCCAGCGCTGGACTGTTGAATATAAGGTTACCCTTCGGGAAAGCCGTATCCTCACCACCAGAAATCTGGTTCAAGCCCTTTCTCTGGATAAAGAGAGGGAAAAGGTTTTAATAAGCACTTCGGCTGTCGGATATTATGGCTTTCATCAAGATGAAGAATTAGACGAAGAAGCCCCTGCCGGGACCGATTTTTTGGCCTTATTAGCCCGGGATTGGGAAAATGAGGCCATGAAGGCTGAGGAATGGGGGGTCCGGGTAATCCGAAGCCGGTTCGGGATTGTCCTGGGTGAAAAAGGAGGGGCCCTGGATCAAATGACCTCCCTTTTCCGTAAAGGTCTGGGCAGTCGTCTGGGAAATGGCCGGCAGTGGTTTTCCTGGATTCATCAGCAGGATTTGAGCGATGCCCTGCTTTTCCTTATCAATCAGAAAGAATTTTCCGGACCGGTGAACTGCACCTCCCCCCATCCGGTTCAAAACCTTGAACTGACCAGACTTCTGGGAGAGGTATTGCGGAGACCCGTCCTTCTTCCACCGTTGCCCGGATTTATGCTCAGGTTGATTCTGGGGGAATTCGGCAATGTGTTGTTGAAAGGACAGCGGGTTTTGCCCAGGAAACTGATTTCCCTGGGGTATCCTTTTCGGTTTCCCCTGTTAAAAGATGCCCTTAACGATCTGTTGAAAAAACCGTAATACTTTGGCCATTTAAAAAAAATAGTAATCAGACAGGATCAACAGGATTTACAAGTAATTTTGCTCAGGCTCCTGAAGACCCTGAGCAACCACAATCCACTTCCTGCGGGATACTAATGAATCTCCCTGTCAGGGCGATTCGGTTTGTGTCTTTCTTCCGGG
>JACQYK010000009.1 GCA_016208255.1 Deltaproteobacteria bacterium | reverse complement strand
CAGGGCGTTAGAGTGGACAACGCCGGCTTCCTCTGGAAGCCTCTTCTGTAGGTCAGCAAAGCTGACCGGCCCAAAAATAAGATCTCCCTTGGTCCGTCCCGCAATTTCAAATAGATTTGGTTAGATTTAAAGGTTAAGGTATGTTGACCTTCAACATACCCCAACTGATTGGAAAGCACAAGCCCTTGAAGAGATAATTATAATTGGGCTTTTTCCGTTTGGTTTTTAAAGATATATTTGTTACAATCCGGCATTCCAAAAGAGATAAAAGGGAGGAATGACCGTGCGGACCAAACCTGATTGGCTCAAGAAGATTTTTCCCTGGGAGCAAAAAGCACTTCAGGTGAATGGCCGAACCATGGCCTATGTCGATGAAGGTGATAAAGACCGCATACCGGTGCTCCTGCTTTCCGGGAACCCAACCTGGGGATTTTTATACCGTGATTTTATCCCGGTTCTGGTTGATTCCGGGTACCGGGCCGTTGTCCCCGATTGGGTGGGTACGGGATATTCGGACCACCCCCGTCAGGATGCCGCCTTGACCCTGGCCCACCATATCGCTGATCTGGTTTCCTTCATGGATCAACTGGATCTTCACGATTTCGTGATCGTGGGCCAGGACTGGGGAGGACCCCAGGGTGTGGGAGCGGCCTTGACCAGGGTTTACCGTTTAAAGGCCCTGGTCCTGATGAACACCTGGTGCTACACCAGCCACATAGGACAGTTCCACCGATCCCCCTGGCCCTGGACCACCTGGCACGCCCCGCTATTCGGCCAATTTTTCCATAAAAAAATGAAAGTCCTCTCCCAGCGAGGGCCATCGGCCGTTTCCCAGAGGGGGATGACCGAAGAGGAGGCCAGGGCCTATCATCACGTTTTTGAGGAACCGGATTCAGACCACGTGGTTTTGACCTGGCCCAGGACTATTCCTTTGCTGAAGGGGGATCGCGGGTGGGCCGATATGCAGCTTATCGAAGATCGGCTGGGAGAGTTGAGAGATATTCCCGTCCTTCTTTTGTGGGCTCCGGGGGATGTTGTCTTTGATATCAGTTACGCCCATCACTTGAAAAAATTGTTCCCTCAAGCCGAAGGCCCGATCCAATTCGATCAAGCCGCCCATTTTCTACAGGATGATCGCGGTCCGGACCTGGTCAGAGAGATCGTCCGTTTTTTTGATAAACAGTCAAGCCCACCGGGGGCGTGACACCACGATACGATTGGCTTTGCCAATCTCAAAAGGAGACATCCAGAGGATGTCGGGACATGAAAATTGGGGTTCACCGAACTCCCGAACTAAAAGCTTGATCTCTCGCCCGCTCTGCTAGAGCCCACAAAGATCACTGAGGACAAATTAATTTTTTCATTGCGGTTGAGCGGACCGCAATGAAAAACCGGTCCAGCGCTGCTGTGATCCTTGCCGAAGGCTGAGTCCTCGGGTCTGAATCCCCTTCTCAGGGATTCAGACCTGTTAATGGTCTCTCTGGGTCCTCTGCGCTCTCTAGCGAAGCGGGCGAGAGATAAACGACTTTGAGCTTTTATCTATTTTCGAACTAAACAGAAAAAACTCAAACGCTGAGAGGAGGTATCGAGATGCGATTCATAAAACCCGATCCGGAAGAACTGGAACTTCTCCGTCCCGATCCGCTTCTGTGGGAGCAGGAACTGGACGCCCGTCCAGAATTGGCCGAGGCTCTGGAAAAAGCCTTGGGCCTGCGTTCCGGAAAGACATACTGGCGGTCCGATCATGATTATTTATACGCCCTGGAGTTGGCCGACCTGGGCAAGGGTCGTCCCTCAATGGCCACACTCTATGGTTATTGGGATCGCTGGGAACCCCGCCCGCCGGAACACGAAATCAATCAGGATATCCTCGCCTTCCTTCTCTGGGTGGCCGAGTTTTCCGAGGGGGTTGATGCAGTGACTGTTGAAAAATTAGCTCGTCATCGGGATATGCCCAAAATCCTGGATTGGCCCGATGGTTCGGTGCTGCGCACCCCCGAAGAGCGCTTCGCTAATCTTCCCGACTTTCCTTACGAACCGAAGTATTTGGAGATTGAAGGTCTCAGGATGGCCTACGTGGAAGCGGGGTCCGGGGATCCGATCTGGATGCAGCATGGGGAGCCCACCTGGGGTTTTTTATATCGTCACCTGATCCCGATCCTGGTCGAAGCTGGGCGGGTCATCGTTCCGGACCTGATCGGCTTCGGCCGTTCCGATAAACCAATTCAGGTCAACTGCTATTCCTTTAAATCTCATGTTCGTTGGATGAGGAAATTCATAGAGATCCTCGATCTGAAAAACATAACCCTGGTTTGCCAGGATTGGGGCGGGACAATCGGCCTGAGAGTCCTCTCGGAAAGGCCGGAGCGCTTTAAAAGGCTGGTGGCCATGAACACCGGGATTACTCCCGGGGTAAAATCCCATAAGGCCTTCAGTGACTGGCTCAGATCTTCCCAGGCCATGAAAGAGATGCCTGTGGATCAGATGATGCGTCGGGCCGTAAACAGGCCTCTTACCGACGCCGAAGCCGCCGCCTACCAGGCACCCTTTCCTTCCAAAGAATATCAGACCTGTGCCCTTCTTTTTCCACGCCTGGTTCCCATCAGACCGGACCAACCCGGTTCCTATGATAATCGTCTGGCTATCGAGCGATTGAAAACCTTAGATTTGCCGGTCAAACTCATCTGGGGGGAAAAGGATGAAGTAACCAAACCTAATGGCCCCTACCTGGCCAGAGTATTTAAGAACGCCGGTCCCCTGGAAATGATAAAAAACGCGGGGCATATGATACAGGAAGACGCCGGGGAGAAGGTGGGCAAACAAATTCTGGAATGGATAAGAACAACGAGCTGAACTCCAGATCTGAAATGAGACAGGCGCCAAGTGCATAGAGCGAAGGGCAATCAAAACAGGCAGGTGGCAGAATGCGAGAGGCTATGGGAAAGACCCTTTCCATCCAGTAACTCTATGCTCTATGCCCTTTGCCCGTTTCATCACGACCGGGTTTCGTCTTAAACCGTCATGCCACGCTTTCTGTGGCGTGACACCACTAATAATGAATACAGAGTTCGTTCGACGCCGGACTCTATTTTCGAACTAAGTGATTACGGAATTTATCAATATTTAAAAGG
Organism: Deltaproteobacteria bacterium; assembly: GCA_016208255.1. Taxonomy (GTDB): domain Bacteria; phylum Desulfobacterota; class RBG-13-43-22; order RBG-13-43-22; family RBG-13-43-22; genus RBG-13-43-22. Next base: position 7,041 of record JACQYK010000009.1, on the reverse strand, counting down.
GGGTACCCCCCTAAAAATTGGGTAGGGTGGGGTGGCTTCAAAAAGCAAGGGGGCTTCCGGCGAAAGGATCAGGAAGGTTTATCGGTTTTGTCCTTATTGATTTCTTTGGGTTTAGCCGGGTCTTCTTTATCCTCTTCTCCGGTGACGCTGCTTTTAAATTCCCGGATGCTTTTTCCCAGGCCTTTGCCTATTTCAGGCAGTTTTTTTGCCCCGAAGATAAACAGGGCTATGCCGAGAATAATAATTAATTCCTGTGTCCCAAGTCCAAACATGAGGATCTCCTTAGATAAAGGAAGGGTTAAACCGTCATGCCACGCTTTTTGTGGCGTGACACCACGATACGGTCGATCCGCTCGATTTCATCGAGCTTTTGAAGAGGCTCCCATCCGGGAGCCGATCTGTCGACCTAAAAAGAGGCGTCCCTCCGGACGCCGGGACATGAAAATAGACTTTTTAGGCTCGAAACCTATTTTCGTACTAAGGCTGTGGGTTTCTGAGAGCCCGTCTGGTTCGAAGCACCACGACGGCCAGGGTCACCCCGAGTACGGCCAGGACGAGATAGGTTAGACCCAGGAAAAAAAGATGGCCCACGTCCCAAGGCACATCCCAAGGAAGAATACTCCACACACTATGAGTAGTCGTTGAAACCGTAATCCCTCCTCTAAATACAAACCATTTGTTTATATTAAACCGTCATGTCCCGTTAGGGACGTGACTCTACAAATCATAAAAAGAAGCCGGATTAACGAGATGCCTCGAATCTTTTATCTTATAATCTTAATACAAAGAACAGGTTTTGTCAACTTTTTCTTGACATCCCCAACCGCTTCGATTATATCGAAGCTATTTATTGCGAAAAGATAAAAAGACCAGATTATTGGTACCTTATCGTTTATAGAGAGGAGGTGAATGGGAAGATGAAAAAAGGCTTGGCAATTATCGTCGTCATCGCGGCATTTCTCTTTTCCCTAGGATTGATGGCTTGGGTCTATGCCGCCGATAAGGCAGCCGATTCCTTTAAAATTGACAATGATAAAACGTTTTTCAAGGATGGCAAGCGGACGAAACCGCCCGTGGAATTTACCCACCTGAAACATGAAAAAGATCACAAGATCGCCTGTACCGAATGTCATCATGTCTACAAAGACGGGAAAAATACCTGGAAACAAGGAGCGAAGGTTCAAAAATGCAATGAATGCCACAAGGCAGCCGACCAGGGGAAGATCTTATCGCTTCAGAATGCTTTTCATAAAAACTGCAAAGACTGCCACACCAAATTGAAAACCGAAGGGAAGAAAACAGGACCTACCTTATGCGCTCAGTGCCATGTGGTGGCTAAGAAGTAAACCGTTTCGGTTTTGGAAAAATGAAAAGGGCTGCCTTGACTTTTCGAGGCAGCCTTTTTTTTCTTAAATTTCGTTTACCGTGATGGCTTCCTCTTCACAAACCTCAATACAGCTTTCACAGCCCAAGCATTCTTCCGCCCTGACAGGAACGGCTTTGCCGTCTTGAAGTTCAAAAACATCCACCGGGCAGACTTCCACACATTCCTCGTCGCCAACACATTTATCCGGGTCCACTTCGACCTTAAACATAACGATTCTCTTTCCTGGAATATAATTTTTTGTTTTAATTTAGGTAAATTCCCAAAAGTTGTCAAGAAAAAACCTGACCTTATGATATATGAACCAATTGTTTTACCATCTCATATAGGAGACATTTAATAATGATAGGTTCGTAAAAAGTCGCCAGAACCCCAAAAACGTCATTCCGGTCGGTCGGGCCGCTCGATCCGCTCGGCTTTGCCGAGCTCCCCAAGAGGCTTCCATTCAGAAGCCGAATCATCGAGCTTTTGAAGAGGCATCCTGTCTGATAATTTTCTTAAGGACTAAGGTTTTACTTCTTGTCGACTATTTGGAAGGGCCGGAAGAGGCCGGAACCTGAATAACGCCCATGGCCCATTGTAAATTCGTTTGAGCCGCCAGGTGATCCCTTCGAGCCTTGGCCAGGTTCCCTTGGGCCAGCATAAGGTTCAACTGGGCGTCATCTACCTCCAGCCTGGTTTTGACCCCGAATTCATAACCTTTTTCGGCCATAGCCAGGAGGCGTTGGGCCTGGGAAACCGTTCCGGAAAGCCCTTTGACGATCTCTCCGGATTCCCGAACCGCATTGACTGATTCATGGACCTGCAAGACAATGGCATCAAGCAGTTTGGCCTCTTCAATTTTTAAGGAGGCTACCTCGCTTTTGGCCTGGGCCACCTTCCCCTGAGTCCGAAGACCGTCAAAAAAAGGAAAGGTAGCATAAAGCCCGATTGTCCAGTTTGGGCCGTCGGCCTTATTGATGAATATGTCCTGACTTTTCCAACCATACCCGGCTTTAAAATCCAGACGTGGTTTATTCATGGCTTTGTAAATGGTCACCAGTTCTTCGGCTATCCCGATTCGATGTTTAAAATTGGACAATTCCGGTCGATTTTTCCAGGCTATCCCGATGCTGTCCTCATAGGAGAGGGGGAGGATCGTTGGGGATAAAAGGTTTCCCTGGGTGTCGACTTCCTGGCCTTCCAGACCTAATAGAAACCTTAATCTGTCCCGGGAGATACGAATGATATTCTCAGTTCGAATCACATCCGGCCGGGCATTTTCCACGGTTACCTCGGCCGCTAACACATCATAATCGGTGGCCGTTCCGGCTGCATATTTTTTCCGGGCCTCTTCCAAATGACGGCTCCTTTGTTCCAGGTTTTGACGGGCCAGGGCGTACAATTCCCTGGAAAGCAGGGCATCATAAAAGGCTGAAGAGACATCCTTTAAGGCCGCCTGCTGATAGAAAAGCAGTTGATCGTCAGCAGTTTTAAGTCCGACTTTGGCAGCCCGGATAGCCGCATCCACCTGCCCAAAGGAATACAAGACCTGAGAAACACCTACCCCTGCCGATTTGAATTCCGCTTCCAACGGATAAATCTGGCTATAGACCTTAAGGCTTTCATCCCGAGCGCGGTAGAAGCTGGCTTGGATCAAAAACTGGGGCAGGGCTGCAGCCCGCTCTTCCACGTAACGCCCTTCAACTTGATTTCGATATTCTCGGGCCTTCTGAATATCTCTGTTTTTTTCCAGGGCGATTTGCAAAGCCCGGTCTAACGACAATACCATGACCTCTTTTTTTGCCTCAGAAGCTCGAACCGATGTCATGGCCCCCAAAATCATCGCGAAAACAGCCAAGAGAAGTTGTATTTTCATCATTATAGACGAATTCATGATAAGATCTCCTTTTTTGTTTCTCGTTTTCGGCGAAACCACCCGCTGACATCATCAAGCAGGGAGTAGACCACCGGGACCACCAGCAAAGTCAAAAAAGTGGAGGTGATCAGCCCACCGATCACGGCCCGGGCCATAGGGGCCCGCATCTCCGCCCCGGCGCCCAGGGCCAGGCTCAGGTAACCGCCATGTCTGTTCTCTGGCGTTCGACATGGCGGACCCGGACATGGCCTCCTTCGAAGGCTGGACGGTCTTCGCGCTCGAGTTGATCGGCCTGCTGGCATCGGGAGAGCCGGCGGCCGGGCCGGGACCCGGCCGGGACGCGCCCATGGCCAGGGCCAGCGGCAGCATACCAAAGATCATAGCCAGGGTAGTCATCATGATGGGCCGCAAGCGGGTCCGGCCGGCGGTGATAATAGCTTCTTTCCGTTCCAGACCCCGTGAACGCAGGACCTTGGTGTAGTCCACCAACAAAATGGCGTTCTTGGTCACCAGACCCATCAGCATGATCAGGCCGATGAGAGACATCATGTTTTGTGTATCACCGGTCAGAAAAAGCATCCCGGCCATGCCCACCAGGGAAAGAGGCAGGGAAAGCATGATGGCCAGGGGATCGATAAAGGATTCAAACTGGGAAGCCAATATGAGATAGACCAGAAGAATGGCCAGGATCAGAGCCTCGGCCATATAGCCGAAAGTTTCCACCATGGCCTCCCCTTCACCGGAAAAGACCACCTGATAGCCGGGGGCCATTTTCATATCTTTCATGACTTCTTTAATCTTATTCATGGCCTCCCCGATGGGGAGATTGTCCAGATTGGCCGAGAGAGACACTTCCCGGCTGAGATCCATTCGGGTGATTTCCGAAGGGGTCGAACTCCGGGTATAGGATACCAATTCGCCCAGGGGGACCAGGGCCGGAGGCTGGCCGAATTTCTGAACCGACAAACGTAACTGTTTAACCTGTTCCGGGTCCTGCCGCAGGTCCTGAGGGAGACGTACCCGCAGATTGACGGCATCCCCATCCTCATCTTCATAAGTAGACACGATTTTGCCTCCCACCAGGGCCCCGACGGTGCGCACGATATTGGCGGTCATCAACCCGGTGTCCACCGCCCGTTCCCGATCGACGGTCAGGCGATATTCGGGTATATCATGTTCCAGGGTGACCTCCAGATCGACAATTCCTTTTATGGAACGGACCTTCTCCTTCAAATGAGCGGCATATTTTTTCAGCAGGTCGATATCGTCCCCTCTAATACTGACGATCAAGGGTTTTCGTTCATCCATCCCCTGGGCCTGCTGGATCGAAGGCAGGATCCCCGGGATCTCCTGACAGCGGCGACGGATATCTTTCTGAATTTCGAATTGACTCCGGGAACGTTGGCTGCGCTCTTTCAGTTTGATGAACATCCGTACATCCCGAACCGTTCCGGTATCTCCGGCCCCAATGGTGGTGTAGGTATGCCTGATCTCCGGCAGTTGTTTTAAGCTCGACAAGACAACCGCAACTCTTTCCCGGGTTTCCTCGATGGAGGCCCCCGGTGCGGTTTTGAAATTCAGCTGGAACTCACCGGCGTCGAAGGAAGGGAAGAATTCACCCGGGAGGCGGGAAAAAAGAACCAACCCTCCGACAAAAGTCAAGACAGTAATTAACAGCATCGTCTTACGCCGGTCCAGGGCCCAGGCAATGATCCGGCGGTAATAATCGGCCGTCCACTCAAAACCATGGTTGAATCGATCCAGCAGGCGGTATAAAAAATTCCTTTTCCCCTTGCGTGTGATATCCGGGTCCAACCAGCGGGAAGACAGCATCGGGTCAAGGGTAAAGGAGACAAAGAGGGAAACCATAACCGCAAAGGCCACGGTCATGCCGAATTGGAAAAAAAAGCGCCCGGCGATCCCCTTCATAAAGGCCACCGGAATGAAGACCGCTATGATGGACAGTGAGGTGGCCAGAACGGCCAGACCTATTTCATTGGTCCCTTTTTGGGCGGCCATGATATGATTCTCCCCCTGTTCCAGATGACGGACGATATTTTCCCGGACGACGATGGCATCGTCAATCAATAACCCGATAGCTAAAGACAGGGCCATCATGGTCATGACATTGATGGTCATGCCTAAAAAATTCATGATAATGAAAGAAGAGATGACCGAGATGGGCAGGGTCAGGCCGGTAATCACCGTCGAACGCCAGGAATTCAAAAAACAAAAAACGATTAATATAGTTAAGATCCCACCAATGATCATGGTATCAAACACATCACGGACCGAATCCCTGATGAAGACCGAGGAGTCCTGGACAATATCAATGGTCGTTCCGGCAGGAAGCTCTTTTTGTATAACCCCGATGGTTTTCTTGATCTTGTCCGCCACCTCCACCGTATTGGCCTTGGTTTGCTTAAGGAGGTTGAGAGATACCGCCGGTATACCATTGATCAGAGCCTGGGACCGTTGTTCTTCCATGCCGTCCCGGACGTCAGCCACCTCGCCTAACAGAATCGGTCGGCCGCCCCTCTGACCGATGGTCATGGACTTGAACTTTTCCACAACCTCCGGTTTTCCGGATATCCGCAGGGTAAATTCGGAACTTTCACGGTTCAGCCTTCCCAGAGGGATATTGATGTTTTCCGATTGCAGGCCGGCAATGACCTCGTCCACCCCCATATTCAGGGCCTGGAGACGTATGGGGTCGATCCAGATGTTGACTTCCCGTTTGGAGGCACCGGCCAATTCCACTTTTCCGACACCGGAGATGTTCTCAAAACGGCGTTTGATCTTTTTTTCCACCAGGGTAGTCAGGTCCCGGGGAGAAAGAGTTTCGGATCGTACGGCCAGGGAGACCACCGGGATCGAGGCGATATCCATTTTATTGATAATCGGTTCTTCAATATCCTGGGGGAGATCTCCCCGGATGGTGTTGATCTTGGCCCGGGCATCCTGAGAAGCTTCATTGATTTTAACCTCCAGGTGAAATTCGACCACCACCTGGGAAACACTTTCCCGGGAAACGGAGATGACGTGTTTGGCTCCGGCAATGCGGTTGACCGCCTCTTCAATCCTCTTGGTCACTTCCCGTTCCACTGTCTCCGGAGAAGCCCCGGGGAATACCGTGACAATGGAAATGACCGGGATCTCCACATCCGGATACATGTCGATGGCCAGGCGCCGATAGGAAAATATTCCCAGAATGACCAGGGCCAGCATCATCATGGTGGCGAAGATAGGTCTTTTGATCGAGACATTGGACAGGAACATGACTTTACTTCCCTCCGTTCAACTGGGTAATCTTGACCCGGTCCCCGCTCTTAACATTGAACCCTCCCCGGGTGATGATAGGAACCCCTGCTGGTAACCCGGAGACCACCTCCACCCAATCGCCGGAGACGCTCCCGGTCTGGATGGGTTTGCGCTGGGCCAGGTCCCGGTCCACCACAAAAACCTCCCCTTTTTTGGCCTCCACATCCCAGGAGAGCAGGGCCGATCGGGGAATTTGCAATACATTCCGGCGCTGTCCGGTGATGATCCGACCTTTGACGAAAAGCCCGGCCTTCAGGATTTCCGAGCTGTTCGGAACTTCGGCAATGACCTTGACCGAACGGTCGGCCTCGTTCACCGTGGGATTGATGAATTTGATCCGCCCGGAAAAGGATTTCTCCGGGAAGGCATCGGCGATAAAGGTCAAAGGCTGGCCCACCCGCAGTCTTCCCATTTCTGTGGATGGAACCGTGACAGTCAATTCCAGTTCGCGGTTGTCGACTATCTGAAATAGGATGCG
>JACQYK010000008.1:30448-37169 GCA_016208255.1 Deltaproteobacteria bacterium | reverse complement strand
GTGCTGACACCGGCCCCGGTAAAAACCACCACCTTGTTGGCTTCGGCGATCATCTCCACCACTTGATTTATTTTTTCTTCCATGGTCCCCTCGGCCTTTAATGATCTCTTATAAATACACCATGTCTTCCAAAAATTAAAATGAAAAATGTTGTTGGAAAGCAGGAGGCGAGGCGGCCGCCCGAAAAATTTTCTCGTGTGTTTAAGGAAATCAAAGAGGAGAGGGGTCACCACCCCTGCAGCGATTATCTCAAGATAATCGCCGAGCCCAATAAGTCGGTTGTGCTTAGGGCTTAGGTTGCGAGGAGGGGGATAGGCAAGGGAAAAGGCTATGGTCCAGGAAGTCGGACCACCCTTTTCCCCTGGAGGTTGGAACCGGGTTCAATCGTCGCGGTCTCTTACTTTCCCTTTTGCACTGCCCGCTGGAATGAATCATTCCTCAGAAGCGAATAGACGGCATAAATGACGGAATTGCTCAGGGCCTCATAGTAATTAGGGGCGGTATAAGACCTGCCGAAGCGGGTCGAGTCCCCGCTTACCATTTGTTCCCAAAGGACGGCATTGCTTTTGGACAGCAGCCGGACTTTCAAGGCCACCAACCCCTTATAAACGGATTTTTCGGTTACAAAAAAATTGAGGATATCGGCCTCCAGGGTGAGGTTGCCTTTGTCCTGAAGGACATTGACCCCAAAATTAGAAAGGGTTCGTGAAAAATTAAAAGTCAGCCACTGGGCTACATTGTCTTTGGTGGTAACCGGCAGATCCTGACTGGTCCCTTTCCTCTCGATATTAACCCCGATTTCAGCGGGGTTTTTCCTGAAATCTTTAAAGGGCTTCACCATAAAATAGATGTCGTGGTAGATGGTTAAATCAACGGCCTTAAAGGTTCTGACATCTTCGGTCGGATTCCAGAGTAGGGGGATATCCTTAAGCAAAGGTTCATCCGCCAGGGCATAAGGCGATGAACCAAAAACTAAAATCAGTGAGAGACAGAGGAGGTAAAACAACCTGATGTTTTTCACGACTATTCTCCTTTCTTTAAGGGCATAAATCAATTTCCTGCGCCAAGGATTAAAAAAAATTGGACCGGTTAGGTTATCGACCATAAACACTATAGATAACATTATAAAATATGAAGAAAAAATGTTCAAGGAGAAAAAATGACAGGACCTCAATTATATGTGGAAAAAGTAAATAACCAGACCAGGGAATTTTTAAACTCCCTGGCCTTGCTTTTTTAGAAAAAATGAAGGGTTTTTTTACTTCAATTGATCGCGCGTAAAGCCCAGAATCTGACGGCAAACAACCAGCATCTGGATTTGGCCGGTTCCTTCAAAGATATCGTTGATCTTGACATCGCGCATCCATTTTTCCACCAGCCAATCCCGGGAATACCCATAAGGTCCGAGCAGAGCCGCGCACCTCTGGCAGACGTGAGTGGCCGCTTTCCCGGCCTTGGCCTTTCCCATAGAAGATTCCAGACTGTTTCGAAGGGCCTTGTCGAGCATGGAAGCCGATTGCCAGACCAATAGTCTGGCGGCCTCCAGATTGGCTTCCATATCCAAAATTTCCTTCTGAACGGCGCTTAAGGAATGGAGTCCCCGGTCATAAGGAACAGTTACCCCGGATTCTTCCAGCTTCTCTTTGGTGAAATCCAAGGCGGCCCGGGCCACGCCAAGGGCCATAGAGGCCACGGCCGGTCTGGTGGCGTCAAAGGTGGCCATAGCGCCCCCTTGACCGCCTTTGGCCTCTTTAATATTGGGCGACCCCAGGATGTTATCAAAGGGAATTCGGCAATCTTCGAAAACGATGGAGGCCGTATCCGAAACCCTGATTCCGAGTTTATGTTCCAATTTCGTCAAGGTCATACCTTTGCGAAATTTCTCAACCACAAAACTTTTAATGGCCGCCCGGCCCTTGCTTTTATCCAGAGTAGCCCAGACCACAACCGCTTCACACCGCTTCCCGGAAGTAACAAAAATTTTCTCGCCGTTGAGTATCCACTCGTTGGTCTCCGGGTCAAGCTTGGCGGTCGTGGAGACAGCGGCCGTATCCGACCCGAAACCTGGTTCAGTAATGGCCATGGCACAAAACAAATTCCCAAACCGGGCCTTTTGTTCCGGTGTGGCCACGGCCATGATAGCGGCGTTACCAAGGCCTGCTCTGGAGACGGCACCGGCCATCATAGGATCCCCGGCAGACCGTTCTTCTCCCAGAACAATCATGCTCAAAAATCCCCCGTCTGACGGTCCGGGTTCGGCCATGACCGCCATCGTTTTAAGAGCTTCCTCGTTGATTTTCTTTTTTTCTTCCTCTTTTAATTCCTCGTGCTCAAATTCATCGTAATATCGGGAAATGCTTTTGACATATTCGGCACCCTCGTGGGCAATCTTTTTAGCCTTTAATGTTTTTGGTGTTAATGAAAAATCTATCATGGTTTTCCTCCCTATTTGGAGAAGCCTGCGAAGGCTTCGTTCTATAATAAAAAGGTCTAAGGTTTAAGGTGTAAGGTATAAGGTTTCGCTGGAGCACTTCCCTTTACCTTGGACCGTATACCTTGAACCTTGTACCGTTCTTTTATCCGATGGCCAGCCCTTCCATGGTGTCAAATCCCCGGCCGTTTCTGAACCACAACTCCACCGGGTGTTCCCGGATATAGCCGTGTCCGCCCAGGACCTGGACCCCGTAATCGGTCACCAGCATCGTCTTGTCCGCACAATACATCTTGGTCAGCCCCGCCTCCCGCGTGGCGTCTTCCTTCCGGTCCAGCCGCCAGGCCGTCCGCCAGACCATCAGCCGCATCCCGGCCACTTCGATCGCCGACTCTCCCAGCATCCAGGCCACCGCCTGCCGGCTGGCGATCGGCTCCCCAAAGGCGAAGCGCTCCTTGGCGTACTTGATCGCATATTCGTTCGAGGCCCGCGATACCCCCACCGCCATGGCGCACTGATTGGCCCGTGACAGGTTCAACAGCCTCATAAAGTTGATCCCCTTTTCTCCCCCCAGACGCCGGGACAGGGGCACCTCCACATCCTTAAAGGTCACCGGAAACAGCGGTAACGGTTTCAATCCCATGTTCTTCTCCCGTTCCCCTACCGTCACCCCCGGCGTGTTCCGGTCGACAATGATCGCTTCAATGGCCGCCGCCCCGGCCCCCTTGGCCGTCGTCGCATAAACCAGAATCTGCTCCGCCTGGTCGGCCAGGGGCACCAGGCATTTGGCCCCGTTGATCACCATGACCTCCTTCTGCATCTCCACCGTCGTATGCAGCACCGTCGGTTCAAAAGTGATCCGCCGTTCCATCAAGGCCGCCGTAGCCGGGTAAAACTTCTCCCCGCAAAACTTCGGCAGCCATTCGGCCTGCTGCTCCTCCGTCCCATACTCCAGCACCGGTATCACCATCAGCAGCGGCGATAGGGCCCCGATGGTCAGACTCACATCCCCCCAGGCCAGCTCCTCGACCATGATGGCCGCGTTCAGGGCCGAACGGCCCATCTCATACCCCCCGAATTTCTCCGGGATGATATTGGGGCAAAAGCCCAGCTCCCAGACCTTATCCAGCAGCTCGGCCGGCAGTTCGTCTTTTTCATCGCAATCCCGCGCAATCGGCCTTAACTCCTTCTCGGCAAATTTGCGCATCATGTCCTGGATCTGTTTCTGATCCTCATCCAAGGTAAAATCAGCCATTTATTTTCCTCCTTTTTTGAAATTTCCTATCCATTTTGAGAAGATTTTGATTCTTTAGTTACTGACCTCGACTTGTTATAAAAAACCGGAAAATAAGTGCCGAACGATTCGAATAAATTCCGAGCGCTCGTTCACTTTTATCGGTTTTTATCACACTTAACATAAAGAAGTCAAGGCAAAAAGGAAAAAACAGCGTTCCCAAAAATAAAGCAAATATTTTCCTTGACAGGCAGCCGCTTTCCCTTTTATACCTTAATGTCATCAGAGCAAGTTTCCTATAGCCGGATCATTTTAATCATAATCGGTCTACTCGAAACATCTCGCGGAATTAAAAAACCCTAGAAGGAGGAACGAAATGAAGATTGATGACATCAAAACAATTGGAGTGCTCGGCGGCGGTGTAATGGGCCAGGGGATCAGCCAATCGGCTATTCTTGCCGGATACAAGGTTATTTGTCGTGATCTGACAGATGAATTGGCCGCTAAAACCAAAGACGGCATAGCTAACGGCCGCTTCGGCATATCCGGTGGTGTTCAGCGCGGCAAACTGACTCAGGAACAAGCGGATAAGGCCCTGGCGCTTTTAACGGTAACCAGCAAAGCTGATGATTTAAAAAACGTGGATATGTTGATCGAGGCCATTGGCGGGGCCCCGGGTGTCATGGAGGACAAAGGCATAAAGCTCAAGGTTTTCGGTGAAATGGATAAGATCGTCAAGAAAGAAGCGATTTTCGCCAGCAATACCTCCTTCTTTACCATCGCCGATCTGGCGGCGGTTACCAGTCGTAAGGACCGTTTCATCGGGATGCACTTCTTCAGCCCGGCCAGTATCATGAAAGGCTGTGAGGTCATTTGGACGGCCGATGTCCTGCCCGAGGTGATTGACATTGTGATGGAGTTGGGACGTAAAATGGGTAAATTAACCGTCAAGGTCAAAGATATTCCGGGTGACACCGGCTTTGTCGGAAACCGGATCTACCGGGTTCTGACCTTGGAAGCCATGAAAATCGTCCAGGAGGGTATTGCCACGGCTGAGGATGTGGACAATGTCATGATGACCGGATTCAACTGGCCGGCCGGCCCTCTGGGCATGGGAAAAGGCGCCCGAGGCGGTTGGAAGTAAAAGAAGCAAGGTATTTGTTTATAACCGGGGGGCGATTTCCATCGCCCCCTTTTTTTGTTCTTAATATTGACAAATTAACTGGTTATGCAGGAATTATCATATCCGTAAGCTCTCCCTCTTTGGTTCCGTCCTCCGAGATGATTTTAAGGCCGCGAGTGATATTGATCTTTTGGTGGAATTTGAAAAGGGATTCAAAGTGGGTCTCCTTAAGATGGCCCGAATAGAAAATGAACTATCCGAGATCTTGGGCCGAAAAGTAGATTTGCGTACTCCGGGGGACCTGAGCCGCTATTTCAGGGGGGAAGTGCTGGAAAATGCCGAGGTAGCCTATGCGCAAGGATGATTCGATCCGTCTGCGGCATATGCTTGGCACCTTAAATCAGGATGCAAAGAAAGTTGAAATGGTTCGATCGCTTTGAAAATGGAAAAATGAACGTTCCCTAAAACACAAATAATGGGCGCTGTCCCTATTTTTTCATTTTTGGATGAATCCGGTCTTTACAGCCCGATCCGGTACAGGGAATCGCTAATCGCCTTTTTGAACTAAACCGTCATGCCCCACTTCAAGCGGATATCAAACGAAGCACGAAAAGAGTACTTGTAATCACGAGGTTAAAAGATTTTGTTCTGAATTCTGGCTCCTGGATTCTGGATTCCAGAATTCTATTTTCGCACCAACGAGGGCGAACGCAGGCATCACCCCTTTGGCAGGGCATTATGGTTTAATACCCTCTCCATTTATCCACAACGTTGATTAAGGGCTCGCCGAATCGATACCGTCTCAGATTTTCCAGGAATATCTCAAGGACCCGCTCGAAATAGAATGGGGTTGAACCGGCGAAATGTCCGGTGATGATAACATTTTCCATATCCCACAAAGGTGAATCGGGCGGTAAAGGTTCTTTCTCAAAGACATCCAGACCGGCTCCGGCGATCCAGCCTTCCTGAAGGGCTTTAATCAGTACGCTTTCCTGGATAATAGAACCCCGGGCGATATTGATCAGATGGGCTGATTTCTTCATGCTCTTCAGCTCCCTTTCCCCGATCATCCCTTTGGTTTCCGGGGTCATGGGTGCGGCGATAACCACCCAATCGGATTGGGACAGCAGGTCATAGAGCCCTTCCTTTCCATACATCTGATCCACATAAGGAGAAGAGCGTTCAGGGTTCCGGCGTATCGCCAAAACCTTCATGTTCAACCCTTTGGCTTTTTCGGCCGTTTTCTCTCCGATTTTTCCCAGCCCGATCACCCCCAGGGTGGCTCCATCCAGTTCGATCACCCGGCCCCGCCGCCCCCATTGATGTTTGCCCTTTTTTCGAAAACTGTAGGGAAAATCGCGGGCCAGGGCCAGCATCATGGCCAGAATGTGCTCGGCAATCGGAATGGCGTGGACTCCCGAAGCATTGGTCAAAATAAAATCCTTTTTGATGAGGTCTGGAAAATTCTGCAACCAGTCCGATCCGGCAAAGTCCTGCTGTATCCAGCGCAGATTGGGAAGTTCACCAATACGGGCAAAGGGGAGACGCCCGAAAACTACTTCGGTTTTGGATATTAACTCATCGGCCCTTTGTTCCCATTCCTCTTTATTTTTGATAATAACCAATTCGGCTTCCGGGGCAGCCTGTCTGATCCTCATCAAGGTTTGTTCATTCAAGGTAACGGGATTGATGGATATTCCGTGAGGAATAACCAGGGTGCCGATTTTACGTTCTTTCATTACTTTTCCGCTCCTTATCTTAAAAAAATGTTTGAGTTTGATTTTTTATGAATATTATCTGAGAGTCCTTAAAAAGTCACCGGAATCCCAATTTCGTCATTTCGGACGGTCGGGCCGCTCGACTTTGTCGAGCTTTTGAAAAGGCATCCTGTCCGACTCCCTCCGGGAGTCTCCCCAAAAGCTCGACAAAGTCG
>JACQYK010000008.1:0-30388 GCA_016208255.1 Deltaproteobacteria bacterium | reverse complement strand
GAGTCGTACAGGATGCCTTTTCAAAAGCTCGACAAAGTCGAGCGGCAGGAAGTCGAGCGAAAACCGGAATCCAGTCTTTTCAAATTGTTCTGGACCCCGGCTTTCGCCGGGGTGACGGCCTGGGAGACTTTTTGCGAATTCATCTTATCTGACTTAAATTTTCTGTCACCAGTAATAAACCCTATCAAGGCCGGGGGGTGACGATCGGGAAAAAAGGATTGAACTGGTCCAGGAGGCCCGCAAATTCCAGAAGTCCGGTTAAATCTCCTTCCAGAATGAGCCGGCCTTCTCCAAGGAGATCGGCGGCGGTGATCAGGCCGGTCATCAGATATTTGAAATCGAGGCTGGAGAGGGTCAGCTTGGCTGTCGGCCGGGGATCCTGTCGGTCGGCAAAGGCGTTCAAAACCGAATTTTCTACGGTCAGTAAATAAAATTGTTTCAGGTCTGTGAAATCAAGATTGAACACGATGCGTTTGCCTTCGGCTTTGGGACCGTTCAACCTTACGCCCAGGGCTTGAAAAAGGTTTTCCAATGGCATCCCCTGCACCATACCCGGGCTCATTTTTCCCGGAACGGCTTCGGGAATACCCCGGCGAAGTTCCAGGGCGCCGGTCAGATAAAAGTTGCGCCACGGTCCCGATTCGGCTTGATAGCCCATTTGTTCATACGTGTCGGCCAGCAGGGCCCGGGCCTGGGCGTTGTCCGGCTCCGAAAGAACCACATGGTTTATCACCTGGGCCACCCATCGGTAATCCCCCTGGTCAAAATATTTACAGGCTTTGATGATGACCGCATCGGCACCACCCATATATTCCACATAGCGTGCCGCGGCTTCCGCCGGGGGCAAGGGATTGAGATTGGCCGGATTGCCGTCAAAGTAACCCAGGTATTTGACATAAACCGCCTTGGCGTTGTGGCTGACCGTTCCGTAATATTCCCGATTGGAGAAATTCCGAGCCAGGCTGCCGGGGAGTCTCAATTGTTCGGCGATCTCCTCTTTGGTATAACCCTGGTTGGCCAGGCGCAGGGTTTGATCGTGGATATATTTGTAAAGATCTCGTTGCTGCTTTAAATAATCGAGGACTACTTCCCGTCTCCAAACCGGCCAATGGTGACTGCCGAACTGGACTTCCAGATGGTCACCGAAGAGATTGATCGACTCGTTAATCTGGTTGGACCAGGCCAGGGCATCCCGGACCTGGGCCCCCCGGGGGGTGTAGACATTATGCAAATGATGGGAAGTGATCTCCGACATACAGAGCGCTTTAAATTGAGGGAGAAAAAAAACGAACTCAGCCACGGCTTCCGTGTCCGGTGTCATCTGGAAGACGATCTCGACCCCATCCACTATCCGGGTTTCCCCCGTTTCTTTGATGAGGTCCGTCGGTGGAACAAAACCTGTTGATCCCTGTGACAAAAGAGCTCCCAGGCCGTTGGTGATAAAGCCCTGGGGTGAATGGGGCAAGGAGTGTCCGTACATATAGATCGCCCGCCGCCTCATGACATTGCCGGCCAGCACGTTTTCGCTGAGGGCGGCCTTGACAAACTGATCCGGAGCGATGATGACTACTTTCCCGGAGGTAACCTCCTCCGGGTTGATTACACCAAGGACACCGGCAAAATGATCGGCATGACTGTGGGTGAAAATAACGGCCATAACCGGGCGATGGCCCAGATGTTTGTTGGCCAGATCGAGGGCCGTTCGGGAAGACTCGGCCGAGGTCAGGGGATCGATGACGATCCACCCCGTTTCTCCCCTTACCAGCGTCATATGACCCAGATCAAAAGACCGGACCTGATAGAGGCCGTCCACTACTTCGAAGAGGCCGTGATACAGGGCATTGAGCTGGGCCTGGCGCCAGAGGCTGGGGTTGACAGTGGAGGGCGCTTCACCCGCAAGAAATGAGAGATCTGA
This sequence comes from Deltaproteobacteria bacterium, assembly GCA_016208255.1. Lineage (GTDB taxonomy): Bacteria > Desulfobacterota > RBG-13-43-22 > RBG-13-43-22 > RBG-13-43-22 > RBG-13-43-22. The sequence goes on along the minus strand of JACQYK010000008.1, from coordinate 28,473 downwards.
CAGATCGTATGTTTTTTTACCGTCCGTCGGTCGGGCCATGGTCAGGGGAGAAAGGGTGGCGATAAAACCCCGGCCGGCATTCTCGAAACTGCTTCGGTCCTCGAAGGGAAGTTCCTTCAGTACCACCGCATTATTTTTAACGGTATGTTCCGATGCCGGTTTGGGGTGAGAGAGTTCTTCCGGCAGAGCCGAAGGATGGGCAGGACCGCTGGCGACCATGGGAAATTCTCCTTTCGAATCTTAAGTATCTTTTATAACCTAGCCTAATTTTGAGGTTTATTCAAGAGGCAAAACCTAAATCCGCGGCGCTCTTAGGCGCTTAGCGATTGCACATCGACAAAGTTTTGTCGATGTGGTTTATATTATTGGAATCAGTCTCCTTCGGCTGGTGGAATAATTGGAGCCTGAATGACCCGTTGCCAAGTCCCCGGCTGATCCAAAGACCGATCGTCCTGCTGCGTAGACGATAAGAGGCAATGGGGCCTTATTATTTCGAGGACACCATATTTTTTTTGAAACTTATCCAAAAATAGGGTAAGAAAAGGATATCAAAAAAGAGGTTGGTCTAGGATGACTCTCAAAAAAAAACAAGAACAGAGATTTAAGAATTTTATCAATACATCCGGAAAAGGAGAATCATTTTATGAGGCTATTAAAATTTTGGGCTTTGGTCGTTATGATAATCGTGGTTTTGGGATTAGCCGCCTGCGGAGGGGGGGACTCTGATGTCAGAACTCAAAATTACTCCACAACTTTAGGACAAGAATTGAAAGACCTTGAGGAGGCTTACAATAAGGGGATCATCACGGAAAAACAATACAAAAATGCAAAAGAAAAATTGATCGAGCAAAGAACCGACCATTAGTAAGGTCAAGGAGGCATTTCTTAGGGGTCCGCAGTCCCCCAAAACCTCACTTTGAATATTGGGCAAGAGGTTTGATGTTCACCGAATCAGGATTTGACCTGGGGCCTGGAAGATCTCCTGCCCGAATTCCTTCTGGAATCGCGGTCCCTCTTTCGGTCAAAGCCGCTGCTCTTCCTTCCGGATTCCGGTAGTTGGGGTTTTCGGGGGCCAGAGGGTTTCGGCAAAGTCAGCCAATCCTCTTCCGGCTGGATGCAACTTAACTTTCGGCCCATGTATTCTTCGATCGGGGGAAGGTAAAAGGCTTCCTCTTCATCGGCAAAGCTGATGGAAGTGCCGGCGGCACCTGCCCGGCCGGTACGCCCGATGCGATGAACGTAATCTTCCGGATCATGGGGTAAGGTAAAATTGATTACATGATCCATCCCCTCAATATGCAGGCCACGGCCGGCCACATCGGTAGCCACCAGGACCCGGAATTTTCCGGCTTTGAATTGATCCAGACGCTCGATCCGTTGTTTTTGAGGAATATCTCCGGAAAGCTCTGCGCAATGGATGCCATATCGGGTGAGCCTCTCTGCCAGGCGTCTTACTTCATCTTTACGGTTACAAAACACCAAGACTTTTTTCAGGTTTAATTTATCTATGATATTGTAGAGCAAGGCGAATTTCTGGTCTGTGGTCACGATGTAAACAATCTGATCCACCGTTTCCACAGCCACCTGCTCCGGCGCAATATCGACCGTTACCGGGTTTTGGGTCCATTGGGCGGCCAGGCGGGTAAATTCCTTGGTCACGGTCGCACTGAAAAGGAGGGTCTGACGCCTTTCCCTGGGCGGGGTGCTGTGAATGATCTTCCGCACATCCGGAATAAATCCCATGTCCAGCAGCCGATCCGCTTCATCGATGATCATCACTTCGGTCCTGTTCAGGATCAGATCCCGCCGCTGCTGAAAATCAAGCAATCGGCCGGGGGTAGCCACAACGATATCCACCGGGAGACCGGTCAGCTGTTTCCTTTGTTTTTCGTAATCCATGCCGCCGAAGAGGGAAATTACCTTTAGATCGGTATACTTAATGAGGGAACGGGCTTCCTCTGATATTTGAAGGACCAGCTCCCGAGTGGGGGCGATCACCAGAACCCGCGGCGTTCCGGGCTTCCGGCGGCCCGGGATGGGGTGGTTCAGCATCCGGGCGATAACGGCAATGAGAAAGGCGGCTGTCTTGCCGGTGCCGGTTTGGGCCCGGCCACTGGCGTCCTTTCCAGATAAGGTACTGGGAAGAATCTCGGCCTGGATCGGTGTACAATACTGGAAACCCAGATCATGAATAGCATGCATCAGCGGATCGGGAAGGCCGAAATCGTGAAAGCGGGTCTTGCCTTCTACCGGCGGGACCTTGAATTGCGAAATCCGCCAGGTCTTGTCCGTTAAAGGGAGAGGGGAAGTGTTCGGTTTTCCCCTTCCGGGAGCATTCCTGTCACTTCTTCTCCGAGGGCGTTTTTCGGGAAGGGAATGGCTTTTCCCTTCCGCAGGGGTCAACTCGGGGGGCGACACCGCTTCGGAAATCTTTTCTTTCGATCGGCCAAGGCGGCTGATTCTTCTTACCACTTTTTGAATAAAATTTTTCATCTTTTAAAGGTTTGAAACAGAGGTCGAATAATGAAGGTTCAAACCATTCCCTCTGCTCGGGAGAACAGGATAAACTCAGGCGCTCAATCGCCTAATCTCTCCTGTTGCTTCTAATTAAATAAAAAGATTGGCCCGGCAAAGAAGCTCATGGCTTCAGGGTAAACCATTCGCGGTTAGAACCTGGCAGTCTTTTGGAACATGACCCGATATGGATAAGGGGACACCTTTTATTCAATCGCTATCCTCCGATTGATTTTAGATAATTTTGGGCGATGGTATTTTTGGGATTCAATACCAGGGCCTCTCTGAGAAGGAGCTGGGCTTGTTGAAAATTATTCTTTTTTATATAACAAAGACTCATGTTAGTCAGGACTTCATCCAGAAAGGGAGGAGACAGTGCCCGGCAAATGGCATAAGAGTTTATGGCCAGGTCGTACTGTCCCAGGTTCAGGTAAATAAAACCCAGGTTAAATGAAACTTCGGGAACCCGACTGTTAATTTTCAGGGCTTTTTGATAATAGGGAATGGCCTTTTGGTATTCCTGTTGAAAGGTAAAATGGCGTGCCAATTGAAGGTTGGCCTCAAAATTATTGGGATCTATAAACAGGGCCTGTTCTAATAATGTTCGGGCATTGGTCGGATTGATTTTTAGCTGATCTTTGGCCTGGATAATTAAAGAGTCCAGATTGGGAGTTGCTTTTTGCTCCGGGGGGTTAACCTGGGGCTGGGAGCTTCCTTGATTGGATTCTTGGATGGTTAACTGGTCAGGTCTGTTGTACTGGGGGCCGGTTTTGGCAAAACGAACCACCAGGATAATCCCGATCACTACAATGATTAACAAACCGAAGGCGAAGGTTATGGGTTTAAGTGCGCTCCCGGAGGCTTTGCCCGGGGCCGGAGGGGCCTTGGAGACGGCAGGCTTGGGGGGAACCGGGATTTCAATATCCGGGGAGGGACTGGAAGGAGTCGCAATAGTCGCTTTCTTAGGCACTTCTTTTGGTTTTTCTTCAGTTTTTCCCGGGGAAATCTGCGTTTTCTCTCCCATGATTTCTTCCGGGGTTTTGCGGACGGGGATGGCAACCCTGGTTTTAATGGTCGTATCTTCGGTCATAGGCCTGGAAACGGTCGCCCGGCGCTTATAGGCGCGGATGTCCTCCAACATTTCCATCGGACTTTGATAGCGAAAAGTCGGGTCCTTGGCCAGGGCCTTCTTGCAGATGTTCTCTATGGTTTGAGGGATGTGAATGTTCAAAACCTTGGGAGGAACGGGTTCCACCTGAACTATTTTATAGGCCAAGGTAATCGTGGTTTCTCCGTCAAAAGGTCTCTCGCCGGTAATGATCTGATAAAAAAGGGCGCCCACGGAAAAAATATCGGATCGGATATCCACCTTCTGGCCGGAAATTTGTTCGGGAGACATGTAATAAGGAGTCCCCAGGACGGTTCCGGTGGTGGTGATGGACAGGGAAGGCAGCTTGGCGATGCCGAAATCCATCACCTTGGTTTGCTTATTATTCAAGATCATGATATTAGTCGGTTTGATATCACGGTGGACTATCTGTCCCTGGTTGGCCACGTCCAGGGCCAATAAAATCTGCTCAATAATGATCAGGGCTTCCTCGACCGGCAGGATTTTCTGTTCGGCCAGTATTTCAGCCAGGGTCTTGCCGATAATAAATTCCATGCAGATATATTGAAACTCATCGGTCTCCCCATAGGAGTGAATGGTCACGATATTGGGATGGGTCAAACGGCCGGCGGCTTGCGCTTCCTGGATAAGACGTCTCCGGGCTTCCATCATAGCCGGGGTGGGGGGTTGGTCGTCCTTGGCGATCAATTTCAGGGCTACGGTTCGATGAAGGACATTATCAAAGGCCTTGTAAACCACACCCATGGCTCCCTGACCGATAAATTCATCGAGTCGAAATTGATCGATATGTTTTCCAATAAGATTGCCGGGGGAAATCATCGGCTAAATTCTCCTTAATTCTTTTTTCAGTAAGATGTTTTCATCCGCCTGGCTGAGTGGGTGATATCAAGGGTTTTCCGGGAATCACGGGCCCTCCCACTCCCGGAGGAGACGAAGGGAGGGTGGATAAGGCTGCCGGCGGATCGTCGGTCGAAGCCGAGAAAATGAAAAGATAGATCACCCAAAAGAAAATGAGAACCAGCAAGTGAGGCAGAATCCGGGCAAAGACATTTTTTTCCGAGAGCTTGCGGGCGATCATGATTAAAGCCACAACCGATCCCAATAAGGCGCCCATGAGGAGCATCATTTTAAAAAAGGTGACCACAGAGCTGTGAATAAAGGGGGAGATGATAATTTCCTTGCTTCCAATGGGGATTCCAAAGGCCACTTTATCAAAAACCTTATATAGATAGGCAATAAGATTATAGACCCCTTCGCTTAAAAATTCATGAGAAAGATGGGCAATATGGCCGGCCAGGGCCAGAGGGATAAAGGCCAGGCCGTAGTGGGCCATATTTTCAGAAATTTTTTCCTGAGAAGCCGCCGCCGAGAGGGAAGAACTCATGGTAAAGGGAATGATGGCAAATAAGATGGCAAAGAAGAAGATGAATGTGTTGCTGAATAATTCACTCCAGCCCAAGGATTGTTCCCATATTTTCCAATAAGTCAAATGAGTGAACTGATGGCGGCCCATGAGCCCGATCAGCATCACCCCGAAAAAGGAGATGCTGAATATGGGCTGGTTCTGGTGCCAGAGTTCCTGCAGAGGGGGGCGGAGGTTCACCTGAACTCCCCGGTTATCGCAGCTTTTCAGGCAATTCAGGCACATCATGCATTCCGTGTTGGTGGACAGAGAGGCCGGATAGGAAAACATGGGGCAACCCTCGGCCAGTTCCGTGCCCTTGATACAGGAATGTTGGCCGCATTGGGTCTGACAGATTTTTTTGTTTCCCCGGACTTCGGCGATGCTTAAAGTGGAATAGGTCCCCAATACGGCAGCCAAGGGACAGACATAACGGCAGAAGACCTTTCGCTCAAAAAGGACACAGAACAACACGGACATGCTGATAATAATCACCAGGAGAACGCCGGTGGCCAAAGGTTTATCGGCCACTCCAAAAATCTCTTCCGTATACTCCAGGAAGAGAAAGGCCAGGATGACCAGCCAGAAATTCATGGATTTTAAAAATTTGGGGACCGGCAGATTGAATTTTCTTACCCGGGCGAAGAGGTCCCCTATGCCGGCAATCGGGCACATGCCGCACCAGATTCGTCCGATCAGAAAGGCCGAAATGGGCAGGATGGGAAACCAGATCAGCCAGGTAATCAACATCCCGGGGTTGTTTTCAGGACTTTGAAGGGGATGTCCGGGGGGCCGGGTACCTCCAATGAGGGTAAAGCCGGCCATGACCAACACCATCATGATATTAAACCACATAAATATTTTGGGGATCAGCGGATGGCGGAGAAAATCCCTGATCTTATCCTGTCGCAGGATATTCAGCTTGTGGATCTCTTTTTCCGAGGGGATGACAAAGATCAGATCGCCGGGGATAATGACATCTTCGGAAGTCACAATAGCGGCCCGTTGAATGACATTTTCCAGCTCCTTGACATTGCCCGGCCAGGTGTAAGAGACCAGCCTTTCCGTAGCTTCCCGGGAAAGACCGCTGACTCTTTTGCCATTTTTTTTGGCAAAGGTCTTTAAATAATAATCGGCCAGGACCGGTATGTCTTTCAGACGTTGGGTCAAGGGGGGAAGGACCACCTTCCTCTTGACCAGCTCTTCGCGGAGTTCGGGAATAAATTTTTCTAAGACGTCGGCTTCCGTTCCTGTGGCCAGGAAAACGATCCTGGTTTTGGCCTTGATGCTTTTTTGACCGTAGACCCGGTGAAACCATCCGTATTTGAGGTAGGTGACCAAAATGCTTTGCTGGTGGGCATCTAAAAGTTCGGCATGGGCAATAGCCAGGGTTCCCGTGTCGATCATCTCCAGGTATCCGATCTGCCCTTTCATGTGGGTGACCCCCGGATCGGGCTCGATGCCGAACAGGGAAGCCCCGGCTTTGCTTTCTTCCAGATCGGCCAGTGAGATTTCCACATAGGGATATTCCGGGTGGGGGCTGACTTTATGGAAGTATCGGGCAAAGGCTTTTTTACCTGTTCCGGTCGGGCCGATGATCAAGGCCGTCTTGTCTTCTTTAGCCAACTGCTCGATCTTTTTCTTGGCTTCCAGGATCTTTCGGTCTTCGCCGATGATCTGGACGTCGGTTGAGGTAATAATTCCTTTTAAATTATCCTGCCGCTTACCTTTTCGATCCGAATCCTGTTGGGCGGAGCGAAGTTTATTCATCACCATCCGGTAAAAGGCCTGATTCAGATCTGGTTTTTTCTGGAGCAATTCATTCAACTGCTCTTTCTGGAGTTCCAAAAGGGTGCTGTCCTTGGTGGCAATCATGGAATAATTGCCCGATTCCCCGGCTAACAGGGCCCGTTCTCCAAAGAAATCCCCGGCCTTCAATATATCAATAGGGCGTTCCCCGCCTTCTTCATTGATCTCGACGATACGAATCTCGCCGGTATAAAGAAAGTACATGCTTTCCACCAGGGTGTTCTGGCGCAGGACAACGGCTTCTTGCGGAAAAGAACGTACCAGAAGGTTTTGGGCCAATAAGAGCTTGGTTTCCTGGTCAAACCAGTTGAACAGATCGCTTTTTTGGATAAAGGCCTCTTTTTCCCGCAGGGAGATCTCCGGTTCTTTTTGGGTAAAAAGAAGCACCGTGTCTCCAATAGTAATCTGATCTCCGGATTTGAGTGATATTTTATGGATCGGCTGCTCATTGACGGAAACACCATTGGTGGAATTCAAATCCTCGATGAAATATTGGCCTTCTTCAAAATATATTTCGGCGTGGTTTCGGGAGGCCTTCCCATCGGTCAAGACCAGGTCGTTATAGCCGGAGCGGCCTATCTTTATCTTTTCTTTTCCCAGAGACAATGTTCTGGGGTTGGTTTCTCCGACAATCACTTCAATAGTGGGTGGAATGGAAACCGATTCGGTTTTCAGATGGGTGAAAGACTGGAAAGCGACCGTCGCCTCACTTTCATCAACCAGAGGTTTGGGGAGACTTTCAAGGTCGGATAAAAAGTCGGGAGGAGTATCTCGGGAGGAATTTTTTCTGCCGGCCTGATTCGCTGCCCCCCCCTTCCTCGACTGGGTTAGATCCAATTTTTCGTCTTGATTCATGAGAACTTTTCCTGTCTTCCGACTCTATTCAAAAGGGATCTGTTTTTAAAAGGAATAATTGACGGTTTAGTACCTTTCAACCAAGATAACTTTATTGTTTTGAAATCTTATATCCACTTTTCTGAATCATTTTTTTCCCTCCCCTTGTACCCCTCATGGCGCAGAAGGGTGACTTCTGACCTTGGATCAGGAAAACCGGTCTATCCGGTCTTCCTGAATTTAGACGTCAAGGGCTTTTTTCTAAAAAGGAAGGCAGCCTAATCTCCGAGAATTTCTTGCTGCTGTTGGAAACAGGATGCCTTCTCTATTACGCGATCAAAGCCAAGGGTTGAATTTCGAAAAATCTTAATGCCCCCGTTCAATCCCCACGACCTGATTGTTCTGAAGCTGGATCTCCACTTTCCCTTGAGGTGTATAATATTTCCACTCGGTTATAGCCCCTTTTTGTTTGGTTTGGGCCGGTGCCCCCATGATCTGCTGGACCTGGGTGGAGGCCATCCCCATTTGAAGCTGATTGACATCCTGGGTAGGCGTTCCAGCCGGGGCCGTTTGGGCAGTACCGGCCGGAGACGCTGCCGAAGGTTGGGGAGCGACGGCGGCTGAAGGAGCAGGGGGCGGAGGAGCCGCCGGGGGTGGAGCGGACTGCTGACTGCAGCCAAAAACCGTCAAGGATATTATTACCAACCCCAAAACGATAAAACCATTTGTTTTCGCTAACTTGTTTCCCATAACTTCTCCTTTCCTTTTAGCGACGTTAGTATGATCTTCTCCTATCCCATCATAGGGAATGGCTTTGGTTGTAGGATTATAGTCCAACATTTAAGAATATCAACAGAATTTTAACCGGTCTGGGAATCCAGGAGCTCGATGGGAACCGGGGATGTCTTCCAGATGCGTTGGCAGTATTCCCGGATGGCCCGGTCCGAGGAAAAATAACCCATACGGGCGACGTTGAGAATGGACCTGCGGGTCCAATTCTCCTGGTCCTTATAGGCCAGGGCCACCTTTTCCTGACACTCGAGGTAAGAACGGTAATCGGCCAAAAGCATGAATTCATCTTTTTCCTGAAGGGTGTCCACCAAGGGGCGGAACAAACCGGGATCCTCGTTGGAAAAGTAACCGGAAGCAATCAGGTCGAGGGCCTCTTTGAGTTCCGGATCGGCCTCATAGCAGTCGCGGGGAGAGTAACCGAAGGATTTGATTTCTTGCACCTGGGCGGCGGTCAAGCCGAAAAGGAAAAAATTTTCCTGGCCCACCTCACTGCGGATTTCGATGTTTGCGCCATCCAACGTGCCGATGGTCAGTGCCCCGTTCAAGGCAAACTTCATATTCCCGGTCCCGGAAGCCTCCGTTCCGGCCGTAGATATCTGTTCGGACAAATCGGCCGCCGGATAAATCCGTTGAGCATTCTTGACATTAAAGTTAGGCAAGAAGACCACTTTCAAGCGACCTTCGGTTGCCGGGTCCGGATTGACCCTGGCGGCCACGGCGTTGATCAATTTGATAACCCGTTTGGCCATTTCGTAGCCTGGTGCGGCCTTGCCCCCGAAAATGAAGGTGCGCGGAACAAGATCCAATCCCGGCTTATGCCGAATCCGGTTATAGAGAGTGACGATGTGCAGGAGGTTCAAAAGTTGCCGTTTATATTCGTGGATCCGCTTGACCTGGATGTCAAACAAGGTCTCGGGTTCGAGGGACAGGCCCGTAAGACGCTGGACCAATGCGGCCAGACTTTTTTTATTCCGGAGTTTGATCTCCTTCCATTCTTCCCGGAAGGTGGAATCCTCGGCGGCTTCTTCAAGACGCCGGAGTTCGTCGAGGTTCCTGATCCACTGGTCTCCGATTCGGCGGGTTATGAGCCCGGCAAGCCCGGGATTGCTGAGCAGCAGAAATCGTCGGGGAGTAACGCCGTTGGTTACATTGGTGAACTTCTCCGGAGAAAATTCCACGAAGTCATGCAGAACTCCGGATTTGAGAAGGTCCGTGTGCAGTTTAGCCACGCCGTTGATGGTCTGGCTGCCCACACAGGCCAGGTTGGCCATGCGCACATAACGCGGGCCTTGCTCGTCGATGAGGGACATCCGGGCAATGCGGGCGACGTCGTCCGGATAGCGGAGCCGGATTTCGTCTAAAAACCGCCGGTTGATCTCGTAGATAATTTCAAGGTGACGGGGCAGCAGGCTCTCGAAAAGTGGAATGGGCCAGCGCTCCAGGGCCTCAGGCAACAGGGTGTGATTGGTGTAACCGAATATTTTTCGGGTGTTCTCCCAAGCCTGGTCCCAGGGCAGGGTATGTTCGTCAACCAGAAGGCGCATGAGTTCGGCTACGGCGATGGCCGGATGGGTATCGTTGAGTTGAACTACGAATTTCTCGTGCAATTGGCCTATGGAACCGGACTGCTGAAGAAACATGCGGATCATATCCTGCATGGCGCAAGAGGCGAAAAAGTACTGTTGCTGGAGCCGAAGCTGTTTGCCTTGAAACGTTTCATCGTTGGGATACAGAACTTTGGTGATGTTTTCAGAAGTCACTTTTTCCATGACCGCCCCGTAATAATCTCCGGTGTTGAAGGCCTGAAAGTCGAAAGACTCGGCCGCTTCGGCCTTCCAGAGGCGCAGCAGATTTACGGTGTTTCCGCCGTAGCCGAGTACGGGTGTGTCATAGGCCATTCCCCGGACCACCCGGTCAGGAATCCAGTGAAAACGATACCGGCCGTCTTTAAAATAGGTTTCCGTCTGTCCGCCCAACTTGACGTCAAAAACAATTTCCGGCCGGGCGATTTCCCAGGGATTTCCCAGGCGCAGCCATTTGTCGGTGAGTTCCACCTGCCAGCCGTTGCGCAGAGCCTGGTCAAAGATACCGAATTCATAACGGATCCCATATCCGATGGCCGGGATCTGCTGGGTGGCCAGAGAATCGAGATAGCAAGCCGCCAGGCGCCCAAGACCGCCGTTACCCAATCCGGGTTCCTCTTCCTGCTCCAGCAGTTCGTCCAAATCCAGGCCTACCTGTTCCATGGCCTTCCTGACCTGGTCAAAGATGCCCAGGTTGATCAGGTTGTTCCCCAATTGGGGGCCCATTAAAAATTCGGCCGAAAGATAACAGACCGACCGACTTCGCAGTTGATAGTAGGTCTGGGCGGTGTTGGTCCAGCGATGCAGCAACCGATCGCGGACGGTGTAGGCCAGGGCCAGATATTGGTCGTTTCGGGTGGCCACCTCCGGAAACCGGGCGCAAAGATAGGCCAGATTGTCCTTAAAGGCCTTGGCTATCGTCTCCGGGCGGAGCCCGGAACGGATGTCCTCAGGTTCAAGGGGATCAGTGGGTCTGGGATAATTCGGTGTTTGTTTCATCAATTCCTCAAGGCATAATCCGTTTGCCGGGCAGCCTCAGTTCCCTTAGATTCTTAAACTTTAACTCTGAGAATTTATCTCTAACTCTTGACAACCGGGTCCAAGGGGGTCTTATTTTTGGGCCGGTCAGCTTTGCTGACCTACAGAAGAGGCTTCCAAAGGAAGCCGGCGTTGTCCACCCTAACGCCATATGCTTCTTTACCGGGCCCAATATTTTAACTATTGCAGAGGCAGGCCTACACCATAGCCGGAAACAGGTCGGTCAGCTTTGCTGACCTAAAAGGAGGCTTCCTTCTGGAAGCCGGGGGTGAATGCCCTGCTCCTAATAAACTTTACATTTGGGCCGGGATAGGGCGACAAGTTACCCTTTGGACAGTTCCGGCTTCCTTCGGAAGCCTCTTCTTTTTTAGATCGACGAAGTCGATCGTCCCAGAAATAAGACCCCCTTGGACCTTTAAACAATTTCAAATAGGTTTGTTTAGAATTGTGAACCGTTTTATATATAAGGGAAGTATAAAATCAGCGCGGGTGAGGAGTCAAGGAGAAAAACTAAGGTCTTTTACAGATCGAATTGATAGCGTTGCTTATCCCTGGCCGGCAGAAGAACCCCATAGGGATTCTGGGTCAGGGCCTTTGTCTGCCTTCTGTTAAGGTCCGGGAGATGGGTAAGGATTAATGGGGTCTTAGAGGGGAGTTGCCTCCGAATTTCCAGTATATTTTTCTGGTTGAGGTGGTAGGGGTAATGGTCGTCTATGGAAGTCATTTCTATAACGGCAATATTGGCGTCATGTAGAAGTTCCGTTAGAGCCGGACAGGGGCCTGTATCGCCGCAATAGGCCAGCCGTTTGTGTTTATAGGCCAGACTGAATCCCAGGCTGGGTATCTTTCCATGAGACATTTTAAGAGCCTTGAAGGTTATTCCCCGGAGAGTGTATTCTTTGCCGGGGCTTACTTCCAAGAATTCCACGGGAAAGTTCCGGGCATAACGCTTCCGGGTGTCCGGAAAGGCCAGGTCTATGAGAGTATGAGTGAGTTTCTTGAGTCCTTTAGGGCCGATGATCATTAAGGGTTTTTCCCGTTTGACTATAAAATAGTGATCCAGGAAGATAAACGGCAGTCCGAAAAAATGGTCTCCGTGGAAATGACTGATAAAGATAAACTGGATTTCTTCCAACGGTTTTCCCATTTCCCGGAGGAAAGGCAAGGTAGTGGGGGTAGCCTCAAAAAGAATCCGCCCATCCACCAGGAAGCTTCCATAGGCCCGTCCAGGGGCGAAGGCATTTCCTGAGCCCAGAAAAAGCAACTCGATAGGGGTCGGTTTTTTTGGCATAGGCAGGATTATAAAAGAAGCCCGATAAGCGGTCAAGGAGAAAACTGGGCTTGCCTCCCTTCACTTTTAGATAGGGGAAGGGGGCAAGGATAACCGGGTTGGTTTTTGATGATTGATTTTTTTGATTCTTTGATTTATGTTTCTACCAACTGGAGGAGATATGAACCCGTTGAAAAAATTAATTCTGCCGCTCGGTTTAATTGCTGTTTTTTGGGTCCTGTTCACCGTTTGGGGTTTCTCGGCCACGAGTACGAACCCAACTATTATCAAACCACAGCCAGCCCCCAAAGAAAAGACTACCGCGCCACAGCCGGCTCCTAAAGAAAAGCCTGCTCCAGTCGTCGATGCGCTGGCGACCTATAAAAAAACCTGCGGACAATGCCATATGGCCTTTCCCCCTGAATTTTTACCGTCCGGTTCCTGGGAAAAGCTGTTGGAATCAACAGAAAAACATTTCGAGGAATCTGTGGAGGTGGATAATAAAACCAAAGCTATTATACTCCCCTATTTAAAAGGGAAAGGGGCTGAATTTTCCAAGGCTAAAATCCCTCAGAAAATAATGCTCAGCCTCGAAGGCAAAACTCCCCTTCGTCTTGCCGAAATTCCTTATCTTGCTAAAAAGCATCGAAAGGTAAAACCGGAGGATTTTCAAAGGAAACCGATAGGGTCCTTTGCTAATTGCGGGGCCTGTCATAGGTTGGCGGATGAATGGAACTTCGGCAGAAGGATCATGATTCCTCGGGAAGAATCTTCGCCGAGGAATACTCCCTGAAGGGAATAATTAATCCAGGGGCACCCACTGATGGGTGATCCTCGTGGGCCTTACCCGGACCAGAACAAAACCATATTCCGGTTTTCCAAAATTATATTTGTCGTAGAGCTTTGCTCCTCCCCCGGCGCTGATAATATAGTGGGTGCCGCTTATGAGCATTTCGTCATAGAGATGAATATGCCCGAGAAAAACCATGTGCACCTTGGCTTCCTGGATTAGAGCCATCACCTCTGCGCCACGTCCTCCCTTCTGGTCATCAATCATGGCATGGACGGTCCACCGGCCTATAGCCGGGGGTCTATGAAAGGCCACCAGGCAGATTTTTTGGCTGGTCAGTTTTTTCCGGGCGAAGGCCACGGTCTCCTCGGTAAACTTTCCCGTAGCATTATCCAGGCCGATAAAACGGAAATCCCCCAGGTCAAAAAACCAATTGAGATCTCCTACGTATTGGCGATAGATTTCCGAGCCATAACGGACGTCATGGTTCCCCGGAAGATGCAGGATGGGGATATCCACCGGGGCGATTTGTTTTATATAGCTATCATATTCAAAGGCTTGCCCTTCTCGGATGAAATCACCTGTGTTGAGAATAAAAAGAGGGTTAAAGGCCTTGGCACGATTAACCAGTCGATTATATACTTGCGCTCCATCCCGGTTATCCCCTATTACCACAAAAAAAAATTCTGCTCCGGAGGCTTCCTGCTTGGCCTGAATGGCTTTGATGTTTTGATCCAAAGAAAGAGGGACCGCCTGGACCACGGAGGACCCCAGGAAAAGGGCTGTTAATAAATAAAAAAAAATGGATAAAATAATTCTTTTCACTGAAGGTTGTTCTCCTCAAGGTAAATAATAAAATTGGCAAAGTTCAAAAACTAACTATCCGGTTATAATTCAAGCGGGGATTTTCCTTCTTGGGGGGAAAAACCGTTTTTATGTGACCGGGGTAGGGGTAAAGGGGGCTTTCAGGCGCAGCACATTGTAGGCCATAACCGGTTCGCTGAAGCCTTTGACCTCCAGTGCACCGACTTCTTCCACTTCCACCAGATCCTCCACTTGGAAAAGGGTCTTGCGGCTAATCAGGATTTCACCCCCTTTGGCCGCGGCGCACAATCGGGCGGCCAGGTTGGTGGTCTTCCCAATGGCGGCGTAGTCCATCCGTCCCTCGAACCCGATATTGCCCACAAAAACATATCCTGTTGAAATACCGAATGAAATATCCAGGGCATAGCCCAATTTTTTCCACTTCTTGCGCAGGTCGACTAATTGTTCCCGGGCAGCCACGGCCATGGCCACCGCCCGGGAGGCATGATCTTTAAACCGGACCGGGGCCCCGAAAAAGACCATGACCCCGTCTCCGGCGAACCGCTCCAGGGTCCCGTCATATTGAAAAATGATTTCACCGTACAGACTATGGAAATCACCGAGCATGGCTATAATCTCTTCCGGTTCCGACATCTCCGAGAAATGGGTAAAGTTTCGAAGGTCGGAAAAGACGATGGAGACCTCCTGACGGGTTGGCTTAAGGACATGGGATTCATCCCCGGACAAGACCGCGGCCACCACCTGGGGGGAAAGATATCTTTTGAGTCGGGTGATCCGTTCCGCTTCGGACACATCCTCACTGACCCGTTTTTCCATTTGAGAAGTGAGCGAGGTGGCTTCTTTTCGCAACCGGTTCAGTTCCAGCATATTCCGGAGGCGAACCTGCAATTCGGTGGGGTCCGGTCGGCGGAGAATTTCATCCACCCCGGCCTGAAGCAGGGGAAAGGTGGTCTCCCAGGATTCGTCATCAGTCAATAAAACAATCGGACCGGCCTGGGAATGGGATTTTATTTCCTGGCAGACATTTAGGGAGGCCTCGGTTTGGCTGCAAAGCAGGATACAGTCCGGTGGGGTTTTTTTAAGGATCGACTTAACCTGCGGGTTATCCGAGGCCCGATGAATCATCACTCCGGAAGCCGCCAGGGGGGCCAGCAGGGGTTCAATTTGTGAGCAATCCGTATGGATGACCAGCAGAATCGGCGGTTCCTGATTTTTGGAAACCAAGGGGATGAGCCCTGGCTCCGGCCCCTGGGTACCAGCGATTTCCGGCTTTGCCGGTCGTACCGGTTCCGGTTCCAGGGCCCGGTCAGGTTTTTCTGTTTTCGGAATCCTGATTTCTGGTTCTTTGGGGGGTCCCGGCCGGGGTTCTTTGGGCTTGGTGGCTTCGGTAGGCGGGCCTGTTTCTTTATCCCGTTCTTTATCCCGGATCTGTTCCACCAGAATATCTGAAACCCCAACCCGGATCTTATCTCCGGGATGCAGCAGGACCCGGGTAACACGCTGACCATTGAGCAGGGTCCCGTTGACGCTTTTCAAATCCTCTAAAAACAACCCCTCGGACATCAGCTGTAACTGGCAATGTTCCCTGGAAACCAGTTGATCATTAATGACTACCTCACAGTGGTTGGCCCGGCCGATCTTGACCAATGCTTTTTCCAGCCTATAGGTCCAGCGCTTGCCGACGGAAGGTGTGATTTGCAGTTGAAAGGCCATAAGGTCCTTTGATTAAAGGTTATAAAAAAATTATACTCCCGGATTTCGTTAAAGTCAAAATATAAGGGGGCCGTGTCAACTTATAATAATTGGGTAAAAAGTGAAGGGGGTCCTGGAAGTTGAAGTTTTTGTGATCCCGATAATAAAAAGTGGCGAACAGTATTGACTCCCGGAGTGGGGTTTGTTATAAAACATGAACCAGTGGCCTATGGAATCCTCCCATGTCCGAAATGATTTTATTCTGCTGATTTCCAGCCGGGTGTTCACCCGGATCGGAGACGGCTTTTTACGTATCCTGTCTGTCCTTTTGGTAGCCTCTAAAAGCAAGGACCCCATGATCGCCGGTCTGGTCCTGGTTTTTCGTTATGTCTGCGAGATCCTCATCAATGCCATATCCGGTCCTTTTATCGATAAACTCCGTATCCGTCATTCTCTGATGGCCGCTGACCTGCTGCGAACCATCTTGAGTCTGCTCCTGGTGGCCGCGGTGCTTTTGGGATATCCCTACCCGGTTTATCTGGCCTTATCTTTTTTAGGAGACTTTGTCTTTATTTTTTTTAAACCGGCGGCCGACAAGGTGGTTAAAGTCAATTTTCCGGTTAAGGAAGGGACCAAAGTATTATCCCAGATCGATGCCGCCAACCATTTCAGTAATATCAGCGGGTACGCGCTGGCCAGTCTGGTGGCCGGCTTTTTGGGGCTTAAAATGGCGGTCCTCTGGGGGCCGCTCTTTTTCTTTATCTCTTTCTTCCTGGTCTCCAGGCTTAAATTAGGCGGCGAATCGGTCATTGATTATCAAAAAGTTCGGGAAAAATCCTATTGGGCCAGTCAAAAAGAAGGTCTGCGGTACACCTGGGGGAATAAACCGTTGCGGCTGTTATTGATCGGTCGGTCCCTGGTGGCGATGGCCCGCGGTTCTTTTTCCGTGCTTTCGGTGGTTTATCTGGCCCATATCGCCAAGGGGTTATCGGCCTACGGCTATTTCGAATCGGCTCAATCGGCCGGTAAGGTCGTGGTGACTGCCCTGGTGATCCCCTTCTTCTTTGCCTACCGTTCCACTTTTTTTCTCACCGGGGTGTCCCTGATCGTCATCGGGCTGGCTTTTTTCGGATTCAACCTGGTGAATGATGTAGTTCTGGCCTGCCTGGTAGGGGCCATGGTGGGGGCTGGTCAGGCCTCTGAGGCCGTGGGGATTGATGCCATCATCAATCGTTATTCCGAGGCCCACATTCAGGGGAGGGCCAAATCCACCACCAGCTTCGTCAGCCGTATTTTCGGATTGACGGCCATTGCCGTGGTCTATCTGTTGGTAACGACCTTCCAGGTATCGGCCCGGACCCTTTTCGGCTGGCTGGGTATTTTCCCCCTTTTGGGAGCCGTGGTATTTTTTATGGGCTGGCAGGCCGAAAAAGAAGAAGGTATTAAAAATCTATCCCAATAGAGGTGCCTATGGCCTTGGACAAGAAACTCCTTGAAGATATTGGGGCCCCGGAATTGGAAGTCCAGGCGGTTGAATTTTTTGAGTCCTTGCAGCAGGCCGCCGATTCCGGTAATAAGGAAATTGATCAACCCTATGGCCAGGTCACCCTGGGGATCACTCTTCCGCCTCTGGGGGAGGGGGATCGCGGAATTGTTTATCCCTTGCGTTCCCATTCCCTGTCCCTTCCCGAGGCCCAGGTGCCTTTGTGTCTCAAGGTAGCCAAACAGCAGCCGGTCTGCCGGGAGCGTCTTCTGGAAGAAGCCATGACCACCGATTTTTTCCTTTCAGAACAGGTATACGTCCCGCGAATTTTTCACCTGGATCCCTTGGGTCGTTTTTGCATCAAAGAGTTTGTGGAGGGGGAATCCATTACCAGTCTTTATCTGCGGTTCAATGATTTGTCGGTTAAGACCCAGCAATTGATTCTGGAGGGACTGGAAAAATTTTTAAATCGACTTCTGGAGTTATTCAAAAAAAGGCCGGATTGCAAGGTCAGTGTCAGTCCCAATAACATTTATGTGCTCAGTGAAGGGGGCCGGTTTAAGGATCCCACACAATTCGTCCTGATCGATCCCGGAACCACCCTGAAAAAGAATTATGACGGCTATACCTTCAATAAGTATTGGAATGAAGTCCTGCCCGACCGCATCCGTAAATACCAGCGTACCGGCTATCTGCAGTGGCTGGTTCCTCAGGAAGTAACAAAGTCCGAACGGGACGAAGCCAAAGAATTTGAAATCTTCCGCGGTTTGAAGCCGGCAGAGATCTTCCTGCTGCTGAAAACAGCCAAGACCATTGAATTCGAACCGGAGGAAATCATTCTCCGGGAAGGGGCCATAGGAGAAAATTTTTATCTGATTCTGGAGGGCGAGGTGGAGGTTCGGAGGGGCCACTTTACTAAGCCGGGCACCTGGCGCCAACGGATCGGCCGCGGATCGGTCCTGGGAGAACTGGCCTTCCTGCTCCATGTGCCACGGTCCATGACCGTGGTGGCCGCCACCCCCTGTAAACTGATTGAGATCGACCAGGATCAGTTCAATGAGCTATTGGAGGCCAATCTTACCGCCCCCTATAAACTCATAAAGAATATCGCGGTCATTATGGCCGAACGGCTTTTCCAGTTGACCCTCAAACACGAAAAACTGTTGGAGACCCAGGAACTCAACGACCCCGGGGAAACCTCACATGGATGAATTAAAAAACCGGTCCGAAATCTGTCCCCGTTGTGAGGAAGGTTTTTTAACAACGGTTCAAACCCTTCAGGACATCACCATCGAAGGGTCCATCGTTCGTCTCCCCAACGTCCAGGTGGATGAATGCCAGATCTGCGGCTTCCGCTCCCTTTCCGGAAGGGAGGTAGGCCTGTTTGAAATCCTTTTCTCCCCCCGCTATGCCCGGATAAGCGATTTGATCCAGGCCCTTCATGCCTCCGGTTATTATGGGATGTTTTTAAGGGAAGACCGGTCGGATTCGTTCATCGGTTTCGGATCCAGGGACTATGTGGCCAATTTGGAGGATGACCTGCAGGGCCTTTATCTGGATAACGAATCCAACCACGTTATTCAGGGATTGAACAGTTTCCAGCAGGGGTTGATTCCCATCAACCTGGCCGGGGAACAATACACCGTCAAGCTGCCAAAAATCGGCGAGGGTGAAAACGGCATCGTCTACGATTACCAGGAGGCCTACCAGGCGGTTTTAAAGATCGCCAAGCCCCGGGCCTACAGCCGGAACCATCTCAAGGAAGAATACCAGGTCACCGATTTTTTTGAAAAACAAGGCGTTCCCGTTCCCCGGATCCTGTCCAGTGATCCGTACGGCAGTTTCATGATCAAGGAACGACTGTCCGGCGAATCCCTGGCCAAGATTTATTATTCGCTGGGCGGGCCGGAGAGTTTGGTCTATCAGCGGGTAAGGGAAACCACCCGAGTCTTTATCGATCGTCTGATTAATCTATTCGTTAAAACCCCGGAAGTTAAGACCTCGGTCAGTCCCAATAACATTTTTGTGGTATTGAAGGGGAACGACTGTCAATGTCTGTTGGTGGATACCGGTCCGGCCCCCCTTCACGATTATTCAGATTTTAATTTCGATCATTACTGGGAAACCGTGATCCCTCAAAAGATCAAACAATACACCCGGGCCGGGTATCTTTAACGAAAAAAAGTTCAAAGTTCAACGTTCAACGTTCAGAGTTTGGAGTTAGGAGAACTCCAATTTTTCTGATTCAGGGCGTCCCGTTAGGCAAGGATGTTCAACCTGAAAAAGAATTCTGGAATTAAGAATCCAGGAGGCAGGATTCAGAATGAAATCTCTCAGGCGCTCTCTCTGGAGATTCAGTTTTTAGGGATGGCCACACTCATTATTTTGGCTGGATAGGTTTTGGTTGTGGCTGTGCTGGTTTCGGTTGCTGACCGGTCGGCTTGCTCCTTTTTTTCCGGCAATCCGCTTCCGCGATTTTCAAGGCGTTGCGAGCCTCCAGGTAATTGGGATTCAATTTTAAGGCCTGCTTATAGGCGATAATAGCCGTCCGGCAGGATTTTTCCATCTGCTCGATCTCCCCCAAGGCAAAGTAGACTTCCGGGACCTTGCTGTCCAGCGTTTTGGCCGTTTTTAGTTGCTCTTCCGCTTTCTGATATTTTTCCATATGAAAATAAACCAATCCCAGGGCCTCTCGGGAGGGGAGGTGTTTAGGATCGATCCGGACGGCCTCCTCATAGGCCGCTTGGGCATCTTTGGTTCTTTTTAAGGTCTCATAGGTCAAGCCCAGGGCATAATAGGCTAACAGGTGGGTTCCGTCTTTTTCGATGGCCATCTTAAATTCGTCAATGGCCTTTTTAAACTCCCCCTTTTTATACTCTTTCAAACCCTTTCGGTAGTAATCGTCAGCGTTGTCTTTCCCTTCTTTAGCCTCCTTTCCGTATTTATCCGCTTTGTCCGCTTTTTCTTCCTTGTCCTTTTTATCCTTTTTATCCGCTTTGTCTTCCCTGTCAACTTTCTCTTCTTTGGCTATCTTCTCTTCTTTGTCTTTTTTATCCTTTTTATCTTTCTTATCTTTCTTGTCCGCCTTTTCCGCTTTGTCGCCCTTATCCGAAGATTCTTCCTTGGACAGGGTGGCACAACTGAAAATAAAAAGAGCCAACACTAATAAGACCAAAACCTTTATCCATAATTTTTTCATAGGTCCCCCTTAAATGAATCATTCGTAAGAATTTCGTGGTCGGATAAGGCGAATATAAGACAGTCCGGAAATGATAGTCAAGGATATTATCAGGCACAACACTGATCTGAGGTGGGGTCAATCGGTCCATTAAAATTAAGGAACAATTTCTCCCTTTATCCCGGTCGGGTCCAGGGTCTTCAGGCGCACCCGGATCCTTTCATTTTTTACAAACCGTCCCGGGATGGAAACGGTCAGGTAGTTTTCGGTCAGGGCTCGGATCCATCCTTTTTCTTTGGCCGGCTCCAGGACCAGAGCGGAAAAATCTTTACCCAGACAATATCCGATAAAGGCTTCTCTTTTCTGTTGGTCAAGGGCCCGGATGATTCGCAGGCGTTCCTTTTTTATCTTATCCGGAACCGGATCGGGAAATCCGGCGGCCGGGGTCCCCGGGCGCGGGGAAAAAGGAAAGAGGTGGAGGTAGGATAAAGGGATTTCCAACAAGAATTTTATGGTTTCCTGGAACTGGATATCCCCTTCCCCGGGAAAACCGACGATCAGATCAGCCCCGATGGCGGTCCGGGGAATATCCCGATGAATGGTCTGAATCAAGCGGCGATAGAACTCCAGGGAATAGGGGCGATTCATTTTTTGCAGGATCGAATCGTCTCCGGACTGTAAGGGAATATGCAGATGAGGACACAAATTGGGGAATCTATGAAAAAGACTGAACAAGGCCGGAGTGACTTCCCGGGGTTCCAGGGAACTTAAACGAACAGACAGATGAGGGTGTGTTGGTAAGAGGATTTCCAATAGAGAAACCAGGGTGGCGGGTGGGTTCAGGTCACCCCCGTATTGTCCCAGATGGATGCCGGTCAGGACCAGCTCCTTGACTCCCTCTCGGACCAGAAAGGTTACCCCGGAAATTACTTCGCCCACCTTCAGACTTCTGGATCTTCCCCGGGCCCTGGGCACCAGACAATAACTGCATCGGGCGTCGCAGCCGTCCTGAATGCGTATAAAAGCCCTGGTCTTTTCCTGTGGCAAAGGGAAATGGGCCTCGATCGAATATTCCTCCTCAGCCAGCAGGATTCTTCGGGAGGGACTTTGGTTTTTCGGTAAGGCCACCAGTTCAGGAATTTGCAGTTTATGATGATGGCCGATCACCTCATTTAGCCCTGGGATCTTTTCAAATTCCTCGGGAAAGAGCTGAGCGGCGCATCCGGCAGCGATCACCTGGGATTGGGGATGGTTGCGAAGGGCCTGCCTGACCATCCGGGCCGATTGCCTTTGGGCCTCGGCGGTAACCGCGCAACTGTTGATGAGGTAAAGATCGGCTTCTTCTCTAAAGGGAACCCATTCCCAGCCCAGAGCTTGAAACCGTTCTCTTAGACAGGCGGATTCAAACTGGTTGACCTTGCAGCCCAAAGTGTGAATGGCCACCCTGGGGAGATTATTTTTTCCAGGATTCTTCAATCCAGCCCCCTCCCAGGACTCGATCTTCCCAATAGAGGACCGCCGCCTGGCCCGGAGTAACCGCTTTTTGCGGGTTTTGAAAATGGATCTCCAGCCTTTGATCCTCCCCGAGGCGCAAACGAGCCTTAGCCGCCTGGTGCTTATAACGGACCTGGACCATAATTTCCAGCCCATCGATTTCAGGAGGGCTCGATAGAAAACAGACATCGGAAAGGTAACAGCCGGAGGATTCCAGATCCTTTTTCCCGCCGATGACTAATCGGTTGAGGCCAGGGTCCATGCGGACAACGTAATAAGGCTCCTTTGCCGGTAAACCCAACCCTCTTCTTTGACCGATGGTATAAGCAAACAACCCCTGATGGGTCCCCAGTTTTTTCCCCTGCAGATCTACGATATCCCCGGACCGGATCAGGTTGGGAGGATTATGCCTAAGTAAAAACTCCCGGTAACCTCCCTTAGGAAGAAAACAGATATCCTGACTTTCCCCCCCGGGATTGATCGGCAGGCCGATTTCCCGGGCCAGTCCCCTGACTTTGTCTTTGGTCCAGGAACCCAAAGGAAATAGAATATGGTTGAGGTTTTGAGGCCTAACCCGGTGTAAAAAATAAGATTGATCCTTAATAATATCCAGCCCCCTGGCAATGGTCTGCCCTTTCCCCCAGGGGGCCGGGACAATCCGGGCATAATGACCGGTGGCAAAATAATCAGCTCCCAAGTCCAATCCTTTTTGGTAAAGCCAATCGAACTTGATCAGAGGATTGCAGACTACACAAGGGTTAGGTGTTCGGCCATTTTTATACTCAGAAATAAAATAGTTAACCACTTTTTGTTGAAATACTTCTTTAAGATAAAGAACTTCTAAAGGGATTTTTAAAAAGGAGGTGATCTTCTTTATCCAGGGCAGGGAGGGCTCAGAAGAATATCCGAAATCGGCATGAAGGCCTATGACATGGAAGCCTTCTTTTTTCAGGAGATAGGCCGAGAGGGCGCTATCAATTCCACCGCTAAGGGCTATGGCTACTGTTTTCAAGGGAATAATTTAATAAGGGAAGATAATGCTCCCATTCCTCCCTTTATCAAATGGAAGGCATGGAATGATATTTATGCAAAAAAAAATAATTATAAATTTTTTATGAAGTTTTGGATGACAACTAAAGAGAAACATTATCAAATTTGAGGAAAAGTGATAAATTATAGGGGACATGAACTTACTATTGGATTTGTGGTCCTTTTCTTGTCACCCGTCACTCGTCACTCGTCACTTTTTTTTAAGCATATTTTTTAAAAACTTTTTCAAATCCAGCCAGGGATTTTTCAATGGTAGCGTCAGAGGTACAGTAGGCAATCCGAAAAAAACCCGGGGCCCCAAAACCCAGACCGGGTACGACAAGAATCAATTCCTCCTGCAAGGCCTTAACAAAAGCGGCATCATCCGGGATGGGAGAACGTGGAAAAAGATAAAAGGCGCCTTCGGGTTTGGTAAGTTGATAACCAATTTGAGACAGACCCCTGAAGAAAATGTCACGTTTTTTTCTGTATATTTCAACATCTACAGTTAAACCTTGAACCGTTGGTAGAAGACGCTGCATCAGGGCCGGGGCGTTGACAAAGCCCAGTGTACGGTTAGTAAAGGAACAGAACGATCTTCCGGTAAGGTTCATCGCCGAGCAAATAAATCACCTCTCCCTGTTTTCGAACGATCCGGTCTAAAAGATCCCCCAACTGCCTGAGAGATTTTTGATCATAGACCTTGCCGGTGGGATTATTGGGAGAATTTATCAACACTGCTTTGGTTTTAGGGGTCAAAGCCTGCTCAATGGCCTTGAGGTCAAGGGAGAAATCCGGACCGGTAGGGACCACCACGGGGACGCCCTGGACATTATCGGTATAAAAAAGATACTCGACGAAATAAGGGGCCAAAACGATAACTTCCTCTCCCGGCTCTATCAAGGCCTTTAAAACGGCATTCAAGGCCCCTGCTGCTCCACAGGTCATAATCACATCCTGTTCACTAAAGGACAAGTCATGTTCCCGTGATAAGAAATCCGCTACGGCCCTGCGGGTTTCCGGATACCCGGCATTGGACATATAGCCGTGAAGGGCCGGAACAGGCTGATTCAGGATTTCGATCAATGTCTGGTTGACTTTCTCGGGTGGATCCAGATTGGGATTTCCCAAACTGAAATCAAAAACATTTTCCTGGCCATGTTTGGCCTTGAGTTTATCCCCTTCTTCAAACATTTTTCGAATAAAGGAGCCTTTTTCCATTTTTTCTTTTATCTTAGGTGAGATGGCCATTTTTATTCTCCTGCAACTTAGGTAATTCATTTATTGGGTCTTAGGGTTATATCGGCTTGGTTCATTAAAAAAATCCAAAGCCTTCATAGGTGATAGAATGCGAATGGAATGGACAGATCCGGCGGGGATGTGATAGGAATCTCCTTGCCGGATGATCTGCGTTTTCCCGTTCACAGTCAATTCCGCTTCCCCTTCCAGCATGACCCCCCATTGAGCCTGGTGGTGATGGGGAGGAATCTCGCCCGGCCCTTCCGTGATGAAAAAAACGGCCTGCATCCCCGGACCCTGAAATAGCTTCCCTGTGACGTTGGGGAAAGGGATGTCGATATCCGGGAGTTTCTCGATCATCTCCGGAAATAAAATCTTCTCAGCCACAGGGTCCTCCTTTATAACCATCCATCCATAATTATAATACTTATCTCAATAACATAATTGCCGGTTAGGGTAAAGCTCAAAAAAGAACCAATACTTGACAAAATGAAGGGCCCATGCCATACCTAATTTGTCATTACCGGTTATTATAGTGAACCACTTAAATAAATTGACATCTTCCACCCTCCCCTCAAGGGCCTCAAGGGAGGGGAAATAAAAAGAGTCCCTCTCCCCTTGCGGGAGAGGGTTAGTCGCTTAAGAATAATATTTTTCTCAAAATGGATAGAAATTTATCAAATTGGATGAAATCGTTAAAATTATCTGAGGCCCTAGTCCGTCATTCCCGCGAAGGCGGGAATCCAGGCTCTATCAAACCAATTAAAAACACCTGGATTCCCGCCTTCGCGGGAATGACGAGGTTTTTCGATCTATCAAATTTGGTTCCGGCTTGTCCGGGTTAGGGTGAGGGGTTGAAAACTTATTAATGACGTTTACAAAAATATTTGAAATTCAGGGAGTAGGAGGGCGAAATGAAAAAAATTCTAGTTACCGGAGGGGCCGGGTTTATCGGCAGCCATCTTTGTGAAACCTTATTAGGCCGGGGTCACGACGTGGTCTGTGTGGATAATTTTTTTACCGGTGCCAAAGAAAACATTTTGCACCTCAGGGAAAATCCGCATTTTGAAATAATCCGTCATGACCTCATCAATCCGATCACTCTGGAGGTTGATGAGGTTTATAATCTGGCCTGTCCCGCTTCTCCGGTCCATTATCAATTCAATCCGGTCAAAACCGTCAAAACCAATGTCATGGGGACTTTGAATATGCTGGGTCTGGCCAAACGGGTCAAGGCCCGTATTCTCCAGGCCTCTACTTCGGAGGTTTACGGGGATCCGGCGGTCCATCCCCAGAAGGAAACCTATTGGGGCAATGTCAATTGTATCGGCCCGAGAGGTTGTTATGATGAAGGAAAACGGGTGGCCGAAACCCTGATGATGGATTACCACCGCCAGCATCGGGTGGATATCCGGATCGCCCGGATCTTCAATACCTATGGTCCCCGAATGGCCGTTAATGACGGCCGGGTCGTCAGTAATTTTATCGTTCAGGCCCTGCGTGGAGAGCCGTTGACCGTTTACGGTAAAGGGCAGCAGACCCGGTCTTTTTGTTTTATTTCCGATATGGTCGGGGGATTAATCGCCATGATGGAACAAGTCGAAACCATCGGACCGGTCAATCTGGGAAATCCCAAAGAATTTACCATCCTGGCCCTGGCCGAAAAAGTAAAGGCCTTGACCGGCTCCAACTCGGCCATCATCTTTAATCCCCTGCCTCAAGATGATCCGGTCCAACGAAAGCCCGATATCACCCTGGCCCAAAAATATCTGAAGTGGAAGCCTACGGTTGAAGTTGATGAAGGACTCCCGCAGACCATCGACTATTTTAGAAACCGATTATAGTGTTAGACTTTTACTATACCTTGAAAAAATTTACAGCTCTAATTTTTATTTTACTCGTAGGCCTGTCTTTCGGGTTGTTTCCAGGATGGATTTCCTCCGCCGAAACAGTCCGGGTGACCGGGGTCATCGACGGCGATACCATTATTATCGCCGACGGGCACAGGATTCGATACCTGGGGATTGATACCCCGGAAAAGGTAAAAGACGGACCGGATGAGTTTTTGGCCCGGGAAGCCTATGAATTCAATCGAAAGCTGGTCTTAAATAAGGAAGTCCGATTGAGGTACGGTTCGGAACAAAGGGATAACTTCGGCCGGGTCTTAGCCTATGTTTTTCTGAACAACGGGGTGTTGGTCAATGGGGAACTGGTGAGGCAGGGCCTGGCCAGGGTTCTGTACCACGGACCCTGGATGGAACGCTTTGGCGAATTGTTGCAGCACCAGAGGGAAGCGATAAGGGACAGGAAAGGGATCTGGGTCAAAGCCCTTGGAGAAAGCGATGACAGCTACCGGGGGCAGATACACACCCGGAGGTTTCATCGACCCGATTGTTCCTTAGGGGAAAAGATTGCCCCTAAAAATTTGATTATCTTCCGGTCGAAAAGAGAGGCTTATTGGCAGGGGTATAGTCCTTGCCGGACCTGTAAACCTTGAAGGCAGGTGAGAGGCGTGAGGCGAGAGGCGAGAGGCGAGAGGAAAAAAACAGTCTAAAGATTCTAACCGTTAAGTTATTAAATTTATCTCCTGACGGACTCGTAAAAGTCGTCACCCCGGTGAAAACCGGGGTCCAGGTTTTTATAAGAGATTAAATTTCCTGTATTCCTGCTTTCGCTGGAATGACTCAAAGTGGGTCTCGGCGACTTTTTGCAAGTCCCTCTTCTCTTGATGAATTGAGTATTGAAGTAATGGCCTAATACAATCCATTACTCCAATACTCCACTACTCCAAGTCAGGTCACCCTTTACCTTATCTTATTGTTCATTCCGCCGAACGATGAACGACCGACGACGAACGGATTTTTGTTTCTAATTCCCCATAAACAGATTTTTAGGATTGACTTCCATCATCTGCTTTATCTGATCGTCGGTCACGCCCTGTTCTTTAATGGCGGGAAGAAATTTTTCAGTAACAAAATCAATCCGATAATTTTCTAATGCTTTGACGAGTGCCTCAGGGGGTTTGATCTGCCGGCCCCACCAGTAATTGACTGTATCCTGGGAAAGCATAATTTTATCGGCAAAACCGAGTTTACAAAGTTCGGAAATATTCTTGATGTGGTCTTCGGTTTTGCCGTAGGGTTCCAACCCGATCCGATCAAAGGCAATGTACACACCTCTCTGCAGGATGGCTTTGTGGTATTCGATATCCTTGGAATTGGAAACGTGGCCGATCATGACTTGAGTACAATCAGCGCCCTGCTTCTTTAGGAAATCGGCCTGTTCCACTCCACCGGTCGGACCCTGGGTGTGGGTAATAATGGGGACCCCTGTGGCTTTTTGGGCAATGACTGCGGCCTTATGAACATCGGCTTCATAAGGTGTCATTTTGGGGCCGGAGGCGACCTTAATCACCCCGGCCAGTACCCCGCTCTTACCGATGCCCTCAGTGATTTCTTTGATAAAAATCTCGGAAACAAACTTGGCCAGGTCCAATCCAAACCAGGCTTTTTTGGTCTTAAAATAGACCGCTGACCCTTCCTCTTCAGTATAAAGGCCGGTAGAGCAGATGATATTCATACCGGTCTTTTGAGCCAGCGCTTTGTAGAGCAGGGGGTCCCGATGATTATCATTGGGAGTAGCGTCAACAATGGTCTTGATCCCGTATTTCTGGGCCTTCTTAATGGCTTCAAGATTGGTTTGTAAGGCTCCCTTGAAATCGAGGGGGCCCAATGTCTCATCAGCTTCCCATCCGGGGTAAGAAAAAACGAAATGCTCGTGCATAAGCGTCAGTCCAAGTTTGGAAGGAGAAAGCGGTCCCAAGACGGAGTTGATCATCCCCGGCTTCATGCGTGATTTGACGGGGCTCTTTTTCGCTTCGGCTCCTTGGGAAAGGGTCGGTATACCCGAAATGGTGGCGGCGACACCCAGGGCGGCTGAGGTTTTTAAAAAATTCCTTCGGCTGATTTCGAATTCTTCCACTTTTTTGCTTTTCATAACATCCCCCTTTGGTAATATTTTATTGATTGCGATTGTTTCCCTTACCGGCCCTTTATTAAAATATTCCTGATTGGTTGGAAGAAAATACTGCTAAAAGCTTAGAGAGTCGGCGATCAAGACAGATTCTTTATTTGACAATCCATTATTTCTGAATGATAAGGAATATAAAATAGGCTGGAAAGGATAGTCAAGAGAAAAAAAAGGTGGCCGACTATGAGTGAACGTTCTTATCCGGACCGACCCTGGGTAGGGGTGGGAGGAATTGTTTTCCAGGACGACCAGGTATTATTGGTGAAAAGAGGAAAAGAGCCCGGATTGGGCAGATGGAGCATCCCCGGAGGGGCGGTGGACTTAGGGGAATCGGTCAAGTCGG
>JACQYK010000007.1 GCA_016208255.1 Deltaproteobacteria bacterium | reverse complement strand
CTCCGCGATCTGATCACCACCTCTCCCTGGGCCCTGAAGTTAAACGCCGAAGGATCGCTCGGAGCGGCTCAGAATACAAGGCAGGTTTCCCTCAACGAGGAGATGTCCGGATCCATTTGCGCGAGTTTCAACTTTGATGCGGGAGGAAACCTGACCGGCATCACCCAGATCACCGGGGTTGCGGCCGGTCCGAACTTTGAGGCAGACTGTTTCGCTGCCGGCGGAGAGCCAATGGGACCCAAAGCGGCTAAGCTGGGTACCGTCACGGGCACTGGCGCCTCGGCCCTGGGAAATCCGCTCGCCTGGTCGGATGATACAGATCCCAACAACATCCCGAAGGTCGTCGTTCTGAAAAATGGCACGACCGTAGAGGTAAACGTAACGGAAAACCCGGCACTGGGCGCTTTAGAGGAGTGGAAAATGTACAACTTCACGGCGGATGCGCACCCGATCCACCTGCATTTGGTGCGGTTTCAGGTGGTGGAGCGCGAAGTGTTCCTTGACACATCTCCCAAGTTCAACGGGGCGAACATCGGACAGATTTTCCCGCCCGAGCCCTGGGAAGCTGGCTTCAAGGATACGGTTATCTCCTATCCCGGGGAAATAACAAAGGTCAAAGCCAAGTTCGACATACCCGGTCTCTTCGTCTGGCATTGTCATATCGTTGAACATGAGGATAATGAGATGATGCGTCCTTATGTTGTCGGACCGTAAGAGTCATTTGAGAAAAATATCGGAGGGTTGCTCAATGCGGCCCTCTGATAAAAAACATACAAAATTTCTAAACGGGGGATTAACCGATGGGTAAAATAAGACTGAGCAGAAGAGAATTCATTAAAGGTGTGTCTTGGGGATTGGCAGGTGGTTATTTGGGCCTTAAAAACACTTCCGCCCTGGCCGGTAGGGGTGGCGGTATGGGAGGAGGCGGTATGGGGGGCGGGAGCGGGGTCATTGATCCCCCCATCGGAGATCTCCTGAGAGATCCGGTTGAGATGCCCAATCTGAGCACGACGCCAGGGTTGGTCGAGGTCGATTTGGAAGCAATAATCGCCCCTGTTAATATAAACGGAGCCATGGCTAACCTGATGACCTTCAATGGCTGCTACCCCGGGCCGACAATCCGGGTCAACAGGGGGGATATGGTGAAGATCAATTATACGAACCGGCTTCCGGTTACAGGAGCGAGAAACTTTCTCGGCTACGAGAAGAACATCACCAACCTACATACCCATGGGTGGCATGTCTCTCCGGAGGCCCCGGCCGACTTTGTTATGTATGAACTCCGGACCGGGGAGACTTACTCCCACGAGTATGACACCATGCTTCAACCCGGGGGGACCCTCAATCTCTATCATCCCCATAAACACGGCGTCTCGGCTGAACAGTACTGGGCCGGTTTGGTCGGCGCTTTAGTGGTCAATGACGAGAATAATGTCCTGGCTCCCTTCGAAACCCACATCCTCATATTGAAGGACATCTCCTTGAGCGGCTCAGAACCTGCGCCCCATGCTATGATGATGGATTTCATGCAGGGCAAAGAAGGCAATGTCATCATGGTCAACGGTCAGGTGAATCCACACCTATCTATAAAGAAAGGCCAGGTGCAGAGATGGCGGATTCTCAATGCCAGCAACGCCAGGTTCTACAAGCTCAGTCTTGAAAATCACTCGATGAATTTGATCGGGACAGACGGGGGCTTAGTTGATAAACCGTATCAGAAATCCGAACTTCTGCTGTCACCTGGAGAGCGCGTCGACGTCCTGGTCAAGGGTACCCTGAGCTCAGGGAATTACCGCCTCCGGGCGCTGCCTTACAATAAGATGGGCATGGGAAATTCGCCTACGATTACCCTGATGACTTTGACTTATAATGGCACGCTCTCCCCTGCTCAAAGCCTTCCCCTTTCGATCAATCCACATGCGGAACGGTTGGATCCGGCAACATTAGATATTATGGCTGAAAGAAGTCTCGCCTTAAGCATGGGCCAAGGAAACGGCTATATCAACGGCCAGGATTTTGATGTCGATCCTTACCAGATCATGTCGGAGGTGGGGAGCTATGAAATCTGGACCATCCGGAACAACAGCGGAATGGATCACCCCTTCCATCAGCATGTTAATTCTTCTCAAATTCTCTCGATCAGCGGCGGCGACGCGGGGTACGCTTCGCTCCATACCACCATCCCGGCCTGGAAGGATGTGGTGCTGGTCCCGAAGTGGGGCAGCGTTCGAATGCTCGTCCCGGTGATGGACTACACCGGGATGACGATGTTTCACTGCCATATCCTTGAGCACGAAGACATCGGGATGATGGGCAGGTGGCATATCATGGGGATGGGCATGTAAAAATCACTTATTAACGGTCTCAAAATAAAACGGACATTTCCCAAAGCAGGTGGGGTTGTATTTTATGGAGTCATTGGCTTTAGGGCGCCCTCTTTTTGTTCGCAACACCCCCTGCTCACTCCCACCCCTTCGGGGCGGGATCCGGTTTCGGACTTATCCATGGGGGAAATCCCGCCAAAGGCGGGAGAATGCGGAGGGGGCAAAGGTCCCCCGTGGATAAGTCCAAAGAAAAGACCAGCCCTAAAGTCACAGACTGTTGGAGGATATCACCATAGGTTACTTCCTCCGATCGTCAAATCCCCCCTATCCCCCCTTTGCTAAAGGGGGGATAGGGGGGATTTATGCGTGTCCGAATGAATATCTTTGACGTTATTTTTATGCAACGTTTGGGTTTATTTCGTTTCTTTAACATCTCCTCTTGGCCGGTTTTTTAAGACCACCGCTTTTACCAGGGAAGAAGCAAAAGAAATCGTTAACAAAATGGTCGCCGAAATCGTTAATATCAGACGCGTCTTTTCCGGCAGAACAAAGGCCAGCACCAGGGCTAAGAACATAATAAAAGCTGCGGTAGCTCCGAACAAAGTCCTTTTCTCGGGAACCGTATTCAAACCCGCCAAATCAATAAACACGGTGTAATAATATTTTATCCAGGCCGGGATTAAAATCCATTTCGCTGATAATCCTTTTGAGATAAGAAGGACGGAAACCAGACAAACGAACAGGGCATCGGTCTCCATATCAAAGTTGGCTCCGAACGTTGTGCGCTGATCTTTTTTTCGGGCAAGATATCCGTCCAACCCGTCCATTAAAACCAAGACGAAAAGGAGAAGGGACAAAACCTGATTTGAAATCCTGAAGGCCAGGAGCATAAGAGTGGTCAGTCCGGCCAAGCGGATCAGAGTCACCCGGTTAGCCAGGCCGCCTGGTGGCCGAAGGTTTTTGATTTCCTTCCAGTGGCTGATCCATAAAGCCGTAAAGGATAAAATACTAAAACCAACGATTGGCAGGAAAGATTGGGTAAGGGAATAAACGAACGACAAGCTAACCAGGCCATAGCAGTGATATTTATCCCATTGGTTCAGAGTCATGGATTATTATAAACCAACCCAAAATAGTTGAAATTTTGAAACGGTGAATGAACTCGCCGAGCGCCTGAAAATCAGATAATACTTTTAAGAATTTGTTCAAAACGGTCGATATTATGGTCCCAGCAATAAGTCGACTTATAATAACCCGCGGCTTTATGGCATAGGTTTTTATAAAGTCCGTTATTGCCGATTACCTCATTAATCGCCGCCCGTAATGAATCTATGCTCCGGGGTTTAAATAAGATACCTGCTCCCTCAGGGACGACTTCCGGTATGCCCCCGGCTTTTGCGGCTACCACCGGAATCCCATACACTAAGGCTTCTGCCAGTACCATCGGGTACGATTCATATTCAGAGGGCAGAATAAATAAATCGGAAGACCGATAAACTTCCGGTAAAGCTTCGTGCGGCCAAGGACCATTTAATAGGATCCTGTTTTCAAGGCCGTATGAGTTCACCATCTGTCGCATTTTTGCGAAATAATCCCTTTCCATGGTTTGGTCACCATAGCAGCGCATGATCCAATCCGGATTTTTCAGATCAACCAATGCCTCTATGAGCATGGAATGTCCTTTGTTCCTGGTATAGTTAGCCACGCATAAAAGATTTCGCGGCGCCACAGGATAATTTTCTTTTCGTTTTAAACTTTCAGCCTGCGGATTTATCACCTGAATTAGGGAAGGGTTAATACCGCACTTCTGGATCATTTGTTTGGTATGCCGGCTGACGGCAATGATAACCCTCATTTTCGACAAGGCCCTGGTTTCCTGGAACTTGAAAAATTTCTTTTCTTTTTCATTGAATGAAGGATTCATGAATAACGGCAAATGCATCAGGGCCACCATAGGATTTTGAGCGGAAAATAAGGAAATGATCTCTTCGGCTGGTCCCAAAGCTAAACTATCTATAATGACCGTCTCGCCTGGTTCGATGGCTTTTAATATTTTATGGTATTGGTCAAGGCTTTCCCGGCCGGGGAAAGGAAAATCGTTTCCCGGATTGTGAAGGACCACCCGGTATCCCCTTTCCGAAAGGCCGGTTATTATTTTTCGATCATAAATATATCCGCCGGTCAGCTGTTCCAACTCGCCGGGAATGATAAAGTGTATTTTCATATGGATTGCTTTTGGGATATGGCGTAAATATCGCCCGATTTTTTTCCTGAGTAATCTTCGATCTCCCTGACCATCTCTTCACTATTCATCCAGGACGGTGACCGGAACCGGAATGAGTCGGCAAGTGACCAGTTGAAGAGGTATGGGCCCAATTTCCCGAGAATTTCTATACAATCCACGGTTCGTCTTGGCGTGGTTGGGAAAAATTCAAAGGAAAGGGCGGGTAAACCAATCGATAGCTCCGACAATACGCGTTCTTCATAACCTTCCACATCAATTTTGCAAAAGGCGGGCAGTCCGTAATCCCCGATTAATTCGTCCAGGGTTGTTACCTCCACTTCAAACGTTTCATCCCAGATCAACGAATCATCGTATTTCCACATCTCTTTCATCCAGTCGTCGGATAATGTGCTGACGGATGGGTTTTGAGAACAAATTTTAAAAAGCTGCCGACCCGGCCTATCAGCAACGGCTTTCTGAATAATAACCAGATCAGGATAGGAGGCCAGTTTGCTTTTCATCAGGTTTACAAACAAGGGTTGCGGCTCAAGGGCTATGACTCTCGCCCCCATTCTGAGCCAGACCCGGGTATGATTACCGGTATGCGCTCCCAGGTCAAAACATAAATCCCCTTGAGTAATGAACCGACGGTAAAATTGTTTAAGCCTCAGCCTCTTGAAAGGGTTGAAATCATATATGATCCTGCTTTTTAAAAAGCCTTTTGTTTTATGGATGGTATGCATGCAATCGTTTTGGTTGTCTTAATACCTTCAGCACCGCTACCGGCGTCCGGGACCTCCCGCTACCACTACCACGTGGGAAAATGGTCTGATACTGATATCCTATAGTAACTTTTCACCGGCATTTCGTCAAAAGGAAAATCCGGATCTATTTATTCCGTTGGCTCTTTAAAAAGAATATAATATAATAAAGAATAAATTTCTAAATGATTTAACCATCCCGAACCTTCCCTTCCTATGAAGGATATGGCCGCAGAAAATGACCATACTCAGCGAAGCACAACGTAAGCTCGATCTCGGAAAAGACTTCACCAGGGAAACAGGACTCCCCTTTGTGACCATAAGCTACGCTCAGAGTCTTGACGGGAGCATCGCCCTTCGCCCGGGATATCCGCTTTCCATAAGTTGCGCCGAGTCCCTCGTCCTCACCCACCACCTTCGTGCGATGCACGACGCGATTCTCATTGGCATTGGCTCGGTGCTGGCAGATGATCCCCGGCTTACGGTTAGACTGGCAGAGGGTGGAAATCCCCAGCCCTTGATCCTGGACAGCCGGCTCAGGTTTCCTCCCTACGCCCGTCTTCTCGAATGTAACGGCTGTAAGCCATGGATTTTCACAACAGACCGTGCCGCTGTGGACCGGGAGCGGTCCCTGGAAGCCTGTGGAGCCAAGGTCGTTCGTCTTCCCTCCGGCCCTGATGGGCGTATCGAGGTCAGGACTCTGCTTAAACATCTGGTCAAGATGGGGATACTCAGCATAATGGTGGAGGGCGGCGCCGAGGTGATCAAGAGCTTTCTCCTGGCTAAAGCGGTGAATCAGTTGGTGGTGAGCATAACCCCCCTTCTGGTGGGAGGTATTCGTGTCCTGGAGGCGACTGCCAAAGTTGATCCAACCCCTTTCCCTCGTCTTATCAACGTAGGTTATGAGAAGGCGGGAAGCGATATGGTGCTCCGCGCCGACCCTGACTGGGCTAAGGAATGAAGAGACAGGCTCTCTGGTTTGAGGCTCCTTACCGGATGGGAATCAGAGAGGAGGAACTCTCCGGCCCTTCCGAGACCGAGGTTACCGTCAGAACCATTGTTTCAGCTGTCAGTGCGGGTACGGAGATTCTTATCTATCGGGGCGAGGCACCGGCAGACCTGGCCGTGGATGCCACGATCGGCTCCCTCCAGGGGACCTTCTCTTTTCCCATGAAATACGGCTATGCCGCGGTAGGTGAGGTGATCTCCCTCGGTCCCGGGGTAGACCCTCTGTGGCAGGGAAGGAAAGTTTTTTCCTTTCAGCCCCATCAGAGTCATTTTTTGGCCAAGGTGACTGAACTTCTCCCTTTGCCTTCGGACGTAGAGATCCTGGATGCGGTTTTTCTCCCGAATATGGAGACCGCCGTAAACCTTCTCCTCGATGGGAAACCGTCCGTGGGTGAACAGGTGGCCGTTTTTGGACAGGGAATTGTGGGTCTCCTGGTCACGGCCATCCTGGCCCGGATCCCCCTGGCCTGCCTGCTCACCCTCGATCGGTTTGCGGCGAGGCGCCGGGTTTCCGAGCACCTGGGGGCTCACAAAAGTATCGATCCCGCCGGGCGTACCAAAGAGGAGATTCTCTCCCTTCTTCAGGGGCCGAGAGAGTACAAGGGCGCAGATCTGAGTTATGAGGTATCGGGAAACCCTGAGGCCCTGGATCAAGCCATTGCCGTCACCGGATTCGGCGGCAGGATAGTAGTCGGGTCATGGTATGGCACCAAGGATGCCATCTTGCGTCTGGGGGGACCTTTCCACAGAAGCCGGATCCGGATCCTGAGCAGCCAAGTGAGCAGTATTGATACCAGACTGGGGGAAAGATGGACCAAGAAGCGGCTCCTGGGAGTCACTTGGCGGTTCCTGGCGGATGTTAAGCCCTCCCAGCTCATTACCCATACCTTTCCCTTTTCCGAGGTGAAACAAGCCTATTCTCTGTTGAACAAGAACCCTGGAGACTGCCTCCAGGTTGTCCTGGCCTACTGAAATGACGGGAAAGGAGAGACCGGACCGGATCTTTCATTACCGGGAGACGAATCATGTACAGCGTTGCCATTCAGCGTGAGTTTATTGCACGGCACTTCCTGGCGGGGGGTGACTGGGGCCCTGAGAATCTCCCCCATGGCCACCAATACCGCATTGAGGTCGAGGTCTCGGGACCACGGTTGGACACCCATGGATATCTGATTGACATTGTCGATCTGGAAATGAGACTGGAAAAAGTCCTGGCCATTTACCGGGACAAGCTTATCAATGATTTGCCACGCTTTGAAGGCCTCAATCCCAGTATCGAGCACTTTGCCCGGATTATCTTGACCGATTTCCTGCAGGAAGGTCCTTTGCCTCACCTCGCTGCGCTTACGGTGAGAATCTGGGAGAATAATCAGGCCTGGAGCTCTTACTCCAAGGTCTTTTAGCGAAAATCGGACTTACCAGCTTCGGTATCTTCTAGAAGATGGTGGCAGGGTTTCCCTATGACCGCCTGTTCGTCCGGTATCTTCGGGAACAGGAAAATCCGGCCGGGGTCAGCTCCTCTGATACCTTAGAAGGTCCCCTGGCCTTCAGGGCTTGGGTTCTCCCGCTTTACCAGCTAAGGGAGGCTTTATGAAAAACCAGGTCATCGCCCAGATATTTAATGAAATGGCTGAACTTCTCGACCTCAAGGGAGAGAACGTCTTCCGGGTCAGGGCCTACCGCCGGGCGGCCCAAAATATCGATGGCCTTTCCAGGGACATAGCCACCCTCTCCCGGGAAGATTTGGAATCGATACCCGGGATCGGCAAAGACCTGGCCGGTAAGATCCGGGAATTTCTGGATACCGGGAAGATGACCCAGCACGAAGAGCTGAAGAAACAGATCCCCCAGGGGGTTCTTGAACTGCTTCGCGTTCCCGGGTTGGGGCCGAAGACGGCCATGATGCTCTATGATGAAAAAAAGATTAAGAGCATTGACCAATTGGAATCCCTGACCCGCGCCGGACGATTGGCCGGTCTGCCGGGCATCCAGAAAAAAACCGAAGAGAATATCTTGAAAGGCATCGAGCAGATCAAGCGCGGAGCGGAACGACGACCCCTGGGCCGGGTGCTGCCTTTAGCCGAGGACCTGGTCACCCAGATTAAGGCCAGGGCACCGGTGGACCGGATCACGGTGGCCGGGAGCATCAGGCGGCGCAGGGAGACCGTCAATGACATCGACCTTCTGATCACCTCGAAAAAACCTGAAAAGGTCATGGAGATCTTTGTCAAACTCCCCCACGTCGGTCGGGTCCTGATGCATGGACCGACGAAATCCTCGGTCATTACCGAAGAAGGTATTCAGGTGGACCTGAGGGTTGTGGAAGAAGATTCCTATGGGGCGGCTCTCCAGTACTTCACCGGAAGCAAACAGCACAATATCAAACTACGCGAAATGGCCGTCCGGGCCGGGCTCAAGATCAATGAGTACGGGGTGTTTAAAGAGCCCGGGGACAAAAAAATCGGCGGAAAAAAGGAAGAGGATGTCTACCGGGCGCTCAAGATGCCCCTCATCCCGGCCGAGCTCCGGGAAGACAACGGCGAGATCGAAGCGGCCCTGGAAGGAAAACTTCCCGACCTGGTTTCCATCGAAGACATCAAAGGCGATCTCCATGTTCATACCAAGTGGTCCGATGGAAGTCATACCCTGGAGGCCATCGTCCAGGGGGCCCAAAAAAAAGGCTACCAGTACATCGCCGTCACCGATCATACCAAAGGGCTGGGTGTGGCCCACGGTCTGGATGAAGCGAGACTGGCCGAAGAAATCAGGGTTATCGACGGGCTTAATAAAAAGTTGACCGGTTTCAGAATACTAAAGGGGACGGAGGTGGACATCAGGTCTGACGGCAGCCTCGATTTGACGGAGGAAGCCCTGACCGGTCTGGATATCGTGGTGGCCTCCGTCCACTCGGGTTTCAAGCAATCCCGGGAACAGATTACCGGGCGGGTACTGTCCGCCATCCGTCATCCCTGCGTCAGTGTCATCGCCCATCCCACCGGCCGGCTGATAGGCGAGCGGGAAGCTTATCCCCTCGACCTGGAAGCGGTGTTTAAGGAAGCGGCCCGCTACGGAGTGGCCATGGAGATCAACGCTTACCCCCTCCGGCTCGACCTGAACGACCTGCACCTGAAAACGGCCAAGGACTACGGCGTACCTCTGGTCATCAGCACCGATGCCCATCTGCTTGACCAATATGACTTTATGACCTATGGGGTATCCGTGGCCCGAAGGGGATGGGTGGAGAAAAAGGACGTCCTCAATACCCTGGATGTTGATTCACTGCTCAAGAAGCTCAAATCCTGCCGGGCCGGCAAGGCCAGACCGGGCCAATGACAGAAAGATGGCGTCGAATTGGGAAAGGCTGTTATTTCATATCGGCCTGATTGTCATAGCCCTGTCTCTCCCAAAATCCTTGATCTCTCTCTCCTTTGAGGCCGAGGGGGCTGAAAAGGAAAAGGCGGGAAAGACCATCCCCGAAACCACCCCTGAAAGAAGCCAGATAACCCAAAAACGCGTCTTCATCATTTCCTGTCCGGGTACTATTTACTTATTCGTAATTTTCCGGGTGAAAATGTCTTTCCACCATCTCGATTAAAATATGAAGCACTTTGATATGAAGTTCCTGGACCCGGTCGGCGAATGAACCGCCGGGGGTACAGATACAAACATCCGAACGGCTTTCCATTTCAGATCCGGATTTACCGGTCAAGGCAATCACCTTCATCCCCAGGGACCGGGCGGTTTCAATCGCCTTAAGCACATTGGGGCTTTTCCCGCTGGTGCTGATGGCTAAAAGACAATCCCCTTGGCCCCCCTGACTTTCCAGGTACCGGGAAAATACCTGTTCATAGCCGAAATCATTGGCCACGCAGGTCAGGTGGCTCGGATCGCTGATGGCGATGGCCGGAAAACCCGGGCGGTTTTGGCGATAGCGCCCCGTCAGTTCCTCGGCAAAATGCATGGCATCGGACATGGAGCCGCCGTTTCCGCAGGAAAAGGCACGACCGTTCTTTTGGAAGGTTTCGATCAGAATCTCCGATGCCGATTTGATTCTGGCCAACATCGTTTCATCCGCCAATAGATTTTCAAGGGCTTTCTGGGCTTCCTTCAGAGAGGCTTTTATTTTTTGGATCATCCCCTGTCTCCCGTGGAATCATCCGCCTGAGTTTTTTCAGGCAGTTCAAGCAAATACTATCAAAATCAGGTCAGGGTGTCAAATGATCCGGAACCATTTTTATTTAACAATCACTCTCCCTTCCTGTGTCTGAATCAATTCTAATTTTTCCCAGAAATTAAAAAACAAGGCCGTCTTGAATCGGGGAAGTTGTTGAAAGCCGTCTTTGGTGAAGGCATAAAGCCGGCCTTCCCCCAAAAGCTGCTGAAAAAGATCAACCCCGACGGCCGATCTTTTTCCCTGGTTCCGGGCTGTTTCCAAGGCTTCTTCCAGGCTGATGAGATTCTTGGTGAATCGAAGCCCTTTAAAAAAATTGATGATTCGGGTGATGATAAAAAGGGTATAGACATCCTCCCGCTTGATTGGATCGGTTTCCAGGCCCAGGGCGGTAAGTCTGGACCTGACCAGCTCGGCTTCGGTTTGCTTCGGGGTCCTTTTGGCAAGGCCCGTACCCGGGATTAAATAAAAAGGAGAAGCGCCCAACAAAACCGGAAGCCGGGTATTCAACAGCAGGGTCCGGATCATTGAATCCAGGGATTCACCCGGCAGTCCCAAAATCTGATAAACGACGGTCTTAAATCCCAGTTGGGAGGACTCTTGAACTATTTGGAGATAGGGCTTCATTGCTTGAATTCTTTTGTTTTCCCTCCGGATCCCGGGATTGGAGGTTACCAGAGAAAGATTCAGATGGGTAAAGCCGGCTTCTTTCATCCATTGCAGCAATTCCCGATCCAGACTGTGATAGGAAATCCCGTTCATGGCCAGCAACTCGATTTCTCCGGAGGGAAAACTCTGTTTTATTTTTCGGCAAAGATTGATCATCTCCTCCCGGTCATAGGTGAGGTTGTCGTCTTCGAAATCAAACACCCGGTAACCTTCCTCATACCGGCCTTTGATTTCCTCAAAGACCTTCAGGGCCGCCCTTTTTCGATAAGCGGGGAAGGTGGAATGGACCGAGCAAAAAGAACAATGATGCGGACAACCCCGGGAGGTGATAACAAAAGACATGGGCCGCTTTTCATAACCATAGAGCCTCTGATCGAAATCCGAAAAATCCGGGAGGGGGAGTTCTTCTATGGGAAAAGGATCGCCCGGAGGATTAAAAACCAGGCCGCCGGCCTGCCTGAATCCGAGACCGGGAACCTGCTCCAATCCCTTGCCGCTTTGCCAGGCCTTGATCAATTCCACCAGGGGTCGCTCCCCCTCCCCCCGGATCACCCAATCCACGGCCGGATTCTCAAGCATGAGTTCGGGCGCCGCGGAAACATGGGATCCGCCGAGGACTATAGGGGAACCGGTTTTTCTTTTTATCGCCTCGGCCGATCGTAACACTTCCCGATAATAAGGGGAGAAGAGGGAGGAGATCCCCACCAGGTCCGGTTTTTCTTCAGCCACCTCCCGGGCCAGGGTTTCGAAAGAGGCCCCGAAATGATAATAGTGATGAAAAAGAGAAAAGGGGCTTTGGTCCGGGAAGGGGTAAAATTCTTTCAGGGTGGCCAGTTCCTTCGGCAAGGCCACGGTTCTCCTCCCCCGGCCCTGATGGAAATCTTTGATGACGACCTCGACTTCCGGCAAGTACTTTTTGACCGCCGCCTTTAAATAAGCCAGTCCCAAAGGTTGAAGCCTTACTTTGGTATCGTAAAAATCCTGGATGGGGGGCTGGACAAGCACGAGTTTCATGGGAGCTATTTTTTAAACTTTTAAAATAAATAAGGATACTATAACGGTAAAGCAATTATCAAGTTTCTCTTGACAATTTAAAGCAGGGAGTATACTGTTTTTCCATAAATAGTATACTCAAAGGGAGTATGGCTCATGTCTAAAGTGACGGCTAAGTATCAAATTACCATCCCGCCGGAGATTCGTAAAGGATTAAGAATCAAACCGGGGATGGAAGTCGACATTGCCAAAAAAGGAGAAAAATTTGAACTGATCTTCAATCCAGTTGAAGAATTAAAAAAAAGGTGGCGCGGAAAATATAAAGGCCGAAAAACCGCCGACCAATATCTCGAGGAAATTCGAGGTCCGATTTAATGAAGATTTGTGTGGATACCGCCATTTTTCTTGATATTTTGAAGGATGAGTTCAGGCCCCTTCAGGAAATCTTTTATTCGGCCCTGTCTGCCAAAGAAACGCTGATGGTTCCGGTCATTGTCTTTGCCGAACTTTTACCCCAGTTTGGAGGAGATCGTGCCCTCGTCGCCTCTTTTTTAAAAGATCATAAAATTGAGATTTTCCCATTGGATATTGAAGGGACGATTATTGCTGGTCGGCGGTGGATGAAATATCTTAGCAAAAAAACCAAGGCTCAATGTCCGCACTGCGGTCGAACTTTGTCGCAAAAGACACACCTCCTTTCCGATTTTTATATTGGCGGTTTTGCCTTAGCCCACTGCGATTCCATTTTAACCCGAGATCGTGGTATTTACAGGAAATATTTTGGGGATTTGAAGGGATATGGGGGTTGCTTAGATAAGAATGTTGCCACTCCACTTAACGAAGCTTAACAGCTCATAACCTTTTTCAACAACAGGAGATCTTTTCCATGAACTACATCATTAT
Source organism: Deltaproteobacteria bacterium (assembly GCA_016208255.1). Taxonomy (GTDB): domain Bacteria; phylum Desulfobacterota; class RBG-13-43-22; order RBG-13-43-22; family RBG-13-43-22; genus RBG-13-43-22. The sequence goes on along the minus strand of JACQYK010000007.1, from coordinate 5,159 downwards.
CGGAAACGGGGTGGCCGGAACAACCGCCGCGGAGCACATCAGAAAGAACGATCCGGAAGGAACGATTAAAATATTTACAGAGGAATCCTATTCTTTCTACAGCCGCATCCGTCTCATGGAATACCTGGCCGGAGAAGTGGAGCTTCCTAAACTGCAAATCCGTTCCAATACCTGGTATGACCAAAATAAAATTCAGCTTTTTCTGAGCACCAGAGTGGTCGATATCGATGTCCCGGGGAAAGCCGTCTTAACCCAATCCGAGGAACGGCACGGTTTTGATAAACTGCTTTTGGCCGACGGCAGCCACTCCTTTGTGCCGCCTATCCCGGGAGCGGATAAAAAAGGAGTTTTCACTTTGCGCACTATCCAAGACGCTCAAGAGATCAAGAACTACGCCGCCGGTAAAACCAAAGCCCTTTTGATCGGCGGAGGAGTCCTGGGTCTGGAAGCGGGTAACAGCCTCCGAAAAACAGGATTGAAGATTTCGGTGGTTGAATTTTCATCCCGCCTCCTTCCCCGGCAGACCGATCAGGTTTGTGCCGCTTTGCTGCAAACTCGTTTGGAACAGATGGGATTTTCTTTTTATCTGGGGGCGGCTTCCAAAGAAATCATCGGAGAAAATCAGGTCCAGGGTCTTCTCCTGGAGGACGGTCGCCGGATAGAGACCGATCTGATTATCATTTCCGCCGGGATCAGGCCCAACCTTGAAATGGCCCAGAAAATAAAACTAAAGATCGGTAAGGGAATTCCTGTTTCGGATCACCTGGAAACCGAAATCCCGGGTATTTATGCCGCCGGTGACGGTATCGAGCATAGGGGAATGCTTTACGGCATCTGGCCGGCCTCGGAAAAACAAGGGGAAGTCGCCGGTTTGAATATGGCCGGGAAACCGACTGTTTATTCAGGAACGACCATTTCCAATCTGCTCAAGGTGGTCGGGATTGATTTGCTGGCCGCCGGAGACATCGATCCCGACCATAAACTGGAATCTTTTATTGACCATAATCCGGAAGCCAAGACCTATCGGAAACTGGTCCTTAAGGAAAATCTTATCGTCGGTTGTTTGCTTTTTGGGACCCTGGAAGGAAGAAAAAACATATTAAGAGCCATGGAAGAAAAGCGGGATATCTCGGCCGTCAAAGACAGGCTGTCAAAGTTTGATCTGGAAGCCCTGAATTAATATTTCTAATTCAGCTTTAGTTCAATGCTGAAGGTTCGATGACGCGACCTAAGCTATGAAAGCCCAGAGTTGATATTACAGACGTTAAGAGGTAACAACGTATAGCTTCCTGTAATGCTGAAAGTTCCGTTTGTGAAAAATCAGAAGAGTACAAACACAATTCGTTTAAAGCTCCCACCAAATTTAGGGTTCCGGCCAGTTTAAAAACCAACTATTTACAATTCACAAAATCGTGTATAATCAATTTTATTAAATGGCCAGATAATTCAGGTAACTCGTCTTCCAACCATGCTACTTTACCCTAAAGGGAGGTAAGCCAATGGAGGAATTTAGGAAAGCCCATTTCTTATTTGAGAAACGGGTTTTTTTGTTTTTGGGGTGAGAAGGGATTAGAAGAGAGATCATTATAAAAGAACAGATTGGAAGCAGGAAAAGGATTTGCAATGACTTTTCCCGGGTACCACCCAGGTTCTAAAGACTTAGGTATAAGAGAAGGAAATGATAACCAAAACCAATCATACCAAGGTTTCCCCTCCGAGAGTGCCGGGAGTGCTGCACCGGACCCGTCTCCTTGATCTGCTTAATAAAAACTCGGATAAGAGACTCATTTTTATCCTAGGACAGGCCGCCCAGGGAAAGTCCACCCTGGCCGCCACCTACGCAGGAACCCAGGAAGTTCCGGTTGCCTGGCTAAACCTGGATCAGGGGGATTCGGACCCGGTCAATCTCTTCTACTGGCTGGTCAATGCCTTTGAGCATATCCTGCCCGAGAGGGATTTTTCTTTCCTCAGATCTTACCCATCCTCCAGTCGGGAACCGCGTGAACCGGTCCAACTCTACCGGGAATGGATCCAGGTCATGTTTTAGCAGATCAATGATCCGGTGCAACTGGTCCTGGACGGCCTGGACCGGCTGGCCCCAAAGGCCACATCGTTTCTTTTTCTTCAAACCCTGACTCACGAACCCCTGCCTCATCTGCGTCTCATCATGCTCTCCAGAGAGGAACCGCCCTTCGGTTTGCAGGAGTTCAAGATCAAGCAGCAGGTATATATCCTGACCAATGAGGATCTGGCCTTCAGGGTGGAGGAAACCAGATCCTTTTTCCGGGAAACTCGAAAGGTGAGTTTGAACCCCTCCCAGGTGGCCGGGATTCAATCCTCTACGGAGGGCTGGGTGGGGGGTCTTGTGTTATTTTCCGAAGCCCTGGAAAGATTGCCAGAAGGGGAAAGAGAAAGGTACATTGCCGAAAGGATACCTAATCAATTCCGGCAAGAAGCCTTCCGGTTCTTCGAAGAAGTCATTCTCTCCTCCCAACCGTCAGAGATCCGGGATTTCCTGATCAAATCATCTATCCTGGACAAGATGGAAGCGGAATTCATCGGGGACCTTCTGGAAACGAAAGAGATGGAGAAGATCCTTCAAGATGCGGCCAGAAAGCATCTCTTTGTCCAGTCGAGCTATGAAGAGGGGAAAGGCTGGGTCTTTCGATACCACCAACTGTTTCAAGACTTTCTCCAAATGAAATTCAAAACCGAGTTTTCATCAGAAAAACAAAAAGCCCTTTATCTAAAAACAGGTCTTCTCCTGCAGAAAGGAACCCGGCAGGAAGAGGCCATACGGTTTTTTCTAAAGGCTGAGGATTATAAGTCGGCTGTTTTTGAGATTGAAAAAATAGGATATGATCTTTTCATTGCAGGCAGATTATCCGATCTGCAGGAATGGCTCCAGGCTCTTCCGGAAGAAATCATTCAGAGAAACCCCTGGCTTCTTTATTACCTCTCCTTGACCAGGATGAGAACTGCTCCTGCAAAAAATATGGTCAGCTTTTACCAAGCCCTAAATCTTTTTGAAAAAGCAGGAGATGTAAGGGGCTGCCTTGTTTCTTTAACCGGACTTATTAACGCTACCACTTTATCTGGACATGATCTGGTTCCAATGATTGAAATGGCTAATAAAGGGGAAAATCTTTTGAGAACAATGGGCCGTGACCTCTATCCCCGTGAACGATCGAATCTTTGGGGGCTGATTGGCTTAGGATTTATTTGTTTCCACCCTCAGAAGGCCTACCAGGCTGCGCAAAACGCTTACCTCATAGCCAGGGAAACTAAAGAACCTGTACTACAAATCTATGCATTGATGCGTATATTCCAAATCCTTCTGGTGCAGCATGAAATTTACCGAATAGACGAAATATCAAAAGAGACAGAAAATTTACTAAAAAAATACCCTTATCACCCACTGGAGATTAGTTACAGGGTCTTCCGAGGTATTTATTCTTTTAGTAAAGGGGATCTGGAAAAGTCGGAGACGGAATTCGAATATGCTAAAAAAGAGTGCCAAAGGCTTGGTCTCAGCTATCTTTATACGATTAACCTAAGGGAATATATGATACTGAAAATGAATTTAGGACAATACCAGGAGGCCGAAGACCTCGGACAGCACCTCCTGCAGTTGTCAACCACTCTTGGGCAAACCAGGCAGACCGGAATCATCCTGTATAATTTGGGAAGAAACCGGTATTTCGAAGGTGACTATAAAAAGGCAGAAGAATACCTGGAGCAATCTTATGAAATACTTTCTGCCGAAGGATCTTCTTATCCATGGTATCTATACCGCATAAATGTTTTAAGAGGATTCATGGCCATTTACAACCACCCAAACGAATCGATTTTTAAAGACCTGCAGAATGCCTTGGATTATTCTTTGAGCGTTTCGAGTGGATATTCTTTTGAAGCCCACTTTGCCTTGGCCCTACTCTCTTGGCAAAAAAAGGATAAAAAAAAGACTGCTTTTCATCTCCGTTCAGGATTCGAAATTGCCAAAGAAAAAGGGGATTCCTATTTCCCGTATATAAGTCCCCGGGATAAAGCCAGAATATACGCTCTGGCCGTTGAAATAGGTGATGAGGAGCAATGCGATCAAGTGCTAAAAATACTTTCCACCCGCCCACTCCCCCAGGCTGAGCCCGAACTGGAAAGGCTTTCGAAACATAGCGATCCAAATATACGGGCAAAGGCAGCAAAGATCAAGCTGGCCTTGCATCGATCAACCCTTCCCCGTCTCAGGATCGAGACCCTTGGAGGATTCAGGGTCCTCCGATCCAGCTCTCCCGTGAAAGAGGAGGAGTGGCACGGCAGCGAACCAAAAACATGCTCAAGACCATTGTGGCCCAGGGAGAGGAAGGGGTCCGGAAGGAAGTCCTTATGGAAAACCTCTGGCCGGAAGGGCAACCGGCCAAGCTGGAGAAGAATTTTAAAAGTGTCCTCCATCGACTCAGGCGGGTCCTTGAGCCGGACCTGGATAAAAAACAAGGTTATTCCTATGTCCTATTAAAGGATAACCGGGTATTTCTGGACCGGGAGATTTGCGAGGTAGATGTGGATAAATTTTTAAGCCTGCTCCAGGAAGGAGAAAAAAAGGAAGGAAATCAGCAATTGGAAGAAGCTCTTTCTGCCTTTCAGGAAGCGGCTGACCTGTACCGGGGTGATTTCCTGCCCGAGGATGTTTATGCCGAATGGGCAGGTTCCCGAAGAGAGGAACTGAGAAGGAAATACCTTGGCCTTTTGTTCAAGACCGCCCGGATTTATGAAGACCGGGGTGCCGTGCGAAAAGCGATCTCTTCCTATGAAAAAGCAGCCAAATTCGATCCCTTATCGGAAGAGGCCAACCGGCGCCTGATGATCCTTTATACCAATATGGGCAAGCACGACGAAGCCCTTCATGTTTACAAAACCTACAAGAAGCTCCTGCGAGAAAACCTCGATGCCGAACCGGATGAATTAACCCGGTCCCTTTATAAGAAAATCCAAAACCCATAAATCCCTCCTGTACACCCGCCTCGTATTGTCAAAATCTTTTAAGCTTTTTAGCTTAAAAACCTATTAATTTAGTTGGTTATCAAGAAAAGACTTGTCTCCCCTTATTCAGGCGGGTATATCTGAATAATTGAGTAGGTTCTGAAGGGGAAACAAACCTCATG
>JACQYK010000081.1 GCA_016208255.1 Deltaproteobacteria bacterium | reverse complement strand
CGATAGCCAGACCTCCGGGAATGTGACCGATGAATTTATAGGCCGAATCATATAAGTTCCGGGCCACACCGCCGCTGGCCCCCAATTGGCCCATGAGGACGAACAGAGGGATGACCGTAAAACCATAAGAAGAGAAAACCTGATAAATATCCTTGGCTACCAAATTCAAGGCCGCCGGTACACTGACAATCGAGGCAAAGCCGATAAATCCGGCCAGGGCCATGGCAAAGCCGATTTCCAGCCCCAAGGCGAAAAGGACAAAAAGCAGAATGATCACTAAAAAACTGATTTCCCCGAAGCTCATCATTCATCTCCCTTCCTTTTGATCATCTCCGAAAATAAGACCAGGCACTCCATAAAACAACAAATACCCACGCCCAAAGCCACCGGATATTCCGGAATCCCCAAGGTCAGTGAGACCTGGCTGGTTTGCCGGAGATCATTTCCCATGGCCATCAAATTCCAGCCGATAATGAAGAAGATGATTATGCCCAAAAGGCGTGTAAATAACCGAAGGATCTCCTGGGCCCGGGAAGACAGGCGGTTGGTGAAAAAGTCCATAAAAACCTGACCGCGATCAAGGGAAGTCTGGGGGATGGCAAAGCCGATTACCACGGCCCCTAAGAGGGAAACAATCTCATAGGTGCCCAAAATGGGCCTTTTAAGCAGGCGGAGAAAAACATCGGACACTGTCAGAAAAACCATGGCGGTCAAGGCCACCCCGGCGATCCAATACATCACCCGGGAGACCCCTTTGATAATCGTATAATAAGTATTCATCGGAGACTCCAGATAAATTTACAGAGGGCCGGACCTGCTTTCCAAGATGGGGGAAGAAGACGGTCTCGGCCTCTGGAAAATCCAATTCTTTTATCAGACAGGATTTACCGGATTACCTGGATTTTTGTGCCTTTCCGCCTGCCGGCCGGCAGGCAGGGAAAGGCACAAACCAAATCGTCCTGCGGAGGAAGGCCCTTCTTTCCGCTGGCACGGAACTAGGTGGTCCAGGATTACCGGAGCCTGAGAAAAAACAACTAAATCCTGTTATTCCTGTCAGAAAATTATTTTATACGTCTAAGGTGTTACGAAAAAAGTTATTGATTAGACTTCAACCATTCCTGACAGAACTTCAGGGCCTCTTCTCCCGGAAGTCCCTTGCCCTTCATGGCCGTGACATACTCGTTCAGTATGGGGCTGACCAATTTGGCCCAACGTTCTTCCTCCTGTTTGGATAAGGTAATGATCTGATTGCCTTTGGATTTGGTATGATCGATGCCTTCCTTGTCGCTTTGATCCCAGGCTCGGGCGCTCTTTTCAATCCATTCCTGGTTTAGTTTTTCCATGGCGGCCTGGAGGTCCTTGGGCAAGGCATTCCATTTTTGTTTGTTCATGACCACAAAGAACCCCAGAGAGTAGGCTGAGCCGTAATTCATGGTATGGTATTTGACCACCTCGGCGAACTTCCAGCCTTTGGCGGTTTCGATGGGGGACATGACCCCGTCCACCACCCCTTTCTGCAAAGCATCGTAGGCTTCGGTTTGGGGCATGGCCACCGGCGTGGCGCCCAGGTGGGTGACGACCTTGGAACTGGTCCCGGTGCAGCGGATCTTCATCCCTTTTAAGTCTTCCAGTTTATTTGCCGGTTTTTTGGTGTTGACGAGCCCCGGGCCGTGGTCCATCAGAAACATGACTTTGGTATCATCCAGTTCCTTGGGCTGGAATTTTTTATAGAAGGCATTGATCAGCCGGGTGGCTTGAGCCCCGTTTTTATACCCCAAGGGCATGTCGATGACCTCCATCAAGGGGAATCGGCCGGGGGTATAGCTGAGAACCGACATGCCGATATCGGATATCCCTTTAACCACACCATCATAGCATTGATTGGCCGGGGTCAGGGTCCCTCCGGGGAAGACCGTGACCTTGACCGCCGCATTGGTTCTCTTTTCGACTTCCTTGGCCCATTCGACCGCCAGGACGGCTTGAATATGAGGAGCTGGAAAGAAGGTGGAATAGGTAAGCTCAACGGCCTTGACCGGGGATGCACCGGCTCCAACCAACAGAAGGGAAAAGAGGAAACACCCTATGACTATAAAAGATAATTTCTTTTTAAACATAACTAACCTCCTCTGAATGTTTGTGGTCTTTAAAGAATAGGTTCATACGCGTTGGTCCGGATATCCTGTTATTAAAGGCCTTCCTCACCCCCTTTCCCTACGGCAGTTTTTTATACAGCCATAAATAAAAATGGATACCCTGGTATTCATACCAGCCCGATCATATCGCTAAAATTAATTTCCAACATTTTTGTGCTGGCCAGTATTCTATCGACATTGCAATCGATAGCCTGAATGCCCTCCGACAGCTTCTTTAATTCTTGAGAAGCCTTTTTGATACGCTGTATTTGTTCATCGATTTTGAGGAGCCGTTGCCGGTCTTCAAGTTTCATCCTTCTCTCCCGTTTCCTTCTTTACTATCTCTGGTATCTTTAAATCTCCTGGCTTTCCCTTCCGCTCGAGGCAGGCTGTGTAAGGGATGAAATACTATAAGATAACTAAGATTGGTCTGGAGTCGCAACCGGTCTTTTAAACGGGCTGACAGTTCTTGCTTTTTTCCTTCCAATCCCGGCGGGATTTCCACTACTAAGGCAATCTCGTCCGTATCCCCCCTTTTGCTGACCACCACTTCATATTCGTCACCTAATTCCTTAAAGCTATGAACCACTTCTTCTATGGCCGTTGGAGAAAGCAAAACCCCTTTGACCTTGGTGATATCATCGGTCCGACCGGAAACCCCTCCTTTAAAAAGCCGGAAGGTCCTGCCGCAGGAGCAGGGAGAATCGGCCCATTCCACCAAATCTTTGGAATCGAAGCGGATGCAAGGCTGAGCCAGACGATCCAAGGCCGTGATCACCATTTTTCCTTTTTGTCCGGGGCCGGTAATGGGTTCCCCGGTGATCAGGTCTTCCACTTCTACCAGGAAAAGGGCTTCATTAATATGGATCCCTGATTGTTCCTGACATTCGTATCCCCAGGCCCCGATTTCAGTGGCCCCCACATGATCGAAGACCTTGGCCCCCCAGGCCTCTTCCATCCGTTTCCGGGTGCTGGGGATGCTGGCTCCCGGTTCACCGGCGCAGACGATCCTTCTGACAGTCAAGTCCCTGGCCGGGTTGATTTTTAAACGGTTTTTGGCCGTATCGGCCATGGTCAGGATATAGCTTGGCGTGGCCATCAGGGCGGTAGCTTGAAGTTCCTGGATCTTGAGGATCCGGGCGGCCGTATCTAAAACCCCGCCGGGAACCACCTCACAACCTAATTTTTCCGCCGCATAGTGAGCCGCCCAAAAGGCCACAAAGACATTATAACCGAAGGGAACGAAGAAACGGTCTGTTCTTCGAAACCCTTGGGCCAGAAGGATATAGGCCCAGGATTCGGACCACCACTCCCAGTCCTGCCAGGTATCCGGCTGATAAACCGGTTGCCCGGTGGTGCCGCTGGTTTGCCGAAATTCGACCACCTCTTCCAGGGGAACACAGAGGGCCTCCCCGTAAGGGAAGGGATCTTTACGCTGGATGGAGCGCATCATGGACTTCTCCACTTTGGGGACTCTTCGAATATCCTCAAAAGTCTTAATATCCCCTGGTTCCAATCCGGCTTCCTGATACAAACGGCGATGGAATTTCGACCGTTCGTAAGCCCATTCAAAAATCTTTTTGAACTTCCGGAGTTGCAGGGTGCGCAACTGTTCCTGAGGAAGCCTCTCCACAATAGGATTCCAATATCTTGTCGTTTCTTCTGAAAAGTTTTTCATCTGGCCTCTGACAGACTCTTGATTCATCACCCCGGTTTCTGTCCCCAAGGGCGAAAGCCCGGCCTCAGGGTTTTTTAAAGGGTGATACGAATTCCGGATTCCGACTTTCATCGGGTGATGTTGATGAGAGCCGCTTGTTTCATCTAATGAAACAATAAGTTCGTTGAATGATTTTCTAATATTTTCTTCGATTCTGTCAAGCAAAAAATGAGAATCCGGTGGAATATAATTTTTAGGCGAGGGGGCCAATGAAGCCAAGGGATCCTGCTTATTTTTTTTCCAGGTAACCGATTTCCTTTGAAATATCCAGACCTGTCCTTTGGACCTCTTTGATGATCCGCTTCAGTCCCTTTGAATCCACCGAGGAGGAGATGAAACAAACGGCTACGCTGGCGACAACCTGGCCTCTAAAATCTCGAATGGGTGCGGCCACACCGGTTATGCCATCAAAGGTCCTTTCCCTATCGACGGCAAACCCTTGCTTACGTATCTGAGTGAGCCACTTTTTAAACTCCTCCTTTTTGGTGAAAGACTTTTTAGTGGTTGCTGTCAGCGGGTATTTCTCCAAAAGACTTTCGACTTCGGGATCAGGCAAATGGGCCATGAGCATGGGACCCAACATGCCCCAATAGGGGGGTCGACGGGTGCCGATCTTCGAGGTAAAGGTGATCAGGTTCAGCGGATCTTCTCTTTTGTCAATGTAGACCAATTGTCCCTGCTCCAGGATGGCCAGGAAAAGGGTTCGGCCCAGCTTCAGATGCAAGCGGTCCAAAAAGGGAGACGCCGTTTTTCTCAGGGAAAAAGAATGAAAAACGATACTCCCCAGCTCGAACAATCGAAGGCCTAAAGAATATTCCCTGGAGGCCGGGTCCTGTTGGAGAAAACCGTACTTGACCAAGGTTGAACACAGTCTTAAAACCGTAGCTCTGGAGAGACTCAGGAGCTCCGACAGTCGACTGAGGGTTAGCTGTGTCCTCTCGTCAGTAAAGGCATTCAGGATTTGCAAGGCCCTTTCCAGGGACCTGTTGTAGAAAGCTTCTTTTTTATCCCGTGTCATAGATTTTCACCCGGTGAAATGGTTTTTAATTGTTGGATCAATATAAAGGCCAGAGGGTCAGATCATATATATTGAGGTTTTCTTAATGGTCAAGAATATGAAAATTATATTAAGCTGCATTTAGTTTCATGTAAAGAGTCAAAATTAGGAAGACTTTCGTTTATTATTAATTATTGACAAAAGTTTACAAATATGATAATAAAGTTTTCTAATTGTATACATTATCTTTTTTAACACCCATTTTTAAAGTTACTTTAATTATGTTGATTAATGAGTATACAAAAACATAAATCATTATTCAATGAGTCAGAAATCTCAGAAGAATTAAGGCTTTTCGAATCAACCAGAAATTTACTCCATGAAGAATTCTGAGAACCCCATGGTGAAGGACGATTGGTTCTTCCCGTTTGAAAACAAGGATTGGGAAAAGGCCGATCCTAAAGCTGTCGGCTTTAATTCCAGGGGGCTGGAGGAGGCTCTGAATTATGCCGGAGAGCATAATACGACGGGAATAGTTATTCTCTATAAAGGCCGTGTCCTGGCGGAAAGATACTGGGATTTTAAAAAAATTGATCCGAAGGAAAATGTGTTGTTGAAGCAGTCCCTGGCTTTTTATTCCAATATGCAGGCCGGAAAGACCGCCCAGGGATATCCCCTTGAAGATACAGCCTCGGTTCAGAAAAGCCTGATTGCAACGTTGGTTTATCTGGCTCGTCAGAAAGGTTATATAAATTTTGATGATCCAGTAACCCAATATCTGGGCCCGGGCTGGACCAACACACCGCCAGAAGCCGAAAAGAAAATTAAAGTAAAACATCTATTAAACATGACCAGCGGGTTAACTCCCACTCTTCAATACAGTGCCGAGCCCGGCGAAACATGGCTCTATAATACCACGACTTTTCAGTTACTGGTCTATGTAGTTGCCAACGCGGTCAAAAAAGACATCAATGAAATAACTCGCGAGTGGATTAGCGGACCGCTTAATATGGAAGACACCAAATGGGTTATAAGAAAATGGATGCCTCCATTCAAAGACAGGCCCGTGGTTGGTATGATTACGTCTAACCGGGACCTGGCCAGATTCGGACTGTTCCTATTGACCGGCGGCAGTTGGGCCGGTCAGTCCATTTTTATGAATTTGAATGATGTCCGGGAAATGTTTGAACCCTCTCAAAAGATGAATCCTTCCTATGGGATACTTTGGTGGTTAAATGGTCAGAAATACTTTCTTACTCCCGCGGATCCGCCCGTTAAAATAGAGCAGCCGTTAATACCTTCCGCACCCCTCGATCTGGTGGCTGCGCTTGGACTATTTGATCGGGCGGTATTTATTGTCCCCAGCCATGACTTAGTTGTGACCAGGTTGGGCTTTATGGGGAACATTGATCCAACTCAAATGGAGACCCATCCTTTTTTCGACGAATTTTGGAAAAAATTAACCCCGGCTCTACCGAAAAAGGCCAGCGGTAAATAACTTCGGATCAACTTCACCCTGAAACGCCCTTTAATTCCTCCATAATCAATTTTTTAAGCTTATATTTTTCCACCTTGTTCGTCGGGGTCCTGGGTAATTCATCGATAAACCGGATATGTCTGGGCCACATAAATTTAGGCATTTCAGAAGCCAGCCATTTTCGCAAGGCTTTTTCCTCCAATTCCATTTTTTGCCTTAAGGTAATGTAGACCACAATATCATCTTCTTCGCCTTCGGCCGCCGGAATGGGAAAAGCGGCACAAAATTCCACCGCCGGATGGCTGTTGATGATGTCTTCGATTTGATAGGAGGAAATATTCTCCCCTCTGGTCCGGATGAATCCCCCCATGCGGTCCACGAAGAAATAAACCTCATTCTGATCTTTGTAACAGGCGTCCCCGGTATGAAACCACTGATTTCTGAAAACCTCGACCGTCGCCTCCGGTTTATTGAAATAACCATCCAGCATACAGAAGGGCAGCCGGCTTCTGAAGGCTAATTGGCCGTATTGGCCGGGCCCCAGTTCTTCGTCATGCTCATTGAGAACGGCAGGCGTCAGGACTATCGATCGTCCCATGAATCCCTTTTTAATGACATCTTTTCCGGATAAAAGGGGATATCCCCATTTGCGACAAAATTCCCGTGTCTCTTCCCTGGAAAATCCCTTATACAGTTCGGAAGGGGTCCCCTCTCCCTCTTCCAGTTCATCAATGAGGCCGACAAAACCGTTGCCGGCTTCCGTCTGGCCGTATCCACCGGTTACAAAATCGATTCCGAATCGTTTGGCCACCTTATGATGGTATTGGGGTAAGGGCTGCATATGAACCCATTTCAGGCCATTATGGCGGTCCTTCGGCGTTTCCGGGGCATTCATCAGCCAGGGAATCATGACATCCAGCAGGGTGGCGTTGTTCGCTCCCCCCGCTTCGATCCTTTTCCAGAATTCACCGGGAGAAAACTTGTCCCAGAGGGCCGCATTGGCCCCCACCCAAACCGCCCTGGTGAAATTACTGATGGCCCCCCCCACATGATACATGGGGAGGTCATTGTAGATAACATCATCCGGGTGGGTTATCCTTCTGGTGTTAAAGGTGTACTGGGCCATCCAGCGATGGGATTGGACCACCCCCTTGGCCGGGCCGGTCGTTCCGGAAGTGTATATGATATTGGCCGTATCCCAGTATTGGATTTCCGTTTTCAGATCGGAAGAATCGTTCTGGAACAGATCATCAAAGTCCAGACCCTGAAATTTTTTATCCAGTTCAAGCGGATCGAATCCCGGATTAAAATCATGTTCCCCGGGGCCGGGTTTGCGGACGATGATCTTCAAGGGGGGAAATTCTTCTTTTACATTATTGAGGAAAGGGAGCAGGGCCTGCTCGGTAATCATCAGTTTAGGGCCGGTATCGTTAATCTGGTAGGACAACAGGCGGCCCTTGTAATTAAAATTGATCGGACTGAAAACGGCCCCGATCTTCCAGATCCCGAACATGGCCAACACGGTCACCAGCGGGTTGAATAGATATAAAGAAATCCGGTCCCCCTGGCCGGCCCCCAGGCTTTGCAGGGAACGGCCGATTTTATTGGTCAACTGATTAAATTCCCGGTAGGTCAGGGTCCGGTCTTCTTCCCCATAATAAAGGAATTTCTGGTCGGGTTTCATCGAAGCCCAGCGATACAATTTTTCGACCACATGGGGTCCGTCCTGTTCAAACTCTTTTTCCAGTTTCTCCAGATCCATAAAGCCCCTCCTTTACCACCTGATCAAATTCTCTTATTAAGCCCTCATGCCCATCTGGGCACACGAAGCCTGAAAATTATTTTTTAACCAAAGAGTCAGTTCGTCATTCCGGCGAAAGCCGGAATCCAGGCTGGAGAAACCAAGCAAACCTCTGGATACCGGATCGGGCCTGCCCCGTACCTGATACGGGGTCCGGCATGACGGAGAGCAAACAAGCCTATAGGTATCCAAGGTAATTTTCGCACTAAGCCTTCATGCCCCTGCGGGGCACCACGGAACATGAAAATGGGCTTTGCTTATGCGGGACAGGCGCCCTCGCCTGTCAGTTATATAATCACAGCCGGGGGCGGCTGTGTTACAATTTCAAAGCCTAAAATCTATTTTCGAACTAAACCCTTATGCCTCGTTGAGTCGCCACGAATCATGAAAAAAGGGGTTCTCCTTACGCCTTACGCTTAACGCCTAACGTATTTTCGTATTAAAAGGTGGTGGGCCAATACTGCAATTTATGCTCGCTTATCAATCGACCTTTTTTCCCACGGGCAATATCGAGGGCCTCGGCAATAAATTTCCTGGTATCCCTCGGATCGATAATATCGTCAAAATAATGATGTTCAGCCGCCTTCCAGGGAGCCGTTTCGGTTGACCAGAGTTGTCGCAGCTTTTCCCGTTCTCCCCGGGGATCCCCGGCTTCCGCAATTTTGCTGCCGTGCACCAATTCAATCCCTATCACCGGGTCGACAAAACTGATGGAGGCGATAGGCCAGGCGACTGTAAAGTCGGCTCCTTCCCCCGGGCTCATCATGACGTTCCAACCCATCCCATAGGCTTTGCGCAAGGTGATGGAAATCTTGGGGACTGTGGCCAGCTGTTCGGTTTCCAGCCAGTTGACGATCTTCCCGGGCAGTTTCTGTTTCTCGGCGGCGCTGCCCGGAAACATGCCGGGGACATCGATCAGGAAGACCAAAGGGATATTAAATGAATCGCAAAGGCAGATAAAACTGGCCGCCTTCTCACAGGAAGCCACGGTGGGCGCCCCGGCGTCGAACATGGGGTTATTGGCAATAAAACCTACGGTCCGCCCTCCGATACGTCCCAGACAGGTTATCAGGGATTTACCGAATTCCGATTTCAATGGGAAGTATTTTCCATCATCAACAATTTTTTTTAGGAGACGATGCATATCATAAGCCCGGTTCAACTGGTCGGGAACAATTTTCCCAATATCATCGATCCGTCTGGAGACCGGGTCGTCCGATGAGACGACCGGGGGTTCTTCGAGATGATGGGCAGGCATATAACTCAAAAATTCTCTAACCAGCTCCAGGCATTGTATATCGTTTTCGGCCAGGGCGTCAATCTCGCCGGTGTCCCGAAACCGAAACTCAGAGGCGGCCAGGTCGTGAGGGGTGATTTCTTCCCCTATGGCGATTTTAAGAATCCGGGGCCCGGCCGCACCCATACAGGTCCCCTTGACGGCGAAGACCACATCGGAGGCCGAGGCGATCCAGCTGGGTTCCCCAAAACAATCCCCCATGATGGTGGCTATCCGAGGGGTTATTCGGGGTCTCCGCAGAAACAAGGGCATGGCCGCTGAACGGCTCATCCCTATGGAACCCATCCCATCGGGCAACCTCAACCCCCCCAGATTGTCCCCCAAAAAAATAGTGGGATAGCCTTTTTCCGTGGCATAGATGTGGGCTTGTTCGTGCTTGCGCTGGCATCCGATGAGGCCGTCGCTCCCCCCCAGGACGGTCACATCGTCGGCGGTCACTAAAACTCGGCGGCCCTGAATCAGACCAAAACCGCAAGGCCGGCCGTCGGCCGCCGTCCTGTCCGCCATTTCCGGGTTTTCGCCCTTATTCAACTGACCGATCTCCCAGAAACTGCCGGGGTCGAGCAATTTTTCAATTCTTTCGCGGGCCGTGAGCCGTCCCAGGGCGTGTTGTTTGGCCACCTGTTTTTCACCGCCGTGATTCCGGGCTTTTCTCTTGCGGTTGGCCAGTTCCCGGATCGCCCCTTCCATGGTAACAGTACTCTCAACCTTAAACCCGATATCCAGACCAACGGCCAGCTTGCGTTCGTTTTTTTGGGTCATTAATTTTTTCCTCTTTCTATTTAGTTCGAAAATAGAGTTCGGCGTCCACGAACTCTGTTTTCATGTCCCGACATCCTCTGGATGTCTCCTTTTAGGTTGGCATACGGCATCCGGCCGATCGGCTATGCCGATCTTTTGGGGAGACTCCCAAAGGGAGTCGGACAGGATGCCTCTTTTAGTTCGACAATTCGGCTTCCAAATGGAAGCCTCTTGGGGAGCTCGGCGAAGCCGAGCGGATCGAACGACCAACCGTATCGTGGTGCCACGCCCCAAAAAGCGGGGCATCCAGGTTTATTAAGGATCTCAACAGATGGTCTCGCAAAAGTCGTCACCCCGGTGAAAACCGGTCCCGCAAAGGCGGGATGGTTTCCGGCTTTCGCCGGAAATGACTATTATTTTGGGGTTTGGCAAATTTTTACGAATCCATCTCCAAATAATAATAGTTTACATTATGAGGATCTGGGAGGTCTACCCGGGGGCGCTAATGACGGTCGAGGCAGAGCGAAAATCCACTCCGCCTCGACCCGGTTTAAACGATCGATCTGTAGCTTCTCTAAGTGGCAGTCAGGCTTAATCCAAAACATCTTCCCGGATCGGGAGCGTTCCCAGGAAAACGGGTTCTTCCTTCTGGAATTGGTAAAGAGTAATTGGGTAGAGAAGATGTCGCTTGGCACCAAAAAGCTTGGAGCCGCCATAACGAAGCTTGCCCACCGGAGTATCCCAGCTTGCTTTTTCCAGGGCGGCCGCGATTTTGAAAGGATCCAGACCCTGGGCTGTCTCAATGCCTTTGACCAGGGAAGCGACCAGCCCGTAATTAGACCAGATAGTGGAATTCCATTCCTTTTCTCCCCACTTGTCAAGATAGGCCTTGTAGATTTTTTTCTGGAAGTCAGTCTTGGGATCAAGGGGACCGGCTAAGGACATATAGGCCTTTTCAGCATGGGGACCGGCCATCTTTTTTACCTGGGCCGGGTCAGGACCCCAGGCCAACAAAACACTCCCTTTGTATCCGAGTTCTCTGGCCTGCTTGCAGATAAGGGCCGAGGTAGTCGGATCGGTATAACTGGTATCAATCAAATCCGGCTTTTGGTTGACGATCCTGGTCAGCAACGCGGTCAGGTCTTTGCTTCCTCTTTCAAAAAATTCTTCTGCCAGCACCTTAAATCCTTCTCGAGCGGCCGCCGCCTTGGAAGCCGCTGTCCCCGATTTTCCGGAGGTGTCATTTGGATTAACGATGACCAGAGTCTTAATATTTTCTCTTTTCTTAATAACAGGAAAGACAGAGGCGTACATGATCTCGATGGAAGGGTTATAGATGAATAAGAGAGGGTTTTCCTTCTTGATCAATTGATCCGCTCCGCCGGCGAAATTGAGCGAAAGGATTTTGTTTTCATTCATTAAGGGGATGGCGGCCATGGTGGGGGCACCCCCCTGGATAGCCAAGAAATTACATTTGTCGGCAAATATCGCCTTGTTGGCGGCCTTGGCCGATTCGGCGGGGATGTATTTGTGGTCGTATACCATCACTTCGAGCTCATAAGTTTTCCCACCGACTTTGAATCCCCCTTTTTTATTTATTTCTTCAGCCTCCAGGATAATGCTTCTGGCGTTCGGAATGCCCCAGGGGGCGGCCGGTCCGCTTTGAGCGGAGAGAACGCCCACTCTGATTTTTTCCGCTGCGTTAACGGGTTGGTGTAGAAAGAAGACACCAACCAGAACGGAAAGGATGATAATTCCTGAAATCCAATAATTTTTTTTCATAAACACCCTCCTTGACTTAATTTTTTAATTATTTCCGGCAACGATGATATAGCCTTTGATTATATAGACCCCGTTTCTCCGGGGATTATTCATCCTTTAGAAGCCTTCTAAGGACCTTGCCCGCCCCGGTCGTGGGGAGTTGATCCCGGAACTCAACGGCCCGGGGATATTTATAGGCAGCCATATGCTCCCTGGCCCAGGCCATTATTTCTTCAGGTGTAACTTTTCCTTTGAAGTCGGGTTTAAGGACAATAAAGGCCTTGACACTTTCCCCCCGGGACGGGTCGGGAATGCCGATTACCGCCGCCTGGGCCACCGCCGGATGACTGATCAGCATCACTTCCACATCCTCGGGAAAGACACTGTAGCCGGAACATTTGATCATCTCTTTGATTCGGCCCAGGAAATAGAGATAACCGTCCTGATCGAAACGACCGATGTCGCCCGTGAAAACCCAACCGTCCCTCAAGGTGGCAGCCGTACCTTCCGGATTGTTCAAATACCCTTTAAAAACCCCGGGATTTCGAATAATGATCTCTCCCTGTTCGCCAACCGGTTTTTCCTCTCCGGTATCGGGATCAACGATCCGGATGTCCGTGTCAAAGGAAGGGATCCCGGTCGGACCGAATTTGATCTTGTCCGGCGGCATAAAGACATCACAGGTGTGAGTTTCACTTAAACCGTATCCGGACTCGACCACCGGAGCGCCCCCGACGAAGCTCCGCCAGCGGTTGGCGATTTCCTCGGTCAGGGCAATCCCGAAACTGGTGCAATTGGTTTGCCTTAAAGAACGAAGATCAAAGGTCCTGGCCTCCGGATGGCTCATCATGGCGATCAGCATCGGGGTGACGCCGTAGATCCAGGTGCAGCGATAGCGATCGATGGCCTGCAGAAGCACATCCGGTTCGAACCGGGTCAATAAGACGGTCGTGGCCCCGGAATAGACCGGCATGCCCACGCCCAGGACGTTCCCGGCGATATGGCAAAGGGGCATAACGGACAACAGCGTGTCTTCCTTCCCGATGCGGTTGAAGGTCGAAGCAGAGGCCACTTTGAACAGGGCGTTGCCGTAGGTTAACATAGCCCCTTTCGGCCGGCCGGTGGTCCCCGAGGTATAAACGATCATGGCCACATCTTCCCAGATATCTATTCTCGGTTCCGGAAATTCGGAAGATGGGTTTTCCAGAATGTCCATCAGCTTACGGGTCCGAGGATAATCCTCCCGCTTCTTCTGCAGTTCTTCCGGATAACGCAGGGGAGAATCTTCTGAAGCCAGATCACGATAATTGGTGACGACCACTTCTCTAAGCGGGGTCTTGTCCCTGACCTTTTCCAGGGTGGGATACAAATCGTCGGTAGTGACAATAACACCGGCCCCCACATCACTGGCCTCGTATTCCAGCTCCATCTCCTTGAACATAGGATTGGCCGGAACAACAATGCCCCCCAATTTTTGAGTCCCGTGATGGGCGACTAAATACTGGGGACAGTTTTGCATATAGAGCATGACCTTGTCCCCCTTTCCGATCCCAAGGGAGTGCAAAAAACCGGCAAACCGATCGGAGAAAAGATCGAGGTCGGACCAGGTGATTGTTTTTCCATAGTAGATATAAGCCGCCCGGTTGGGCATTTCTCTGGCGTTTTGTTTCAAGTATTCAAAAAGGGGCTTCGGTCCCAGGCGATAAACCAATTCGGTCGGAACCCCGGCAGGCCAGTTTTTCATCCAGAAACGGTCCATTAATCCAACCTCCAATTAAATATTCAGGTACAAGGTGTATGGTATACGGTTTTTCTTAAACCTTAAACCCTGAACCTTGAACCCAGTTTCATGGTTCGTGGCTCCCTCTGACACAGACTCACCCAGTTGCACCACAACCAGCCCAAAATTAACCGCCCAGGTAGGTCCGTTTGACATGATCGTTTCCAAGCAACTCCTGACTAGGGCCCTCCAGGGCAATTTTACCCACCTCTAAGACATACCCTTTATGGGCCACCCCTAACCCCAGCTTGGAATTTTGTTCGACCAACAATATGGTTACCTTCCGTTGATTGATTTCTGTGATCATACGGCCGATCTCCCGGACTACCAGCGGGGCCAGACCCAGGGAGGGCTCATCCAGTAAAAGCAGTCTTGGTTTGGCCATCAAGGCCCGTCCGATGGCCAACATCATTTGCTCACCACCGCTTAAGGTGCCGGCCTGCTGTTTTTGACGATCCTTCAAAACCGGAAAACGGCGAAAAATTTCCTGTAACTCCTTTTGAATTTCAGATTTGTCCTTTCTTAGAAAGGCCCCCATCTCCAGGTTTTCCAAAACGGTCATAAAGGGAAACAACCGGCGTCCTTCCATGGCATAGGCAATTTTCCTTCTGGCGATCTCCAAAGGCGGAAGACGGTCGATCCGCTGCCCGTCAAAATAAATCTCTCCCTCGGTCAGTTTCGTCAGGCCGAAGATGGATTTCAGGGTGGTTGTTTTTCCGGCTCCGTTGGAACCGATCAAAGAGACGATGGAGCCCTCTTCAACATGGATGGAAACCCCTTTTAAGGCCTCCACCCGCCCATAATGCACTCGAATGTTTTTAACCGCCAACAGGGTCATGGTTCTTCCGCTCCTAAGTAGGCTTCGATCACATCAGGATTGGCTTGTATTTCATCGGGAGTGCCTTGGGCGATTTTTACCCCGAAATTAAGCACGGCAATCCGATGGCAAAGCTCCATGATCACTTTCATGTCATGTTCCACGATAAGAACGGTAACCCCTTTTTGGTTAATACGCCCGATCAGCTCCACCATGGAATGTTTTTCTTCGGCGTTCATACCGGCCACGGGTTCATCCAGCATCAGAAGCGCCGGTTGGGCAGCCAGGGCAATGGAAACCCCCAGGATACGCTGGTGACCATGGGACAAATTGACCGCCTGAATATCCTTAATGGGCTCCAATCCGCTGAATCGCAGCAGTTCATCGGTTTTTTCCTGTATTTGTTTCCGTTTGTGCCGAACGGAAGGCGTATTCACCAGATCGCCGAAGAAACCGAAGCCCGCATCCAGATGATAACCCATGAGGATATTCTCGGTCACGGTAAAATCCCTGAAAAGAACATTACTTTGAAAGGTCCTGACCAGGCCCATTTTCGCTATTCGGTTTGGCTTCAATCCGGTTATGTCAGTTTCCTTGAATCTCACCGAACCCTGGGAAGGGCTTAAGGCCCCGCTGATCAGGTTAAATACCGTGGTCTTTCCCGCCCCGTTGGGACCAATCAGCCCATGGACTTCCCCCGGCCTGACCGTCAGATCCAGTTCCTGAACCGCGGAAAGGCCTCCGAAATTTTTGCTCAATTGGGTTAATTGGAGCAGTACGTTTTGGTCACCTTTAATCAAGATCACTCCTTGCGAAATTGAGAACGTATTTTTTCCGGTAAGGTTATCAGACCGCCGGGCAAAAAAAGCAAAACCAGAATCAGGATCATTCCCAGTATAATCGGCATATACTGCTTAAGCGGTCTCAATACTTCGTCGAGGCTTAAAAGGATCAGGCAGCCCATAATCGGTCCCAGAACGGTCTGGGTTCCACCGATTACCGCATACATCAACATATATAAGGAATTGAGCCAGGTAAAGTCATCGGGGTTGGCATAGGTGAAATAGTGGGCCCAAAGAGACCCGGCCAGACCGGCGAATAAAGAACCGATGACAAAGGCCATCAATTTGTAACGGAGAACGGGAACACCGACCGCCTCGGCCAGTTGGTCTGCCTGGGGGATCGAGCGAAGGGTCAGGCCGAATCGGGTGTTATCCAGCCGGCGCAGAATGATGACGCTGACCAGCAGAACCAAAAGGGTTAGATAATAAAAGGGGGCCTTGGAAGTGAAACCGATGGTCGAGCCGAAGAGGGAAAAGGTGCCGGGCCGGGGGATTCCCAAAATACCCTGAGGACCACCAAAAAGCTTGTCCCACATCATCCAGATATGACGGAAGACTTCGGTGATGGCAAAGGTGATCATGACAAAATAGGCCCCCTTGATCCTTAAAATAGGGTAGCCCAGGACAGAGGCCAGAAGGGCCACCGCCAGACCGGAAAAAGGCAGACACAGCCAGAAGCTTAAGTTGAGTTTCATGGCCATCAATCCGGAAAAGTAAGCCCCCATGCCCATAAAACTGGCCTGGGCCGAATTGAGGTGCCCGATCAACAGAACCACCCGAATGCCCAGGGTCAGAATGCTCCAAATAAAAATATTGATTCCGACGTGAAGGAGATAGGGGTCTTTGATCAATAGGGGAAGCGACAGGCCGAGAAGAAAGAAAAGGATTAAAAGAATATTGGTCCAGGGGATTGATTTATTCTGCATGGCCGAACATCCCAGTGGGTTTAATTAATAAAACGGCGATCAACAATAAAAACACCGCCAGTACCGCCGCATGGGCTCCGACATAGGTGGCAATGAAACTTTCGGTAATACCGATGACAAAGCCGCCGATGATGGCCCCGATCAGACTACCCATGCCCCCCAATATGACTACGACAAAGGCCTTCATGATCGGTTCCACCCCCATATAGGGGTTGACATAAAAGATCGGTCCCACCAGGGAACCGGCGACGGCCGCCAAGGCACAACCGATTACCATGGCCAGCGCAAAGACCACCCGGATATCGATGCCCTGGACTAGGGCGGCTTCCGAATCCTGAGAAACGGCCCGCATCGCTTTCCCTAATCGGGTCCGGTAAATCCAAAAATACATGGCCAGAATAAAGACCAGGCCACAGACAATGGCCGCAAACCGTTCCCCGGAAATCGAGATAGAACCCAATTTGAGATAACCGCTGAATGGTGATCCAAAAGCCTTATCCGTTACGCCGAAGGTGACCAGGGAGCCGGCCTGCAGGATCAGCATCACCGCAAAGGAAACGATAAGGATGGCCTGCAGATTTTGTCGAAAGCGACGGAAAATGAACCGTTCGACCAGAATTCCCAGAAAGGCCACCAGAAGAAATGTCAGAACAACAGCCAAAAGATAGCGGACGACAGGGGTTAGCTTTATGAAAAAAGAATTATCAGACAGGATTAACAGGATTTACATGTTTTTGCTCAGGCTCCGGAAGACCCTGAGCAACTTCAATCCGCTTCCAGCGGAAGCTGATGACCCTGTCCGTCAGGTGATTCGGTTTGTGCGTTTCTGCCTGCCCGCAGGTGGAAAGGCACAAAAATCAAAGTATCCTGTAAATCCTGTCTAATATAGTATTTGAATTTCAAAAAACTAAACAGATATATTTTTTTATGAGGCCAGGTCCTCGGTATCCGCATCCTGAATGGCCATTTTTAAATAAGCGTTCAAGCCCAAAAAAGAAACCCGGTCTCTGATGCCCCGGAAATATTCCAAACCATCCTGCCCCATGTAAATGAGCCCGCTTAGATTAAGTTGGACGCTTTTTCCGGCCTGAAAATATTTTTCGCACATTTGACGAAAAGCCGGGAATGACTCTCGATCCAACCGGCCTTCAATCCATAAGAGGACATTATCTTTATCTGTAATTTTTTCTTCAATCCGTATCATAAGGAAATTTAATCGCAAAGAACGGGCCAACTAACAAAAAATAATTTTTCATAATGATATCAATATAATTTTTATTAATTCTCCTCTATCGGAAACGGAAAAAAACGATATTTCGTTTTTAGAACTATATTACGTTGAATATGAATTGACAAGTTTACTATTTCATCCTAAATATTCTTAAAGAGAGACAACAAAACGATTTTGTAAAAATTTACCAAAAGCCCATTTCTGTCATTCCCGTGAAAACGGGAATCCAGTTTTTTAATTGTTTCCGCATCGTCTGGATTCCCGTCCCCGATCAGGTCGAAAGAAGGCTCTGCGCGGGAATGACGACTTTTTACAGGTCCTTCAATGATGAACTCGTAAAAAGTCGTCCCCCGGTGAAAACCGGGGTCCAGGTGTTTTTTAACTTATTGAAGTTCCTGGATTCCGGCTTTCGCTCGACCTCCTTTGGAGGTCTCTTAATAGAGGTCGGTGAAACCGACCGACCGGAATGACGTTTTTGGGGTTCTGGCGACTTTTTTCGAATCCATAAAAAAGGCGGTGGAAATTTATGGAATCAACCGATTCGCCTGACGGTCCTTCAAACAACCAACGGATTTTTGCTTCAGCCGCTCTGTTTAAGGGGGATTTTTCAATAGACTGGCTCCAGGAGATCACCCTTGAAAAACCCTCCCAGATTCTCCAGGCCCTCGATCAAGGACTGCGGGCCAAGTGGCTCACCTGTTCCGGGCCGGGTTTATTCCACTTCGCTGATCAGCAAAAACAAAAGGATCTGCTGGAAGCTATCCCTCCCCTGGAAAGGGAAGATTTATTCCATCGTGTGGTTGGGGTCCTAAACCGGGATCTGCCAAATGAAGACCAAAAAGACAGACTGACAGGCCAGCTTTTCCTTCATGTAAAAAACGACCTTTCGGGTTGTCGGCGTCTGGTTGAAGACGGGAATTATTACCGGCGAATGTTCTGCCATAAGGAAGCGTTGCAGTATTATGAAAAGGCCATAGAAGATCTGCGAGGACTGAAAGGTGAAACCGCCGCCCGCCTGCTGATAGAAACCAGTCTGCAATATTCGAGAATCTCAACGGCCACCCTCGAGGCCGACCGGGTAAATTCCACCATCCGGAAGGCCCTCCGGTTGTCCAAAACCCATGGATATCATTCTTACCAGGCTATCCTGAAAATGGTCCTGGCCAAGCACGAGTGGTTGCGATCTAATTTTCAGAGCGCCTTAAAACACTTTGACGAAGGCTGGACCTTATCCCAGGAGATTGACGATCCCGACCTGCACCGTTCGGCCCTCATCTTCAGTATGTTTTTTCATTATTGGCAAGGTAAATTCCAGGATGCCGTAGAAAGTTACGAAAAATATATGCCGGAGATCGAAAACGTTCCCAAAGGCGGATTTCCTCTCCTGGCCCGTTTGACTATCGGGAATTGTTACGGACACTGCGGACAGGTCTCTCAGGGGATGGGCATGCTCGATGCTCTCCGCAGCCATTGCCTGGAAGCCGGCAATATCGGTGTCGCCGGTCACGCCTCAACCGGCATCGGCCTTATGTTTTCCGAAATCGGCTATTATGCCAAGGCCTTTCATTTCTTCAAAGAGGCCTTAAAAGAATCGGTAGAAGGTCAAAATCATTACGGAAGGCTGGCCGCTTTGCTCGGTTTAGCCCAGACCTCCAATCAAATGAAGGATTATCAATCGGCCTCCATCTTCCTGCATGATTTTCTGGATCTGAGCCAGCAGGCCCAGATGTATTTCAGATCCTTTCCGGTCGTCTTGGAAATGTGCTGGTCCATGGAACAGGGCCTGTTGTCCCGAATCGATGGTCTGTCCCTCGAAAAAGAAATCAACGAGGCCATCCGGAGCAGGAATATCTATATGCGGGGGATGGGCTACCGCCACCGGGCCTTGCTCCGAAAGCGGAAAGGACATTCTCCCCGGAGTATCATCCAGGACCTGACCCAAGCCGTTAAATGGCTGGAGATCTCCGGTCATCAGATCGATCTGGCCCGGGTAAAGTTTGAACTGGCCCGTGAGTATGTTCATGACCGGCAGGAGGAAAGGGCGCGGATCATAGCCGCCCCGGCCGCCCGATTAATTTTTTCCCTCAATGAGGCCATGATTCCGGATGATTTACGCTCCCTGGTGGAGGATTTCCGCGACAGCAAAAATCTCCTCAAAGAGATTCTTAAACTGGGCCAGGAAATGGTGACCCTCCGGGATAACCGCGAAGTGGCCGTTCGGATCGTCTCAGCGGCCAACAGTGTCACCGGGGCGGAACGGGGGGCCATGTTTCTCCTTGATGAATCGGGACAAGACCTGACCCTGAGGGCGGCCATAAACCTGACCCGGGAAAATCTGACTTCCCCCGATTTTGCGTTTTCGATGAAGATCATTGAAAAAACTTTTGATTCGGGACGGAGTTTTGTCCTGGATCTCGAATCAGAAAAAACCGATATTCCGGTCCCTGAGACGATCCGGTCATTGATCTGCGTCCCCATGACCCTCCGAAATAAAGTCGTCGGCGTTTTATACCACGACAACCGGTTTTTTCAGAGCGTTTTTCGAAAAGAGGACCTGGAGGTTCTTGGCTATTTTGCCGCCCAGGCGGCCATCGCCATGGAAAATGCTCAGGCCTATGACTTCCTCCAACAGACGGTAAAAAAACAAAAAGAAGAGAAGCAGTACTTTGAGGAACAATACCTGGAAAGTTTGAACTTTGAGGATATCATCGGCAAGAGCCGGGCTATTTACCAGGTATTCTCGCAGGTGGATTCTGTGGCCGGTACGGAGGCAACCGTCCTTATTTTAGGTGAAACCGGGGTGGGAAAGGAACTGGTGGCCAGGGCCATCCATCATAACAGTGCCCGCCGGACCGGGCCTTTTGTCCGGGTCAATTGCAGTGTGTTTTCAGAGAATCTTATCACCAGTGAGCTTTTCGGTCACGAAAAGGGGGCCTTTACCGGTGCCGTACAGCGCCGGATCGGCCGGTTTGAACTGGCCAATAACGGCACTATTTTTCTCGATGAAATCGGGGAAATCCCTCTGGAGGTCCAGGTCCGGCTGCTCCGGGTCCTTCAAAGCAAAGAATTTGAACGGGTCGGCGGTCAGGAAACGATAACCTCCGATTTCAGACTCATGGCCGCCACCAACCGGGATCTGCAGAAGGAGGTTATCAACGGGCGGTTCAGGAAGGACCTGTTCTACCGTTTGAATGTCTTCCCCATCACGGTTCCCCCTCTTCGGGAACGCCGGGAAGACATCCCTTTACTGGCCTATCATTTTTTATTTACCTATGCCAAAAATCTGAATAAAAAGATAGAAAAAATACCGGAATCTGAAATGAGGAAACTGATGGAATATGACTGGCCCGGAAACGTGCGGGAATTGGAAAACATTATTGAAAGAGGCGTCATTCTCAGCAAAGGCCCTTATTATTATGTTCCGGACCTGGGGCTTATTTCCCCTGCCTCCCCCATGAGAGAAAAAAATCAAAGCCTGGAAGAAAACGAGCGGATTCATATTCTCAAAATACTGGATATGACCAAGGGAAAGGTCCGGGGCCGGAACGGGGCGGCAGCCCTATTGCATATTCATCCCAATACCCTGTACTCCCGTATGAAAAAGCTGGGTATCTTTAAGTTCGGGAAAATACCTTAGGTCTATGATCCTGGTTGTCTGTCATTGTTTCCGGGAAAGTGAAACCGTCATTCGACTTATCTCGGCCCGGAAGGCGGATAAAGGCGAACAGCAGGAATATTGGAGGCGAAAAAGATGAAAGAACATTACAAGTTTTCAAAAATGAAAGGACGTAAAAATCCTTATATCAAATATTTAAAACAGCCGGTAACGATGAGGATGGATCGGGATACTTTAACCTATTTTTTAAAACCATTGCCCAGGAAACGGGCATTCCTTATCAAAGCTTGATTAATCTTTATCTTCGTGACTGCGCCGTTCATCATCGTAAATTACAGATGGAATGGACTGAAACCGTATCAGTCTGATGAAAAAAAGCAGATGAAAAAGATAACCGTCTGCCTGTCCCCCTCCATAGGGGATTCCAATTGGCGCCATGTCCGGCGGCCATTTTCCACCAGGACAGGTTCGCCGAAATAAGTGAATTGGATAACGTTATATATTAAAACGACCTGAGGTTAGGCTCGAGAGCCTGACAGAGGTAAAGAAAACCTCTTTTCCGCCCTTTTCCATTAACCAAGCACGAGCGGCTGTCCGGAACGATTTTAGGCGGGATCTGTCTCTCCCGTAGCAATCCCGGAAAGGATGACCGGCTTCCGGTCGGGGAATTCAACGACGAGGGACAGGTTGCCTCCCATGGCCTCGACGCTCTTTCTCATGGTCGAAAGCAGAAGGTCACTTCGCTTTTCAAGACGGGATACACCGTCCTGGCTGATGCCGAGGGTTTTGGCCAGGCGTACCTGAGTGATCTTACGCGCTCGTCGAAGTTCTTGAAGGGTCATCTCCTCCGCAATGAGAGATGAAGCGCGGGCCTCGATCTTCTTCCGACGCCTGGCGCTGACGGTTTTCATCTTCTGGTTTATGGTCTTCATGGTTTATGCTTCCTTTCCTTCAAACGGGCCAGGTGGCTGTCAAATCGTTTGTCGGCTATTGCAATAAGATTTCTGTAGAATCTTTTTTCGCTGATCCCTGATTTATCTCCGCCGACTAGCATAATAGCTTGCCTTCTCGGATCGAACGCGAAGGCAACCCGCCATACCCCATCAGCGCCTGTGAAACGCAGTTCCTTCATGTTCGCATGGCGGGAACCGTTTAGGGTATCGCTGCGGGGCCAGCCCAGTTGAGGCCCAAAATGTTCGAGTAATTTGGCATGAGCCAACAATTCATCCTGCACTTCTTCCGGCAAGGCATCAAACTCCGGTTCAAAATCCTCATGAAACAGAATTGTCCAACTCATGGTAATATTATGTCTCTTAACACATATGCTGTCAAGCACATATTCGAGAGCCCCTAAACCCGAAATCCAATTGATTTCCAATGTTATCTGTTCCGGCCGCTGTTTGGCCTCTCCGAACCAGCAATCTTCCCCCTGGAGGCGCTTTATGAACTCCGTCACCCCATTAAGAACCATGAAACACCCATGGGTGCAGCCCTGCGGTGGTTAAGGTCTAAAGATTTTGTGGTTGATTGGGACAGGTTTAAGGAACGATCCAGGATCGATTTCAGCACCATAAAAGGTTTAAATCCGGGGACACCATACTCATTTTAATTTTTTGTGCCCTACCTTTTGAGGTTGAAAGAGGGGTCCTAATACAATTTTACCTTGTCAATAAAGGACAAGAAATAAGTATGGTGTTTGAATGCATAAGAAAAGGATTTACAGGAAACCTCCCAGTGGTAGAAAATGCTTGTAAGAAGCAAGCGGCTGAGACGAGAAGATCTCGCCCAGAAACCAACCAGAAGGAGGTTTCCATGAAAAGAGTGTACT
>JACQYK010000080.1 GCA_016208255.1 Deltaproteobacteria bacterium | reverse complement strand
AGCGCTCCACGTGCCGTCTGGATCATGGTTCCATCCGGCGCCCCCACCGAAGAAACCATCCAGGCCGTTGCTGCATTGTTGCAACCAGGTGACACCATCGTGGACGGTGGAAATACCAGGTTTCATGACGATGTCCGGCGGGCTGCCGAGCTCAAGAAAAAAGGCATTCACTATGTTGATGCGGGAACCAGTGGAGGGATCTGGGGACTGAAAGTCGGCTATTGTCTCATGGTCGGCGGAGAAGACGCAGCCGTCAAACGGCTTGAACCGGTGTTCAAGACCTTGGCACCTGAAAACGGCTGGGCCCATGTCGGCGCGGCCGGTGCCGGGCACTATGTGAAGATGGTGCACAACGGCATCGAGTACAGCATGATGCAAGGCTATGCCGAAGGATTTGAGCTGATGTCGAAGAGCGAATACAAGCTGGACTTGGCGCGAGTGGCCGATCTCTGGATGCACGGAAGTGTCGTCCGGTCCTGGTTGCTGGAACTGGCGGAGTCGGCCTTCAGTAAAGATCATAAATTGAAAGACATCAAGGGAATTGTGGAAGATTCGGGGGAGGGCCGATGGACCGTGGGCCAGGCCATTGAAAGCGGGGTTTCCGCACCGGTCATCGCTCTGGCCTTGATGTCCCGTTTCCGCTCCAGAGAAAAGGACGCCTTCTCCGACAGACTGGTGGCCGCCTTGCGTCGAGAATTCGGGGGCCATGCCGTGGTTGGGACCGACAAGAGTGGGATCGGATAAGCCCAGGCAGGAGTTTTCGATGAATTTCCAGGAAGAAAAGGGTAAGGACCCGGTCGCTATCTCGACCGTCCCAACCAATACCGATGAGCCGCTTGGGAAGGGACAAGACTCTTTAACCGCGGGAGTTTTAGACCCCTGTATTTTTATTATTTTGGGGGCCTCAGGAGATTTGACCTCCAGGAAGCTGATCCCGGCCCTCTATTCTTTGTTTTTAAATAAGGCCTTACCCCACCCTTTCCTGATCGTCGGCTGCTCCCGGACGGTGATGTCGGACGAAGGATTCCGGGAGAGGATGAAGGAGGCTCTGGAAAAAGCCGGCCCCCTGGATCCCTCAACCTGGCCGGCTTTTGCCCGATTACTTCATTATCGAACCATCCTTTATGATGACTTTCCTTCCTTTAAGCGCTTGGCCGACTCTCTCAAGGAGTTGGATAAGAAATATAAGACCGGGGGGAATCGGATTTTTGAACTGGCTATTCCCCCTTCGCTTTATGAGACGGCAGCAAGGTCCCTCGGCCGGGCCGGCCTGGGAATTGAGTATGAAAATGGCCGGGGGTGGGCCCGGATCGTGGTGGAAAAGCCGTTTGGAAGGGACCTGGAAACCGCTTTGGCTTTGGATAAAAGACTTCATGAATATTTTCAAGAGAACCAGATATTCAGGATCGATCATTACCTCGCTAAAGAAACCGTGCAGAATATTTTAGTGTGTCGGTTTGCCAATTCCATATTTGAACCTTTGTGGAACAGGAACTACATCGACCAGGTGAGTATCACGGCGGCCGAGACCTTGGGTGTTGAGCACCGGGCCGGGTATTATGAACAAGCGGGAGTTTTGAGAGACATGTTCCAAAACCATTTAATGCAACTCCTGGCCCTGACTACGATGGAATCTCCCACCTGCCTTGATGCCGATCCGGTACAAGATGAGAAGGTCAAGGTATTTCGATCCCTGAGACCTTTCCCGGCCGAAGATTTTATGGATTACACCGTATTGGGTCAATACGGCCGGGGGAGGATTGACGGTAAAGAGGTCCCTGCTTATCGGGAGGAACCCGGTGTCAGTCCTGACTCCCTGACCCCGACCTTTGCCATGATCAAGGTTTTTATAGATAATTGGCGATGGCAAGGCGTCCCTTTTTATTTGACTTCCGGCAAGCGGCTGGCCAGGAAGCAAACGGCCATCGTCATTCAATTTAAGGAAATACCTCACTCTGTTTTTCGGGAAACTCTCGAGGAAGGCATCTCTCCCAATCGCTTGATTCTTGGGATCTATCCTGAAGAGAAGATTACCTTGACCTTCCAGACCAAGAGGCCCGGAGCCCACCTGGCCTTACTATCCGTAAATATGAATTTTTTCTACTATCAGAATTACCAGGGCCACCTTCTTGAGGCCTATGAAAAAATCCTGTTAGACTGTTTGCAGGGAGATCGTCTCCTTTTCTGGAGACAGGATGGGATCGAAGCCTGCTGGGCTTTTTTAACCCCTATCCTTTGGATCTGCGAGCATTGCGACAACCGGGCGGAGATGCTCCGCTTCTATGCCTCGGGAAGCTGGGGCCCCGAGGCTTTAAAAAAACTCCCGGAGTTAATAGATTAATACTACAGCCGGACTTCTTTCGTCATTCCCGAATGTCTTTTCTTTCGGGATGGGTGGACATAACTGAAGATGCGAACAGAGGTTGTAATTCATCCGAACCGGCAATCATTATCAACTGCCGTCTCCTCTTATGTGATTTTACTGGCGGCCCAGGCCATCGAGAAAAGAAAACATTTTTATGTTGCCCTTTCCGGCGGGTCGCTGATGGAGATTCTCAGCCCTCAGTTGGTTGCTGAATCGTTGCGAACCGCCATCAACTGGAAGGGATGGCACGTTTTCTGGGCCGATGAACGATGCCTGCCTCCGACCAGTCTTGAAAGCAATTTTGGGTTCGCCAATCAACACCTGTTCAAATATGTCAATATCCCTGGCAACCAGATATATTTTCTGGACTGTTCAGGCGCGGCCTGGGAAGCAGCCGAAGCCTACACCTTAACCCTGAAACAGGTGTTTCGGCCGGGGGCCGGCCGACTTCCGAGATTTGATCTGATTCTTTTAGGGATCGGAGAAGACGGCCATATCGCTTCCCTTTTCCCCGGCCACCCGCTTTTGAATGAGACTCAATATTGGGTGGCCCCTGTTTTTAACGCTCCCAAACCACCTCCGGTAAGGATGACGATGACCTTGCCGCTGATCAATAACGCCAGGCATATTCTCTTTGTAGTCTCCGGTCTCGGGAAAAAGGCTATCCTGTCCGAAATACTTAAACCGGGCCCTCATCGGAGAAAATTTCCCGCTGGACTGGTAAACCCAGGCCGCGGGGATTTAAAATGGTTCGTGGACAGCGAGGCTGTGGGTTTAGTGCGAAAATAGTTACTTAAACTGAAATTCTAGGCAAATTGGATAGAATTTATTATTAAACAGGCCTTATACCCGGACCAAATGAAGAAATTCCGGAATGTTTCGGATATCCAATTTTGGTTCCGGCTGGTCCGGGTTGGGTTATAGGGAATCATGCCGATAAACACTTTGTCTTCCTCCAAGAGTAAGAAAAAGGCGTTGATCAAGGTTGCCGTTTTGGTGGCCTTTATCCTTTTTCCATTTATCTGGTTCGGTTTACCCCGATAAAAAATATCCTTACCCTGAAGGTTCTGGGAGACTACCTCGAACGGGCCGGGTTTTGGGCCCCGATATTTTTCATACTGTTCTATTCCGTCGGCATTTGTCTCTTTGTTCCCGGGACCCTGCTGACCGGGCTGGGAGCAGCGATCTTCGGTCCCTACTGGGGATTTGTCTATGTCTGGATCGGGGCCATGCTCGGGGCCAGCGCGGCTTTTCTAATCGGTCGAACGCTGGGGAGGGAGTTTTCCGCTTCGCTGATTGGCGATAAGCTCAGGAAATATGATGAGTCCATCGAACGCAACGGGTTTGCCACCGTGCTTTACCTGCGCCTGATCTATTTTCCCTTCACGGTCATGAATTTCGGCATGGGTTTGACCAAGGTGCATTTTGGGGATTACTTCTGGGGAACGGGTTTGGGCATCCTGGTCGGGACTTTTGTCTTTACTTTCTTCATCGGCACCTTGAAAGAAGTCTGGGTTTCCGGAAATTGGGCCGGACTGATCTCTTTCAAAGTATTTTTCTCGGTCGGGCTTTTTATTTTTTCCTTATTTATTCCCAAGTTGATCAGGGCCCTCAGAAAAGAGTCTTGACGGGCTGAGCTCCTTTTCTTCCCTTCTTGATCCTGCGGGAAGATGATGGAGGCCTGGACTTCTTTCGCCCGGTCCGGAAATCCGTCTCACTCAGAGAACTCTGAGGGCTCGAGTGACCGGAGGGAACGGGCGAGAGAAAAAATGAAAGCAATCCCTTTTGTCTATCTCATCTTCTTCGCCCCGACCAGGGGCATTAGCCAGCCGGCAGGTGCGCTCAAACCACTGCCGCCAGGTAAAGCGAAAATACTGGCCGGACCTGGGGCTTCGATAAACGACGCCTATTCTATCCGGATAAAGATTGACCGGCCTTCTCATAAAAGTCGTCAAGAGCAGGGGGTAATTGGTGCTGTATTCAGGATAGGTTTTCACTGGAATTGGTACTCCTTTAAATAAGCAGGTTGCTTCAACCGAACAACGCCCCGTAGGGGTGGGATTGAGGCCAGATGCGGGGTGAACCTAAAAGCCCGGCTACCTTTCAAAGGTTTCCAACCTACAAAAGGATTTATTTTTTTGGAAAAAGAATATAAAATGGGGCCATGAGAGTCAAGGAGAAATAAGGATTTTATGAATTACCTGAAGAAGATTGGAATCGGCATTTCAGTTTGTTGTTTGGTTTTTCTGATTTTTTTGGCCTTAACCCATTCCGGGGCAAAGTCGGAACTTTCTCCCCCCGACAGGCCTCAACAAATATCGGATCATTTTGACGGAAAATTATACTATAATCCGGGTCTTCCGCAACCCTCACCATCCTCTCCGGGCAGCCCTCCTAAACGAGGTGCTTTTTGGTATCTCTGGCGATGGCTGATCAGCAATGATCGGCCCGAATGGCCGGAAATAACGGATTCCCGTCCCGGACCGCCCCCGGCGACCCATGTTCCCCAGGGAGACTTGCGGATTATACCGATCGGGCATTCCACTTTTCTGATCCAGATGGACGGAATGAATATTTTGACCGATCCTATCTGGTCGGAACGTTGCAGCCCCGTATCCTTGGCCGGCCCGAAAAGGCGGCAGCCACCCGGCATCCGTTTCGAAGAACTGCCCCGGATTGATATCGTCCTGGTGTCTCATAATCATTACGATCATCTTGATTTGCCGACCCTTGAAAGTCTGGCCTCGAAAGGCACTCCCCGCGCCCTGGTGCCCCTGGGGAATCTGGCCCTTGTCCGGGAATCGGGGATTCCCCTGGTGGAGGAAATGGACTGGTGGCAATCCATTCCTCTATCTCCCCAGGTAAGGGTAACCCTGGTCCCGGCCCAGCACTTTTCATCGCGCACTCCCTGGGATCGGAATAAAGCCCTCTGGGGGGGGTACGTCCTCTCCGGACCCTCGGGGAATGTTTATTTTGCCGGCGATACGGGATACGGTCCTCATTTCCTGGAAATTGCCCGGCGGTTTTCTCCCATCCGGGTGGCCCTCCTCCCTATTTCACCCTTTCGGACACGGAGATTAAACGATTCCACCCCTCGGCAATTTTCCATTGTCCATATGGGACCGTCTGAAGCCGTTCAAGCCCACCGGGACTTGAAGGCCCGACTCAGTTTAGCCGCTCATTTCCAGGTCTTTCAACTTGGCTGGGATGGATTCGATGACGCCGTCAATGAACTGGCCTCGTCTTTAAAAAAACATAATCTGAGACAGGACGAATTTCTGGCCCCGGTTTTCGGCCAGGTTATCGATCTGAACAAAGCCGTGGCGGGCACTGTTGCTACCAGGGACCTTAGGGCCACTGTTGCCGGCTGGTAGCTCCTGAAAAAAGCAAAAATCAGGATCTTCTCCCCCGGGGAACTGCTTAAGGTTCTCTCATAAAAGAAATTTCAAAAAAAGTCTGGTGGCAGAACTTTACATCTTTTCGGAGGTCTCCATGAAAAAGAAAAAGACCGGCGCCAAGCGCTCAGACCAAACAGCGGGTATTACCAGGCGCCATTTTCTTACCACCATGGGTTCGGGTGCGGCAGTTATGGCGGCCACGGGGGGGCTGGCTGCGGAGGCCGCCCGGGAGCCCGAAGTTTTAAAAGCCGACACCACGGCAAAAATAACCCTGTCGGTCAACGGCCGTCGCCATCATCTGCTGGTTGAGTCCCGCTGGTCGCTCCTCTACGTACTCAGGGAGAAGCTCGAACTGACCGGCACCAAGGTCGGCTGCGAACGGGGTGAATGCGGGGCCTGTACGATCCTGATCGATAATGTGCCCCGTTATGCCTGCCTGACCCTGGCTGTAGAAGCCCAGGGAGTCAAGATCACCACTCTTGAGGGTCTCATGACCGGTGAGGAACTTGGTCCTGTTCAGCAGGCTTTTCTGGAAGAAGATGCCTTCCAGTGCGGCTATTGCACGCCGGGACAGATCATGGCGGCCGAGGGGCTGCTTCGTTCCAGGCCGGAACCCTCCGAGGAAGAGATTCGCAGGGCCATGAGCGGCAACCTCTGCCGCTGCGGGACTTACGATCACCTGTTCAAGGCCGTTAAGCGGGCAGCCGCCTTAAGAAAGGGAAAAGGAGGCCGGGTATGAGCACGGATGAAAAAAGTTGGTATTATCAATCGGACACTCCCGTTCCGGAAACCCCCCTGCCGGGAACTCAACCTGCTCCCTGGAAAGAGACCAGGGTCATCGGTAAATCAATACCGAGGGTTGATGCCTACGAACGGGTGAGCGGTAGGGCCATTTATCCCTCCGACCTCTCCCTTCCCCGTATGTTGTATGGGGCTATCCTTCGCTCCCCCTATCCCCATGCCAGGGTGAAAAAGATGGATACAACCGCGGCCGAGAAGATGGAAGGGGTCCGGGCGGTTTTGAGCGCCGCCAGTGGCGAGGCCGGAGTTTACTGGCCTTACACCCGGGAAAAGAAGGTTAAGCTCTTTGACCCCGAGTGTCTCTACGAGGGGGAGACCATCGCTGCCGTAGCCGCGGAAACGCCTTATCAGGCCTGGGATGCCGTACGGGCCATCAAGGTGGACTACGAAATTCTCCCCTTCGTCGTCGATGAGCGGAAGTCGCTGGATTCCAAGTCTCCGCCGGTCCACCCGGCCGGAAACAGGGTCAAGCCGCTGGGGATATACCAAAGGGGAGATACGGACCAAGGATTTGCCCAGGCCGATCTGGTCCTGGAGCAAACCTATCGGACAGAGTGCGAAATCCATACCCCCATGGAACTCCATGGCTGTCTGGCCCGCTGGGAGCGGGACCACCTGACTATCTGGGAATCAACCCAGGGCGTCTACCCGGTGCAGGCCCGGGTGGCCGAGGTCCTTGGTCTGCCTCTCTCCAGGGTACGGGTCATAGGCCACTATATGGGTGGAGGATTCGGCAGCAAGCTCCAGGCCGATAAATATACGATTATTGCCGCCATCCTGGCCAAAAAGACGGGCCGGCCGGTAAAACTCTTTCTGACCAGGGAGGAGACCTACCTGGCCGTAGGCAACAGGCCGCCGGCTAATATGAAGCTGAAGGCGGGCGTGAAGAAAGACGGTACCCTCACCGCCCTGCATTTTAACTGTATCGGCACGGGGGGCGCCTTTCCGGTGGGCGGAACCGGCCTGACGGACTGGCTGGTCAAGGATTTGTACCTCTGCCCGAATGTCCGGACCGAGCTTTCGGACGTATACGTCAATGCCGGTCCGTCCCGGCCCTTTCGGGCGCCCGGCCATCCTCAGGGGGCCTGGGCACTGGAACAGATGATGGATGCTCTGGCCGAAGGTATTGGGATGGACCCGGTGGAGCTGCGTCTCAAAAACATACCGACCTTCAGCCAGGCCAGGAACGGAAATCCGCCCTACACGACCACGGGCTTTAAAGAGTGTCTCGAAGAAGGGGCCAGGGCCTTCGGCTGGGAGAAGGCGAGAAAAGAAATCAGTCAGATCCCCAAAAAGGCCCGGGTACGCCGGGGGGTCGGCATGGCCGGCAGCCTCTGGGTCGCCGGTGGAGGCAATCCTCCATCCACCGTTATTTTACGGCTCTTCTCCGACGGCAGTGTCAACCTGAATATGGGGGCGAGCGATATCGGGACCGGAACAAAAACGGTCATGGCCCTGGTGGTTGCCGAGGAACTGGGAATTAAGCCTGAGGTTATCCAGATCGAGCAGGCCGATACGGGAACCACCCAATACGCCACAGCCAGCGGCGGCAGCAAGACCGTGCCCACCGAATCTCCGGCCGTGCGCGCCGCGGCCATCGATGTGAAACAGCAGATACTGAAGCTGGCCGCGGAAGAACTGAAGACCGATCCTTCGGCCCTGACCATCAGGCAGGGGATGGTAGTCCAGGCGAAAGACCCTTCCAAGAAGATCAAGATAACCGATATACCGGGGCTCAAGTCCCAGGGGGTGTTGGTCGGCATCGGCCGCCGGGGCCCCAATCCCCGGAATAAAATCGTCAATCCCTTTTGCGCCCAGTTCTGCGAGGTGGAGTGCAATATGAAGACGGGCGAAGTCAGGATCATCCGCTTCCTCAGCGTCAATGACAGCGGACGGGTCATGGATCGGCTCACCTATGACAATCAGGTGGTGGGGGGGATCACCATGGGGGTAGGATTGGCCCTGACGGAAATGAGAGTCCTCGACGAACAGACCGGGAAGATGTTAAACAAAAACTGGCATGATTACAAGCTTCCCACCGCCCTTGACGCGCCGGGCCTGGTTTTCTCCATTCCCCTGGACAGGCCCGATAACGAGGCCAACCTGACGGGCAGCAAAGGGTTGGGAGAGCCGGTGACCATCCCCACGGCCGCGGCCATTGCCAACGCCGTCTACCAGGCCACGGGCCGCAGGATGACCATCAGCCCCATCAACCCCGTTACCCTCTGCGCCGAACTGGCCAAGGGACGCCAGGAGGAGTGAGACTATGATGCCAACCTTCCAGTATATAAAAGTTAAACAGGTTAAAGAGGGGGTGAAACAACTTTCGACCGCGGGGGCGAAAATACAGGCCGGAGGGACCGACCTTCTCGGATGCCTCCGGGACCGGGTATTTCCCGTGGAAAAAGTGGTGAGCATCAACGGCATCCGGGACCTGAGGGGCATCAGCGACAAAGGCGGCGTCCTCAGGATAGGGGCTTTGACCACGATTACGGAGGTGGCCGAAAACCCGCAGATCAGCCAGCTTTTTCCCGGCCTGGCCCGGGCGGCCGGAGAAGTGGCCAGCCCCCAGCTGCGCAATCAGGGCACTATCGGCGGAAACATCTGCCAGAAGCCCCGCTGCTGGTACTACCGCGGTGAATTCCATTGCACTCGGAAAGGCGGCGATATCTGTTTTGCCTATTCCGGGGAA
Organism: Deltaproteobacteria bacterium; assembly: GCA_016208255.1. Lineage (GTDB taxonomy): Bacteria > Desulfobacterota > RBG-13-43-22 > RBG-13-43-22 > RBG-13-43-22 > RBG-13-43-22. The sequence continues at coordinate 1,769 of JACQYK010000080.1, read as the reverse complement.
AACCAGTACCATTGCCTTTTCGGCGGCGCCGGTTGCTACATCGTCCACCCCTCTGATACGGCCCCGGTCCTGGCCGCGCTTGAGGCCCGGGTAGGCGTTATCGGACCAAAAGGGGCAAGAATAATCAAAATGGATGAGTTTTTTATGCCCCCGGCCATGGACCCGACCAGGGAGACCGTTTTGGGGGGGCAAGAGATGGTCACCGAAATTCTGATACCGCTGCCGCGGCCGGGTCTGAAAAGCTCCTACCGGAAAGTCCGGGCCCGCCGCTCCTGGGATTTTGCCCTGGCCGGCGCGGCCCTGGCCCTGAACTTCGAGGGCCCCAGGGTGGTCAAGGCCCGGGTCTTCCTGAGCGGAGTCGCCCCGGTTCCCTGGCGGGCCAAGGAAGTGGAAGAAGTGATAACAGGCAGGGAACTGACGGCGGGAACGATTGCCAGAGCTGGAATGGTGGCTATTAAAAAGGCCGAACCCCTGTCCAAGAACGGCTACAAAGTTCCCTTACTGCAGGCGGTGATCGAGGAGGAGTTGGAAGCGATCAGGCAGTGAAGGCCAAAATTTCTTGGCTTATGCAATTCCGGAGACTGTACATTAATGAGGACAAGCTTGCTCTGGAGATTGGGATATAATGACTTCGATTTCGGCCCCTTTTGCCCTTCTAACCATAGTTTTTGTCTTTCTTTTTCTATTGATAGAAGCCGGTTATAGTCAGGATTCCCGGGAAGCGGATAAAATACAATACCTGATTTCTTCGGTCGAGACCTTAAAGGGGGCCAAATTCATCCGCAATGGAAAGACCTATGATGCCCGGAGGGCCGGAGATCACCTGCGGCTCAAACTCAAAGCAGCAGGGGATCAAATAAAAACCGCCGAAGACTTTATCCGGCTTTGCGCCTCCAAGTCTTCCGTTTCCGGGGAACCCTATCTGATCCGTTTTTCCGATGGGTCGACCAAGAAGGCAGAAGTTTATTTTCGCAACCGGTTAAGGGAATTTCCAGAAAAAGGCCGACCTTAAAGTCTGGGTATTTCCGGCCTTGAGAACCGGGCCTTCTCCCGTTACTTTTCCAACTCTTTTTCCTTGACCTTGACTTGCTCTTTCCTTATCCTTTTTCCATCAAAAAGCAAATCTTTGTTAAGAAGAGACCGGTAAGGAGGGTTTCAATGAGAAAACTTTATTGGTTCCTGGGCTGTTTTATCTTTACGGGACTTACCATAGCCTTTTTTCTCATCGGGTGTGGAGACAGTGGAAGTGGAGGCGGAGAAAATCCTTGCGGTGGTGATTATCTATGGTGTTTCAGCGTTGATGCCTGCTGTCCTGCCGGCTATCCCTATTATTGCGATGGTCAGTGCCGTACTTCACCGGGGACAGGATGCAATAGAACAGACATCTGCAGACAATAAGTTTTGATTTCATTCTTGACATCTTCCTTAACCTGCTGTTAACTTTACTCCCAATTGATCGGGGGTGTCATTCGTGAAAACCGGTATCGTACAAGACCCTATTTATATGGAACATATCCGGGGGGTGCCCCATGTGGAAAGCCCCCAACGGTTGGAAGTTCTTTATCAGATGTTGGAAGATCACTTTTCCGGCCGGTTGACAACGGTACAAGCCCGCCCGGCCCATTTGGAGGAACTGGCTTATATTCATACTCCGGACCATATAAAAAAGATAGCCTCCACCTCCGGTAAGTCTTTCGTCTCTCTGGATCCGGATACTCAAACATCAGCTAAATCTTATGAAGCGGCCCGGATGGCCGCCGGAGGCTGCT
>JACQYK010000110.1 GCA_016208255.1 Deltaproteobacteria bacterium | reverse complement strand
TAACGGTATCGGAGAAATGAATGTCCGGGCAGTCCCCGTCACCCATGCAGCAATTCCCCAGGGAGGCCTGCATGCCCCCCTGGGCGGCCGAGGAATGGGAACGCCTGGGAGGAACAATGCTTAAACAAATGGCTTTAAATCCCCGGGAAGCAGCCGCTACGGCCACCCGTTCACCGGCCAGCCCGGCCCCAATACTTAATAAATCGGTATAAAAAGTTTCCAAAATGATCTCCTGAAAAATAAAGGTATACGGTATACGGTGTACGGTTTTTCCCTTGAACCTTAAACCTTGCACCTTAAATCTTGCTTTTCAAAACGCCAGATTATAAAAAGTATAAAGTGTCACAGCCCCGATGATCAGAAAACCCAGGGTCAGGGCATTCTCCAGTCGTTCATAAAAGGGGCGGTTGGATCTTTTGATGATTCCCCATTTAACGCCGATCCGGTAAAAACCGATGCCCACATGAAGCTCGATCATGGGAAGCAGGATCATATAAAAAACCAGCCAGAATCCGCCCTGGATGCGGGCCGCGCTTTTGGCCGCCGTGATGGGGAGATCCGTCAGAATGGTCCAGATATGAATGGAACCCATGATCAGGACGATCATGGCCGTCCCGGCCTGAATCACCCATAACCAGGTATCCAGGTGATGAAGTCTTCGGCTGTGCTGCCAGATGGCCTTTTGTTCCAGACTGCGAAAAGGGAGCTTTCGTGCGGCCAGGACGAAATGAAGCAAAAAGGCCACTCCGATAAAAGGTCCCCCGGTCTGGGCCATATAAGTGTCTTCCAAAAATTTGGCCAGGGCGTTCATGGCTTCCGGTCCCAGGTTGATACTGGCCACCAGGATCATATGACTCCACATAAATAATATTAAACCAACACCGGTCAGCATTTGCAGAAAATCGAGGTAAGCGGCGGTGCGTGAGGAAGGGCGGGCATAAACAAGGGCTTGACTGGGCATAAGGGAGATTCCTCCTGAATTAATAAATCCTGAAGGGATTAATTAAATGTTCGTTGGCAACAGATGAAAAGTTTATATCAAGCAGCGGACAGCTTGTCAAGGATCAGCATTTTATTCAGGCCTTTTGTATTATCAGCCCCTTTAAATAAAGGCTTTCCGGAAAAGTTAAGACAACCGGATGATCCCCGGCCTGCATCCTTTTTTCCAGAAGAAGGATTTTGCCACCGGCTTTGGGGGCCGAATGGGACAAAATCTCCAGAAAGAGAGATTCGGTTATATTATGAGAACAGGAATAAGTGCTTAAGATCCCCCCTGGATTAAGACATCTTAAAGCCCGGCGATTCAATTCCTGATACCCTCTAAGGGCCGAGGCCACATCAGACTTCTTTCTGGCAAATGGCGGCGGATCCAGGATGACCAGATCGAATTTTAAACCCTGCTCATCGGCTTCCTTAAGATAATCAAAAATGTTCTTTTTCAGAAAGTGGATGTTGTCAAATCCATTCAATTCGGCGTTTCTCCGTCCTAATTCCAAGGCTGAGGCCGAATCATCTACGGCGATGATCTCATCGGACTTTCCAGCCAGGTGCAGAGCAAAACCGCCGGTATAACAGAAACAATCCAAAACCCGTCCCTGACTTTGCGAGTATGAAACCAGATGGAGCCGGTTCTCTTTTTGATCCAGATAGGCCCCGGTCTTTTGACCAGACCACAGGTCCACCTCATATTGAATAGGGCCCTCTTCAATCCGGACTTTTTCAGGAACCTGACCATATAAGGCCCGGTTCTCCCGGGGAAGTCGTTCCAGAGAACGGGCTTCGAAATCATTTCGAATCAGGATGGAATAAGGTTTAAGTAATTCATAAAAAAGATTATATAATTCATTTAAAATTCTATCAATTCCAGGAATTAATGTTTGAACAACCAAATGACCGGCATACCAGTCGGCGATCAGCCCGGGAATACCATCGGCTTCGGAGAAAACAATCCGGCAGGCCTGGTTAAAATCCAAAAATTTCTTTCGGCGTTCCAGGGCCTTTTGAAGGGTCTCCAACCAGTAGGTTTGGTCGGGGATTTCGGGATTTGAGGTAATAAAGCGGAAAGAAATTCGGGAATGCCGGCTATAAAAGCCCCAACCTAAAAAAACATTCCCGGGGTTATAAAGGGCGGCGATTTCCCCATTTTCGGCGTCATTCAGACTTAAGACATCATCTTCAAAGATCCAGGGGTGTCCGGACCTAAACCATCTTTCTCCTTTGGGAGTCAGAATCGCCTTGAAATTTTTCATTATTTTTATTTATAGATCAGAAAATTAAATGAAGTAATGGAGATATCTCTAATTTTTCATGCAGTTATACGCTATTCTTCCAAAAGCGGTTTATATTTTTTCAAATTCGTCAGGACCTTTTTCATCCCTCTAATCACACAGAAATGGGGTTCCGGAGGTATCCGAACCGGCAAATTGAATCTTTTTTTTATTTTTTTTTTCCACCCTTTAAGCAAAGCACCCCCTCCAACCAAGGTGGCCCCGTTGTTTGAAATATCGGTGATCAATTCAGGAGTCAAAGATTCCAAAGCCAGGCCTATTCCATTAAGGATCTTCCGGGTGGGTGTCTCCAAGGCCAGACGAACATCGGCGGTATTCAGGCTGCTCTGCCGGGGAAAGCGATAAATGCGATTAACTCCCTTAATGTCAAAAGAGTAATCCTCCTCGATCGGAGCCACACTGCCATGAAGTATTTTAATGGTTTCGGAGGTCTTCAATCCGACGGAAAAATGATGTCTCATTTCGATTTCCTGTTTGATGGCCTGATCGAAGGCATTACCTCCGATTTTAAGAGACATACATTTGACAACACCGCTCAGGGACAGGACGGTAATCTCAGTGGTCCCGCCTCCGAAATCAATGACCAGGTTACCCGAAGGGGCGTCAAGGGGAATCTCAGCCCCCAGGGCGGCCGCATAGGGCTCCCGGATTAGAAAGATCCGGGAAAAAGGGAAAAGTTCCAGTTGCTTTCGATAAGCCCTGATCTCAACATCAGTGGTACCCCAGGGGAGACAAAAAAGAACGTTACGTACGATCCCTTTTCTGTTTTTTAAGGCCTTTTTGATCAGGACCTGCAGAAAGCAGCGGCAGACCTCCAGGTCGGAAATAACCCCGTCCTGCAAGGGTTGAATCACCTGAATATTCTTGGGGGCCAGGCCGAACATCTCCTTGGCTTCCAAACCGATGGCCAGGGGTGTTTTATTTTGATTTTTTAAGGCTACAAAGGTGGGCTCCATCAGAAAGCTATCATTGGAAAAAAGATAGGCAACTGAGTAGGTGGTACCCAAATCAATGGCCAGATGATGCAATAAAGGCATGGATTATTTGATCAACTAAAGCCCTTCTCTGGCTAATTCTTCCAGGATTTTTCTTTGATGATCCGATATTTTTTGGGGGACTTTAATTAAAATCTTGACAAACTGGTCTCCCTTGCCTTTTCCCCCTAATAGAGGAAGGCCATATCCTTTTAGCCGAAGTTTGGATTGGGGCTGTGTTCCGGGAGGGATATTGACCTGAAGAGACTTCCCCTCCAAGGTGGGGACTTCCACCTTGGTTCCCAGAACCGCTTGAGTAAAGCTGATTTCTTTTTCCACCATCAGATTTTGTTCTTCCAATTTAAATATCGGGTCTTCCAGGACCTTGATCTGAATATAAAGGTCTCCGGAGGGTCCTCCGCTCAGACTGGGGCCCCCTTTTCCCGGGATGCGCAGTTTTTTTCCGCTGGAGATACCCGGGGGGATTTTAACCATGACTTTTTCCGTCTTCTTCCCGGTCGGGAAAGACAGTTGTTTCTCCGTCCCCATAGCCGCTTCCCGGAGGGTGATGGACAGTTCATACATCTGATCCTCCCCCCGTTGCGGTCTGCCTCCTCCGGCATACTGGGCATAGGGATCTCCGTAATCAAAGCCTTGGCCACCCCGGTTGAAAGTATAAGTTTTATAACCCCCGCCGCCCGGATGACCGGTCCTCTGTCCGAAGATGTTTTCAAATCCACCGCCGAATCCGAATTCCTTAAAGAGATTGCTGAAATCGAACCCCCGGAAGATGTCCTCCTGACTATAGCGCTGCTGAAATCCATCGGACCCAAAGGTGTCGTATTGTTTTCTCTTTTCTTTGTCACTCAACACGGCATAGGCCTCACTTAATTCTTTGAACTTTTCTTCGGCCTTTTTGTCGCCCTTATTCCGATCGGGATGATACTTCATGGCCAGTTTCCGATAGCTTTTTTTAATTTCATCTTCGGTAGCCTTTTTATCCACCCCCAGCGTCTTGTAATAGTCTTTATCGCTCATGTTGATCCTGCCTTTGGGAAAATTCCATCATCAAAAAAAGTGAAGGTATTTTTTAATAACTTTAGTTAATTATAGGCATATTTTTTGTTCTGTCAATTGAATCCGTGGCTAAAGTGACTCCAGGGGAGAATCTTTTTAATTGAATACTGTTTCATCCAATGGTATTCTTTAAATTTATTATAATGCTTCGAGATCTTTGAAAAAGGTCCGATTTTATTCAAGGTCAAGGACGGCCAGAACACCGTGGAATCATTTCTTAACCAGTTAAAAAAAATCCCTTTGGGTGAAATGATCTGTTTTCATCAAAGGATACCGGCCCGCCCTTCCCGTTGGGGACGGCCGCTGGTCCCCTTTCCGGAATCGATCCAAAAGGCCTTGGACGATAAGGGGATTACACGCCTCTATTCTCATCAGGTCGAAGCCCTGGAGAAAATTCAAACCGGGCAGCCGGTGATCATCTCGACGCCCACGGCCAGCGGCAAATCCCTGATCTATGTCCTGGCCAGTCTCCTCCACCTGATTCAGGACCCCTGCTCCAAGGCCTTGTATCTGTTTCCAATAAAAGCCCTGGAACAGGACCAGCGAAAAATAATTGAAGACTGGACCGCCTGCCTGCCCTTTTCCAGGAAATCCATTTCGGCCATCTACGATGGGGATACCCCGGTTTCCCAGAGAAAAAAGATCCGCCAGGATCCCCCTCCTATCCTAATCTCCAACCCGGATATGCTCCATATGGGGATCCTGCCCTATCACGAGCAATGGAAAGAATTTTTTAAAAATCTGAAATTAGTGGTTATCGACGAGGCCCACGTCTATAAAGGAATCCTGGGAAGTCATGTGGTGCAAATCATTCGGAGACTCCGCAGGATTTGCCGGCTTTACCAAAGCGATCCCCAGTTTGTACTTTGTTCAGCCACGATTGCCCACCCGGAACTTTTTTCCGAGTCGCTGACCGGCCTTTCTTTCCAAACGGTTCAGAAATCCGGTTTTCCTTCTCCCGCCAAACATTTCCTTTTTCTGAACCCGGATATCAGCGCCTCCGTGGTCGGTGCTCGTCTTTTTACCTATTGTCTTTCCAAAGGGAAAAAAACCATCCTGTTTACCCGGGGCCGAAGGGTAACGGAACTGATCCATATGTGGGTGGAACAAATGGCTCCGGCTTTAAAAGGGAAAATCAGCTCCTATCGGGCCGGTTTTCTTCCTGCGGAGCGGCGGATCATTGAGCAAAGGCTGGCCTCCGGGGAATTGCTGGGGGTCATTTCCACCAGCGCTCTGGAGATGGGCATCGATATCGGCAGTCTGGATGTTTGTCTGCTGGTCGGCTATCCGGGAAGTGTGATCAATACCTGGCAACGGGGAGGGAGAGTGGGACGAAGCTCGAGAGAATCAGCCATTATTTTAATAGCCCAACCCGATGCCCTGGATCAATATTTTATCCGCCATCCGGAAGATTTTTTTGAACGCAGTTTTGAGACCGCGGTGGTTGATCCTGACAACAGTCCCATTCTCAAGGCTCACCTGACCTGTGCCGCTGCGGAGTTCCCTCTTTCTCCGGAAGATCCGTACCTGGAACCGTCCCGGCATCTTCGAGAGGTCCGGGAATTGGAAAGGGAAGGCCGTTTATTATTAACCGCCCGCGGGGAAGAATGGGTTTCAGCCAGGAAACATCCCCATCGGGAGGTCAATATCCGCTCTATCGGGGAGGCCTTTACCATACTCAAAGGGGAGAAGGGAGCGGTGGTGGGGACCCTGGACCGTCTGAGAGCCTTTAGGGAGTGTCATCCCGGGGCCATCTACCTCCATAAAGCCGAGGCCTTTCTGGTGGAGAAGTTGGAGCTTAAGGAAAAGAATGTCTACGTGACTCCCAAGGAAGTCAATTACTATACCCGGATCGTAGCCCAGAAGGAAACTGAGATTATTCAGCGGGAAAAGGTCCGGCCGGTTGGGAATTTTCTGGTTAATTTCGGCCAAATTCTGGTGACCGAAACCTTTACCGGCTACGAAAAACGGGCCATTCACGGACAAGAGCTCCTGGGAGTCTATCCACTGGAATTGCCTTCCCAGACCTTTGAAACCGAAGGCTTATGGATTGAAATCGAAGAAGTCATTCAAGACCAGATGAAGACGCAGGGTTTTCATATTATGGGCGGCCTGCATGCCCTGGAGCATGGAGCCATCAGCATCTTTCCTCTTTATGCAATAGAGGATCTTTTACAAAAAACCCTGCGCCTGATTTCAGAATGTCCCTGTGAGGAAGGGTGCCCTTCCTGTATTCATTCGCCCCAATGCGGGTCAGGGAATAAACCTCTGGATAAGCAGGGAGCCCATTATCTGATCCAATTGCTGCTCGGGCAAATCCCCCTTTCGATTTCAAAGAATCACGCTTCCCCTATGGAGGCCTTACAAAACCTGGTATCGAAGGGGCCCGATCCGGGAAAACCACGCCTGGGTTTTTTTGACCTGGAAACCCAGCGTCTGGCCGGGGAGGTGGGCGGGTGGGGGAATAAACATCTGATGCGCTTATCCGTAGGGGTGGTTTATGACAGTCAGGACGATCGTTTTCATCATTATCATGAGGCGGATATCCAATCTCTAATCGAACACTTGAAAAAATTCGACCTGGTCGTGGGCTTTAATGTTAAAAACTTTGACTACGGGGTCTTAAAAGGGTATTCTTCCTTTGACTTTAATTCCCTTCCGACCCTTGATCTGCTGGAAGATATCTTTTCCTGTCTGGGTTTTCGTTTGAGTCTGGATCACCTGTGTCAAAAAACCTTGGGGGCGCAAAAAAGTGGAGACGGCCTTTTGGCGGTTCAATGGTTCCGGGAGGGAAAACTTGAATCCCTGATTGAATATTGTCGACAGGACGTGGAAATAACCAAAACCCTCTTTGAATTCGGACAAAAAAACCGTCATATTTTATTTGAAAGCAAAACCGGCCAGTTGGTGCGCTGTCCGGTAGAATGGGGTTTGGAGCGGATCAATCAAATACGGGAGAAACGTTAAGAGTGAAAGGGGAACCCTTTAAGTTCAAGGTTCAAAGTTCAAGGTTCAAAATGCAAAGGGCAAAGTGCACCCAATGAAAGCTGATGAATTTGCAAAAAGTCGCCGAAAGTCCATTTTCGTCATTCCCGTGAAAACGGGAATCCAGTGTTTATAATTAGTTGTACAGGGCTTGGATTCCCGCCTCCGCGGGAATGACGACTTTTTATGAGACCATCAAAGCCGTTTTATTCCGCAATCCGCAACCCGAAATCGAAAATTATTATGAGGAGGTATGTCTATGCCGATTTATGAATACGAATGCCGGAATTGTCACCAAAGGTCCTCATTCTTAATCATGAATCTGGAAAAAGAGATTCCTGAGTTGCGTTGTAAAAAATGCAAAGGGACCGGTTTAGACCGCGTTGTTTCCCGGGTGTATGTCGTCAAATCCGAAGAGGCCCGGATGGAAAGGCTGGCCGATCCTTCCCGGCTGGGGGGCTTGGATGAAAATGATCCCAAAAGTGTGGCCAGGTGGATGAAAATGATGGGCCGGGAAATGGGGGAAGAAATGGGAGGGGAAGATTTTGATCAGATGGTGGATGAGGCCATGACGGAATCGGAAAAAGGGAGCGACCCTGGAGATGAAACAGGTCCCTCCGATTTCGGAGATGATTTATAATTCTAACTAAAAATATTTGAAATTTTGAAATATCGAAAGTTAGAGATAAATCCTCAGATTTCTGGTGTAAGACCCAAAATCATTAAACAGGACTCCATTCATTTATGGATTTTCAACACAAGGTCGGTTTTAAAATAATCCTCATTTTTCTGTTTTCCCTGGTCCTGGCCCTATCCGCTGTTCTGGTGGTTGCCGAATCTCTGATAAGCCAACAGGTGCATAAACGGCATCAAAAGAGGCTGGATACCCTCACCGAGAAAGTCTTTTTCAGTCTGGAAAAGCAGAAAGACCAGATCCGCTTGTTGGCCACGGCGGTTGCCAATTTCGGACGTATGGGGCCCTTGGTCGCCGGAGGAGACCAGGGGAATATCCGGAACCTGGTCGATCCGGTTTTTCAAGAATCCGGTTTGGACGTTTTATTCGTCCTCGGCCAGAAAGGCCGGGAACTGGTTCGGCTGCAATCGGATCAGTTCCGGGAGTTGGGCCCAGGGGGAAGCAGCCTGATTAAAAAGGCGATTCTCGGAATCTACGGAGTACGGTTAAGCAAATGGGAACATGGCATTTTTGTCAGCGGCAGTTCCCCGATTTATAATGAACAAGAAATAACCGGGCGGGTCTATGCCGGAGTCCTCCTTAACAAAAGTTACTTAGACACATTAGCCAAAGGGATGGATTCCTTTATGGCTATCGTCCGGGAAGGAAATGTCATCGCCGCCACCTTCACCAAACAGGAAGGGAAGGAGGATGAATTGGAATTTTCCGAGGAAGTGCTTCATGACATCAAGGCCTTGGTGGGCCAGTCCCTTCCGGTCGTGGTTGAAGAAAAACTCTATACCATGAAATCCCTGCCCTTGAGAGACCGGGCCAGCAACATCATCGGTTATTTAGTTATTGGTCTTTCCCGGGGGGAATTGAACCAAACGGTTAGTTCCCTGCGCTGGACGATCCTGGGGGCGGGGGGAGGAGGCGCCTTACTCGGGGGTCTTTTAATGATTTTCCTGACCTCCAGAATGAGGCGGCAGATCGCCCTCCTTTCCATAGGAACCGAGCGGGTGACCTCCGGCAACCTGACTGAAACCATCCCGGAGATCACTAAAGATGAATTGGGGGTCCTGGCCCGGTCCTTTAATCAGATGGCTCTGACTCTGGAGGAACGGGATCAGGTCCTTAAAGAGGAAAAAGAAAAAATTCTGGCCAATGTGGACTTTCTTTCCATGATGGTTCATGATATCAAGGCCCCCATGGCCGGCCTCAGTCTGATGATCGAAACCTTATTGGAAGAAAATCTTTCCAGGGAAGTCAAACAGCGATTGGCTGGAATGGGGGAGAGCATCGAAGAAATCTTGGGGCATCTTTACAATGTTCTGACTATTTCCAAGATTGAAAAAGGACCCTTCACCCTTCATTTGGAACCGGTCGATCTCAATGCCTCTGTGGCTTTTGTCCGTTCCCAGTGTCAAGTGGTGGCCGACCGGAAGGAGATCCGTATTTTAGAGGACCTGGCCCCGGACCTGCCGGCCTTACGAGCCGATGAGTTTTATTTGGAGCGGCTGATTTATAATCTGTTGATCAATGCCATTCATTGGGCCCCGCAGGTAGGATGCATTACCTTAAAGACGGCCCATCAACAGGAAGGAGAAAGCAGGACGATCACCCTGGAGGTGGCCGACAACGGTCCTGGTATCTCACCCGAACAAAAACCCCATCTCTTTAAAAAATATATTTCCCGGCCGGAAAAAGGAGATTTACCCGGGACCCATTCCGGATTGGGCCTGCATATCTCTCAATCGATCATTCAGGCCCTGGGGGGGACCCTCCTGGAGGCGGGAATACCTGGGGTAGGGGCCCGGTTTATCTGTACTTTCCCCGTCGTTGAGAAGGGTGTCTAGCTCATGGCCCGAATACTCATTGTCGACGACGATCTGAACACCTGCCAATCCCTGACCACCGCCTTCAGCAAGGAAGGTCATCAGGTTTTTGAATCCCATTCCGGAGAAGAAGCCCTGGAAAAAATCCGGACACAAGATGTGGATTTGACCATTGTCGATTTAAAGATGCCCGGTATGGACGGGTTGGAATTTTTTCAAACCCTGAAGGCCTTGCGTCCGGAGGTGGTTTCCATCATGATTTCCGCCCGGCCTACCGTCGATGTGGCGGTCAGCGCCATTAAAAGCGGGATCTACGATTTCATTACCAAACCTTTTCGACTGGGTGAAATTAAGAAGGCCATTGCCAAGGCCCTGGAGGCCCAAACGCTGCTGAAAGAAAACATGCGCCTTCGGCAAGCCTTACGGGAAAAGGCCTCCTTTGCAAAGATTATCGGGAAAAGCCCGGCTTTCGCCCAAGTCATGGATCTGATCCCCAAAGTGGCTCCTACCCGCAGTACGGTGCTGTTATCCGGTGAGAGCGGGACGGGAAAAGAAATCATCGCCGAGGCCATTCATTTCGCCAGTCCCCGGGGGGAAGGCCCTTTGGTTAAAATCAACTGCGGGGCCTTGACGGAAACTTTGCTGGAATCGGAATTATTCGGGCATGAGAAAGGCGCCTTTACCGGGGCCCATCAACAGCGGACGGGGGGGATGCAGGTCAAATTCCTGCGGGTCCTCCAGGACGGAGCTTTTGAAAGGGTGGGGAGCAGCCGGACCATTCAAGTGGACGTTAGGGTTATCGCTGCCACAAATCGGGACCTTGAGCAGGAGGTCAAAGCCGGTCGTTTCCGTCAAGACCTTTTTTATCGGTTGAATGTTATCACCATTGAAATTCCTCCCCTCCGGGAAAGGACTGAAGATATCCCTTTGTTAGCCGGATATTTTTTGAGCAAATATTCGGAAATCAATAATAAAAAAATCAATGGCTTTTCTTCGGAAGTCCACGAAGTCTTAACCAGCTACCAGTGGCCGGGAAATGTGCGGGAACTGGAGAATGTTATTGAAAGGGCGGTTTCACTTTGTCCGGCGCAAACGGTTGAACTGCCCGACCTCCCACCCCGGCTACAATTTGAAAGCACGGTGAAAAGGGCGGTTTCGCTCAGCCGGCCCCAGGAAATTGAAATGTCAACGGTCCCTCCTCAAAACCCGGAGGCCCCGTTTGCCGACAGTTATCTGGTCATTCCCTTAGGGATTTCGTTGGATAAAATCGAACAGTCCGTCCTTGAAAAAACCCTGATAAAAACCCAGGGAGATAAAAAAGCGGCCGCTCGTCTGTTGGGGATCAGCCTTTCCAGTCTCTATAATAAACTAAACCGTCATGTCCCGTCAGGGACGTGACATCACCAGACGGTCACCTTTGGTGACCTAACCAGGAGGCCTCCAAGGAGGCCGGGACATGAAAATAGAACTCGTTGCGAGATGGACTCTATTTTCGCATTAAATCAAAAGGATTTCTAAATCGAATGGCCTTTTTTCAAAAATTTCTCCTGGTTTTGTTGGTTTGGGTTCTGACCATACCCGCAGGAAGTAATGAACTATTAGGGGCTTCCAGCAATACCAAACCTAAAACGACCAGGGAAGTGCCGGTGGTGGAAACTAAGATCAAACAGGTGCCCGGGGTGGAAACCAAGATCAAACAGGTGCCCGGAGAGAGGGCCTTTACGGTCCCTCTCTGGAAAGTCCATTGGGAGAAGGCCCGGCAATTAGTCCTCCAAAAAAAATATTCGGAAGCCGTGCCGGATTTTCGACAAGCCCTGGCTTTAAAACCGAACCTGGATGAAGCCAGGCTGGAACTGGCCCAAGTTTTGGTTACTCTGGAAAGGTGGGGAGAGGCGATCATAGAACTGGATGCGGTTGTTGAGCATCAACCGCTCAATCAAAAAGTCCAAAAGGATCTGGCCGATCTCCTGTCCCAAAAAAAAGAATACCGCCGGGCCATTGAACGGTATCAGTGGCTTTTACAGAGGGAGCCGGATAATATTCAGGTCCGTTTGTCCTTGGCCTCCAACTATTATCAAATTAATGAATTGGAAAAGGCCTTGATCGAATGGCGTCAGGTGCTTATTCGAGATCCCCAACAGGTTGAGGCCAGAACCCACCTGGCCGAAGTCTTAGGGGCCACCCGGCGTTTGGACGAATCCATTATTCTTTTGGAAGGCCTGGTCAAGCAATTTCCCAAGCAATCAAGCCTGAAGAAAAAGTTGGCTCAGAACTTGATCTTAGCTCAAAAAAATAAAGAGGCCCTTCCTTACCTGCAGGAGCTTAATCGGCAGGATCCGGGAGACCCGGAAATCCAATTGTGGTTAGCCAAGGTCCTCTCCGCCGGAAAGCAATACGATCAGTCCCTGACCTATTTGGATGCTTACTTGAAGAAAAAACCGGACCAGACCAGCGCTCTCCTGGAAAAGGCCCGAGCCTTATTTTTTACCGGAAATCATCTCCAGGCGATGGAACTCTATGAAAGGATCAGGAAAACAGAACCTAAAAACATTGAGCTTCAACGAGAAATCGCTGAAGCTTATTTTTCGTCCGGGAACAACAAGGAGGCCCTGGCGGAGTATGAAAGTTTGGCCAAACAATTTCCAGACGAATATCCGCTCCATGAAAAAATCGGAGAGTTATATTTTCAAAACAAGAAGTTCAGTCAGGCCATTGCTCCTTTCCAAAAAGCCCTCTCTCTCGAACCTGAAAACAGTGTTGCCCAATTGAATTTGGCCAGGGCCTTCTCTTTTTCGCCTGAAAAATTGAAGGCCCTGCCCCTCTATCGTTCTATTTTATCGAAAAGAAACGACCTGAAAATACAAATTGAAATGGCCGATCTTCTATTTGATATCCAGCAGTTCCCGGAGACCTTCTCGATTTTTCAACAGATCTTAAAAGAGCAGCCGGAGCTTTGGGAAGTCCGCTTCAAGCTGGCTACGGGCCTGTACCGACAGGAAGAATTCACCCCAGCGGCCCAGCAGTTGGAAATCTTGGTCCAGATGCGGCCCGATCACCCCGGCATCTTGATTCTGGCCGGGAACAATGCCTTGGAGCAGGGGGATTATCCTCAGGCCCAAAAGGCTTTTCAAAAAGTGCTGACCTTGGGAGAAGACCAGGCCAATACCCTGCTCAGACTGGGACAGATCTCCCGATTCCAGGGACGTCCCTGGAAGGGGCTCAGTTACCTTGATTGGGCACTGACGGTTAAACCCGGTGACCAGGAGATCCTGATCGAAAAGGCTAAAGCTTTAACGGATGGAGGGGGATGGTCTCAGGCCCGTAGAATCCTGGAACCCATGATTCAAGATCACCCTCAAAGCTTCAAAATTCAAAGAGCCTGGGCCTGGTTTTTGGCCGCATTGGACCGGAGGGATGAATGTGAAGCCGTCTGGGAAAAATTGGAGAACCGTTTTCCCCAGGAACAAGACTTGATTTTCAGTGACCGGGCCGATTTCTACCTTCGCCAGAAAAAACCGGGACTGGCCTTAACCGCGCTGAAGGCCGCCCAGATAAAAAATCCCAAAAATCTGGACTTTCAGAGAAGAATAGGACGTCTTTTGCTTCAAATGGAGCGTTGGCAAGAGGCTGAGTCCTTTTATCGGGATCTGGAACATAATAAAATCCTGTTAAAAGAGGATTATTGGGCACAGGCCCTGCTGTTAATCCGCCGGGGGAAAAAGGATCTGGCCCGGGAACAACTATGGAAGGCACTGCTGCAAGCCCCTGATTCGGTGAAGGCCCGTTTCTGGCTGTGGCGTGTACTTAATATGGGGGTTGGAGAGCTGAAAAAAATTGAGGAAGCCTTGTGGATTTTTGCCCGATCGCAGGAAGGCGGGCTTCTGGAACTGGCGGAGGGTTTTCAAGAGATCGGAGACCGGGAGAAGGCCTATGCCTGTTACCGGGAACTGATCGAGAAAGGAGAGGAGGATGACGATGTCCTTTGGGCCGTCATTCGGATCCCGGACTCCCTGCCGGTTGGGGTCAAATCCGCTGCCCTTCAGGAGATGTTGGAGGACATGCAAAAAAGATTTCCCCGAAACCAGATGCTCACCCGCCGCTTAATTGACCATTACCGTCGGGAAAAAGAATACGGACTGGCGATCAAGGCCATTGACGGTCTGCTGAAGGTGGAAGATCCCCTTGATCCGATTTTGACGCTTTATAAGGCCCGTCTCCTGGAGCGTTGGAACAAGCATTGGGATTCCCAGAGCACTTATCGGAAGCTGCTGGACCCCCTGATGGATTCCTTATTCCGGGAGAAGGTCAACGAACTCTTTTCAAAGCAGGATATAGCTAAAGAAGGTTTCCTAAAGAAAATCACAGGAACCGAAAGGACCTTTTTCGTTAATCAGTTTTATGAGGAAACAAAAAGGAAAATTGAATTTCTTTCCCTGGAACCCATCCTGAAAAAGAAGCTGGAATCTCTCCTGGATGATTTTAAAGTCCGGGCCTTGATCCAAAAGAAAGTTTTCCTGGAAAAGGAAGAAAAAGACTATTTGTGGAGAGGTTTATTTTTCCAGGCCCGCCCCCTCCTGGAAGAATTGAAAGAAATCGATTCTGATAATGAGGAGGTGCCTCCGGATATAGACAGGGCCTATCGGTCTCAGAATTAAATTCTCCTTAAATCTGAGGAGCTTTATCTGACTTCTTTACGCTTTTATCGTTTATCGGAGATTGTTGCTCGTTCCTGGTTGCTGGTAAAAATAAAAATGTTGCTGGTTACTGGTTGCTCGTTGCTGGTAAACCCCTAACAAGTAACCAGTAACGAGTAACCAGAAACCAGTAACCGGTAACCGGTAACACAAAATTTTCAAATATCTTTGGTTAGTCTTTGGGATCTTTTAGAATTTTCCTTTTTAAAACCCGGTGCCAATCAGTGAAGGCCCCTTCCCCCCGGTCCTGTTCCAGTTGATCATTCATCATCTTTATTTTTCCCTCCAGATCATCAAGCATATGAACCATCAAGGCTTCCCTGGTCTGAGGCAGGACGGGGGAGCCGAACTCCAATTGGCCGTGATGAGCCAGGATGATATGCTCCAATTGGGTCAACAGCCTGGGATCATCCCAGGCCAATTCTTTGGCCGCCTCCCGGATCATGGCCCAGCCCAGGGTCAGGTGTCCCAATAGTTGACCCCCGTAAGTGTTGTGGGAGGAGAGATACCCTTCCAGTTCATGTAATTTCCCGATATCGTGGAGGACCGCCCCGGCCAGGACCAGGTCCTGGTTCAATTCCGGGAAAAGCTTGCCGACTTCTCGGGCTAACTGAACCACACGACAGGTGTGTTCCAGGAGTCCTCCTTTATAAGCGTGATGATATAGTTTAGAAGCCGGCCACTGCTTCCAGCCTTCCTCATGGTTTTCCAGCAAGGAAAGGGTCAATTCTCTTAATACCGGGTGTTGGATTTCTTTGACCCAGGTCAGCAAATCCTTCCAGAGGGAAGTAATATCCAGGGGACAAACGGGAATCAATAAATCAGGATTAAATCCGGCCAAACCGAGCTGCTCGGAGGACCAATGCTGAATCCCCTTGATCCGTTCGATATTTAACTGGGGCTCGTCTTGATAGCTTTCCACCCGGCCGGCAATACCGGCGAACTGTCCTTCGGCGAACAAGGGATCGAACTGATCCACGGCCTCGCCCCAGATCTTGGCCCCCAGGGCACCGGAACAATCAGCCAGGGAAATATCCAGATAATCCTTTCCCGTTCGAGTTCGACGCCGTTCCTTCCTTTTGACCAGGAAGAACTGATTGATCTTGTCGCCTGGTCTTAGGTCGGTGATGAAGGTGTGGGGCATTAGAGATTCCTTAAAAAAATAATTCAAAATGCAAATTGCAAAGTTTAAATTTCAAAATTCGGGGAGGTGAAATAAAAACAGGCTGGGATTGATTTCCTTCTTCATTTTTAATTTTTCATTTTGAACTTTGAACTTTGAACTTTTCAGGATCATAATATTTCTCAATCGCCGTCACCAGTCCCGGTATCGTATATTCTTCGGCCACAATAGGGACCTGAAGCCCGTTGTTTCTGGCGGTTTGAGCCGTAATGGGACCGATGCAGGCAATCGTGACCTTTTTCAGTAAAGAAAGGATTTCCTGTCTGGGAAACAGGGTCAAGAAATTAATCACGGTGGATGAGCTGGTAAAGGTCAGGCAGTCGATCAAGCCTTGAGCCAATTTTTTTTCCAGTTCTTCTTTCCCCTCCTCTGAGGGCAAGGTTTGGTAAGCGGAAACGACCAGGACCTCGGCCCCCATTTGCCTCAGTCCTTCCGGCAGGATTTCCCTGGCCTGTTCGGCCCGGGGGATCAGAACTTTCTGATTGGCTAAGGGGGTATGGGACAGGGCTTCCAGCAAATACTCGGCCTGAAACTTTTCCGGAATCAGATCGGCCTGGAGATGATATTCCGACAAGGCCTGGGCCGTAGCCGGCCCGATAACCCCGATTTTTATTCCCTTTAAGGATCGCAGATCCAGATGAAGATATTCCATCCGGTCCAGGAAAAACCGAACCCCGTTGGGGCTGGTAAAAAATATCCAATGATAATCCTCTATCCGCCTCAAGGCCTGATCCAATGGGGACCAGTCAGAAGGGGGAACAATGCGAATGGTGGGAAATTCCAGGCAATCGGCCCCAAGATCGTTAAGACGGTTAACCAGTTCACTGGCCTGGTCGCGGGTTCGGGTGACCACGATAGTTCTGCCGAAGAGGGGCCGGCGTTCAAACCAGTTCAAGGTGTCCCGTAATTCGATCACCTTTCCGACAACAAATATCGCCGGTGGAGTCAAGGCCGCCTCTTCCGCTTTTTGGACTATCGTTTCCAGGGTTCCGGCTATGGTCTTTTGATTGGAAGTGGTCCCCCAGCGGATAAGGGCCGCCGGAGTTTGGGACTCCAGCCCTTCTTGCAAAAGACCTTCCACGATAGAAGGCAGATTTTTTACCCCCATCAAATAAACCAGGGTCTCAGCCTTGCCGGTTTGTTTTTCCAAACCTGGAACCAGGGCCTCTTTGGTCGGATCTTCATGCCCGGTAAAAAAGGCCACGCCGGTATTGTATCGACGATGGGTCAGGGGTATCCCGGCATAGGCCGGGACGGCTATGGCCGAAGTGACTCCGGGGACGATTTCAAAGGGGATGCCGGCCTTGGCCAGTTCTTCGGCCTCTTCTCCGCCCCGGCCGAAGATAAAGGGATCGCCCCCTTTCAGGCGAACCACTCTTTTGCCAAGCAAAGCCTTATCGATGATCAATTGATTGATTTCATTTTGGGGCAGGGTATGGTCCCCCCCTTTTTTGCCGACGTAAATGATCTCTGCCGCTTTGGAAACATGCCGCAAAAGTTCCGGACTGGCCAGAAAATCATAAATGACCACCTCGGCCTGTTGGAGGAGCCGCGCCCCTTTTAAGGTGATCAGTCCCGGATCCCCCGGACCGGCGCCAACCAAAAAAACTTTTCCGGTCATGATTTCTTGCGCTCCATCCTCAAACCTGTTCCCCTAAAATGTCTTCCAGTATTTCCCGTCCCCCCCTGTCCAGAAGCCTTTCGGCTAACCTGATTCCCAGACTTGCCGGATCGGAAAGGGTTCCTTCAATTTGATCCTGGATGACGGTCCTGCCCTTCCGGTCGGCAATAAGTCCCTGGAAAATAATCCGCCCCTCTTCTACCCGGGCATGTCCGGCAACGGGAACCTGGCAGCCGCCCTGAAGGCGGTTTAAAAAGGCCCTTTCCACCCGGGTACAAAGGGCGGTGGGATCATGATGGATAACCCGGATCAGGTCTTGAATCCCGGGATCCCCTGCCCGAATTTCCAAAGCCAGGGCCCCCTGCCCTACGGCCGGCAAACAGATATCCAGGTCCAGATGCTGGCTGATTTTATCCTGGTATCCCATCCGGTTCAGACCGGCCGCTGCCAGAATAATTCCGGCCAGTCCTTCGGATTCAATTTTTTTTATTCGGCTTTCGAGATTCCCCCGAAGAGGTATCATTTCCAGGTCCGGCCGGTAACGCAATAATTGAGCCTGCCGTCTTAGACTGCTGGTGCCGATCTTGCTTTGACCGGGAATTTCTTTTAATAAGAGCCCATTCCGGGAAATCAGAACGTCCCGGGCATCTTCCCTGATCGGAACCGCTCCGATGGTTAAACCTTCCGGCAATTCCCCGGGCAGGTCTTTCAGACTGTGAACCGCCAGATCGAACCTTCCTCCCAGCAGGGCCTCTTCGATTTCTTTGACAAAGATCCCTTTCCCGCCTATGTTGGCCAAGGGGACATCCAGAATTTTATCGCCGGTGGTCTTGATGGCCACCATCTCGATCTCAAGACGGGGATAATACCCGACCAGGGTCTCTTTAACCCAGGTGGATTGACGCAAGGCTAATGGACTTCCCCGGGTTCCGATCTTAATGGTTTTACTTTTCATTTGAATAAAACGTATCGAGCGGCCCGACCGGCTCGTGGTGTCACGGCCTGCCTTGTGCAGGCATCACGCTTCTGGGCGGGACATGACGGTTTAGTGGCAAGAAGAACAGTTTCCGGATGAACAGCTTCCGCAACTGGAAGAACTGCCGGTTCCGACGAAACGATCGGTTCCCTTGAAGGCAAACTTGGACATCTTTTTTTCCAGGTTTTCTTTTTTACACTGCGGGCAGCAAACGGTTTCAGTGGATTTAAAAACAATAGTTTCAAAATCCTGACCGCAGTCCAGACAGGAATATTCAAAAATCGGCATAGTAAAATCTCCTTAATTTATTTCTCTAAAAATAATCACTTGCCCCGAGATTTTCAAGTAGCTAAAAGATCTTCCCTTCCAGCAAGGCCGCTGCCAGCAGGGGAACCATCAGTTCGTGATGCCCGACCAGAGAATACCCTTGTCCTCCTTCCCGGGTGGGGCGCTGGACCACATTGGTCGAAGGGCGGTACTGGCGGATGAAATCCATGTTCACCGTCGTAAAGCGGGCTAAAGGATATCCTAAGTTTCTAACCAAGGTAACGGCTTTCAGAAAAACCTCCGGCAGGATCACCGCCGAACCGATATTCAGAAATACCCCGTTTTCCAGGGAACGGACGACTGAACAAAAAGTCTGGAAATCCTTGTGGCTGGTCTGTCCGGTGGCTCCGGCATCCATGGAGGGATGAAGATGAATAATATCGGTGCCGATAGCCACATGAACGGTTACCGGGATTTCCATCTGACGGGCCATGGCCAGCAGGCTGTGGGATAAAAATGGAAACTTGGATCCCAGCAAGGCTCGGCCCACGGCCTCTCCCAATCCCAATCCTTTTTCGGCCCCTTTTTTGATCGATCGGTTTAGAAAATGGGCTGTTTCCCGGGACATGCCAAAAGTCCCGCGACCCAGTTCCCGATCCACATCTTCGGAGGTTCGACCGACCATAGCCAATTCGGTATCGTGGATGATCCCGGCGCCATTAAGAGACAAGGCGGAAATAAATCCCTTTTCCATAAGCCTGATGAGGATAGGGTTGAGTCCGACCTTAATTACGTGGGCCCCCATGGACCAATGGAGGGTTTTACCGGTTTTTCGGGCCATTAAAATTTTTAAAACAACGGTCCGAAAATCCTTAGCCGCCAATAAGTTGGGCAAAGCTTCCAAAAAAGAATCAAAGGTATTACCCGGAGTCCAGGGCCTGGCAAAATCTTTCAGGCCGACCTTGCTTTTTCGATCCTTCAAGGAATAAGTCTTGAGCTTTTTTAGGTCTGAACGGTGAATTTCTTTTATTTTCATGAAGTTACTTATTTATTAAAAAGTTGTTTCAAATTGCAAAGAGTATAAAATAATGAAAAGACAGGGTCAAGGGGAAAAGAACAGGAAAAGAAGAGGAAAAACAAAGGTAAGGAAAATGAAATCGATCAGATTTCCGTCTGGTGATTAACCTTTAAGACGAAAATAACCTTGGATTCAAAAGAAGACCTGGATGGAATAAAGGTCCAATATTAGAATGAAGTGCCGCAACGGTTTCTCACTACTTCTTGATGGCCTCATCCATCTCTTTTAACCTGTCTTAAAAGCTCCGCCGGCCAGAACCGCTCCCAAAAAACAGTAAATCCCTATTTTTTTCATAGGATCCTCCAGGAAAAAAGTATATTATACGCTAAAAAATGGGCAAGAGGAAAAAGGAATGGGTAAAGCTCCGAAGGTGCATCGATGAACCATAAAGCCGTTATCTTTGATTTGGACGGAACCTTATTGAACACCATTGGGGACCTGACAGACTCCATGAACCTGACTTTGAGTCGTTTCGGTTTCAAAGGACATGATCAGGAAACCTACAAATACTTTGTCGGGGACGGAATTGAAGCCCTGGTCCAACGTGCCCTGCCCCCGGAAAACCGTGATGAAGAGACGGTGGCCCGGTGTGTGGCCATCATGCGGGAAGAATATGCCTTACGTTGGGATAAAAAAACCCGCCCTTATCCGGGGATTCCCGAACTCCTGGATGCCCTCTCCCAAAAAGGGTGGCCTATTTCCATCCTGTCCAATAAACCCGATGACTCCACCCAAATGGTCGTGGCCAAACTGCTGCCCAGGTGGTCTTTTCAAATCATTTTGGGTTCCCGCCCCTCGGTTCCCAAAAAGCCAGACCCAACGGCGGCCCTGGAAATTGCCGGACTTCTGAACTTGTCCCCGGCCCAATTTATATATCTGGGGGATACCGGGACGGATATGAAAACCGCCCTCAGGGCCGGGATGTTCCCCGTGGGAGCCTTATGGGGCTTTCGAACGGCGCAAGAGCTTATGGCCGAGGGAGCGCAGGTCTTGATTGAAAAACCGTTGGACCTGCTCCAATACTTATAGAGGCGCAAGGGAAACTAAAAGGATTTAACACTCTCAGCCAGGACGGGATCTTTTAATATCTTTTTTGCAAACTTGATATATTTGGCCACGATGGCCCGGACGGCCAGTTGCAGCGTATAAGGCCGGATGGGTTTTTCAACCAGATAGGTAATATTCGAGGCAATGCACATATTGACTACGTCGTCGCTGATATTCCCGGTAATTATGATTGTATCCTGGTAAGCCAGAGGGTACTTGTCCACGATCGCTTCCAAAAAACCGAATCCGGTTTCATCCCCTAAAAAGACATCCAGAACGAAGATGGCCACGGAGGATTTTTGTTTCCGGCAAAAGGCAACGGCTTCTTCCGTCTTGGAAAAAGCGTATACCTGTCCCCAGGTATAAAACAATTTAATCATTATGGCAATGATTTCGCAGATGGCCGGGTCATCATCCACAATGATTACATCCAGACTTTCAACCATAATTCCTCCCTGGGCTCAGAACCACCGACTTCATTCGTAATTATTTTAAAAAACCCTGCATCTGTCAACAGAAAATTCAGGGTAACGTATTTTTCCATTCTGCTCCCCGGTCCTAAAAGGAGTTGTTTAAGGGAGATAGATATGCTACAAAATGGCCTGATTGATCGGTTCGATTATAAGATAACTATGGAGTTGAAATCAATTTAAAGAATTAACAACATAAGGAAGTAATAATGACTTCAGAGAATTTTTACGCTGGGAAAAAGATCCTCATCACCGGCGGATTGGGATTCATCGGGAGCACCCTGGCTATCCGCCTGCTGGAATTAGGGGCCCAGGTGACCCTTCTGGATGGTTTGATAGCGGATTTGGGGGCCAATTATTTTAATATTAAATCGATCAAGGACCGCGTCGAAGTGGTGGAAGCCGGACTGGGGGATCGTCCCCTGGTCGATCCCTTGGTTAAGGGAAGAGAGTTGGTCTTCAACATCGGTATGCACTCCTGCCATTTGAAATCCATGACCGATCCCCTTTTTGACCTGCAAACCAATGTCCTTCCCCAGATACAATTCTTGGAATCCTTGCGATTTCATAATCCCCAGGCCCGGGTCATTTATATCGGCACCCGGGCCCAATTCGGCCAGGCCCTGACCATCCCCATCACCGAAAACACGCCGCCCAACCCCAAAGATATTTACGCGGCCAGCAAACAGGCTGTGGAATGGTATCATCTGCTTTACCAAAAGATCTGCGGCCTCGAGGTGACCTCTCTGCGACTGGGAAACACCTACGGCCCACGGCATCAGATGCGTCATGCCCAGTATGGGGTCCAGAATTTTTTGATCCGGCAGGCCTTGGAGGATCAGGAAATCAAAATCTTCGGAGACGGCAGTCAAAAAAGAGAGATGATTTATATTGACGACATCGTTTCCTGTCTGCTCCTCCTGGGAGAAAAAACGCAATGTGTGGACCAGGTTTATTGCGTGGGCAGTGCGGAATCCATCACCTTCCTGGAGTTGGTCGAAGCGATCATCAGGGCCTGCGGATCCGGACGTTATGTCCATGTCCCCTGGCCGGAAGATAGAAAAAGTATTGAAGTCGGCGATGTGGTCACCGATTTTTCCAAACTGACCGCCCATACGGGCTGGAAGCCGACCACTTTGCTGGCCGAAGGGCTTTTAAAGACCGCGGATTTTTATCGAAAGAACCGGCAATATTATTGGTAACTTTTTTTCTCAGACAGGATTAACAGGATTTTTTGGATCTTTTTTCCCACCTTTCGAGGAGGAAGGCGGAGGAATGGTTCTCCCCTTTCGTCCGGAAAGGGGAGAAATAATCGTATCCATCCGGTTAATCCTGTCTAAATATTTTTAATGGTTCGAATCGGGGATGGGGGATGTTACATTACTGGACAGCTGTGATTCTGGGCCTTGTGGAAGGGGTGACTGAATTTATTCCTGTTTCCTCAACCGGTCATTTGATACTGGCCGGTCATCTCCTTTCTTTTAAAGGTAATACGGCCAACACCTTTGACATCGTCATTCAACTCGGGGCCATTCTGGCCGTCGTCATCCTCTATCGGCAGAGATTCATCGGCCTCCTGCCGCAAAGGGACTGGATGAATTGGTCGAATAAAAAAGCCGGTTTCAGCGGATTTCAAGGCTGCCTTTTGTTAGGCTTGACCACCCTTCCGGCCCTTATTATGGGGCGATTCGCTTACCCGGTCATCAAAGGATATCTTTTTAATCCCACCAGCGTCGCCCTAGCCCTGGCCGCAGGGGCATTGGCCATCCTGGCCGTTGAAAGGTGGCGGCCCGAACCCAAGGCCGACTCCCTGGACGCGATTGGCTGGCTTCAAGCCTTGTTGATCGGGTTCTTTCAGTGCTTTTCCATGTGGCCGGGGATATCCCGGGCGGGAGCGACCAGCATCGGCGGATTTCTTAATGGACTGGAGCGGAAAACCGCCGCCGAGTATTCTTTTCTGGCGGCCGTTCCGGTTATGATGGCCGCCACAGGATATGATTTATACAAAACCTGGTCGGAATTTAAGGAAGGAGATCTGTTGTTCTTAACTATCGGGTTTGCCGTTTCCTTTATTACGGCCTACATAACCGTATCCGCCTTTATCCGAATCCTGGGGCGGTGGACTCTAAAACCATTTGCCTGGTATCGCATCGCCCTGGCACCCGTCATCCTCTTGTTCTGGCCTGATTAAACCGTCATGCCCCGCCTTTGGGGGCGTGATGCCTGCGCAAGGCAGGCCGTGACACCACGATACGGTTGGTCGTTCGACTTTGTCGAACTAAAAGAGGCATCCTGTCCGACTCCTTCTTGGAGTCTCCCCCAAAAGATCGGCAAAGCCGATCGGCAGGATGTCGGGACATGAAAACAGACTCGTTGGACTTTGAGTCTATTTTCGCACTAAAGAACCACACTGGCCTCCTCATCCGATTCCTTCAGCCGGGCGGACATTTCCTTTAGGAGGGTAAGGACAATGCCTGAATTTTCTCTGAGGAGCGTTTCAAAATTTTCATGGGAAATGCAAACCATTCTGGTATCCGCTTCCAGGACCGTTACCGTGGCTGTCCGGGGGACATTGAGGAGCATGGCGATCTCTCCGAAATAGTCCCCTTCCCTGATAACCCTTAAAACTTTTCCCTCTTTGTGGACAACGGCAGAACCGGAGAGGATGAAAAACATTTCCTGCCCCATTTCGCCTTCTTTAAAAACAACTTCTCCTTTATTAAAAACCTTAACAAACTTATTAGGGATCCTCCGGCCGGCCTTATGATGATAGAAGAGGCCTCTGAATAAAAGGGCCTCTTTTCGTTTCATATTAGCCATAACCTCGGACCCGGCCAGCATCACCGTAAAAAAATAATAGACCCAGATAACCAGCAGGAAAACCGCTTTCAAAGACCCGAAGGCAAATCCGTAATCGGGGTTGAGTTGGAGGATCAGGGAAAAGGCGGGGCGGAGCAGAGACCAAAGAAAGACGGTTATCAGAGAACCGGTCAGGAGCTGAAACCATTTCAGTTTTACCGGAACAAAGAAAAAGTAAAAAAAGGAAACAAAAATCAGGGCAATCAAAAAGGGGGTCAGGAGATAGCTGATATCCAGCCCTGCCGGCAAATCGATTAATAAAGTGCCCACATAAACCGAATAAAGAAATTCGAATAATACCAGAAGAATAAACATAACCAAAAGGATGAGGACCCCCAGGCTATCCCATAATTTGCCCTTGAGAAAAGAAAAACCCAGTTCAAATCTGAATATCTTGGAAAAGGCGGTCCTACAGGCCTTGGCAAATGGGGTCATCAATCCGAGGAGGGTCACAAAAGTAAAGACCTCCCATAAGCCCCTGTGTCTGGCGATCGTCTCCACCTCTTTGATAATGACCCGATTGATTTCCAGGAACTGCTTTGGGAAAAGACGCTCAATTTCCCTGATCGCCGATTGTGAAGAAATCAGGTAACTGCCCAGGGGATAGACGGCCAGCAGAAGCATGGGGATCAGAGCAAAAAAACTGTAAAAAGACAAAGTGGCCGCCATTTCAAAATTATTATTCTTTCGAAAGGAATGAACGGTCTCTTTTAAAATCAAAAGAAAACTATTGAGTTTTTCTTGAGCGGCAGGAATTATCTTCTCCTTATCCGATACTTCCCTGAAGATCGAATGAGTATATGGTTAACCCGGTGTCAGGTCAAGCTGGAAAATTCTTGGAAATAAAACTTGACAAACGGCCCAATAATCGTTAATCTACGATAAACGATTAACAATCAGGGGAATCAATGTAATGGCCAGAAAGAAAAAGAGCGCTCTTCGGAACCCCCAAAGACAGGTGGACGGCGATACCTTTTCTCTTCTCTGTAAGGCCTTGTGCCATCCGGCCCGCCTCAAGATCATCCAATATCTCAAACAGGTCGATCAATGCCTTTGCGGTAAAATTGTGGATACCCTGCCCTTATCTCAATCGACGGTCAGCCAACACCTGAAGGTATTGAAAGAAGCCGGTCTGATCCGGGGTGAGATCGATGGCCCCAGAACCTGTTATTGCCTTAACCGGGAAACCTTTGGAAAATTTAAAAAACTGGCCGCCGAGTTATAAACCGCCATGCCCCGCCTTTTGGGGCGTGGCACCACCATACGGTCAGCCCGCTTGGCTCTGCCAAGCTCCCGAAGAGGCTTTCATTCGAAAGCCGTATGGTGACCTAATCAGGAGGCTTCTGGCCGATCGGTCGTTCAACTTTGTTGAACTAAAAGAAGGCATCCTGTCCGACTCCTTCCAGGAGTCTCCCCCAAAAGATCGGCAAAGCCGATCGGCCGGATGCCGGATCCCGATCTTTTAGGAGACTCCTGGAAGGAGTCGGGCAAGAAGTCGGGACATGAAAACAGAGCTCGTTTGACTTTAAACTCTATTTTCGCACTAAAAGGAGAGTTTGTGACCGATAAAAACCTGGCCACCCCGCCCTGCTGTTCCACCCCTCAGAGTTCAGCAGGATTGGAACTGAAGGATAAAACCCTGCTGCCCATGTTCACCCCGCCAAGCGAAGACGATGAGGTCTGTTGTGGTCCCCGGCCAGAGCCCAGGAGCGGTCCTTTCGAAAAACCGGGGTACCGTATTCAACCATTTGTCGAAGATTTTATGATGACCCCCTGTGGTCCGGTGCCCAGGATCAAAACCAGGCTGGATAAACAGGACCGGCTGGGTACTTTTCGGGTCCGGGCCGGTTTCGGACGAAACGACTATAAAGTCGCCCCGGGATTATACGCCCTGGGCCGGCCCGATTCGGAATCGAGTGTCCTGGTTACCGCCAATTATAAACTTACTTTTGACACCCTGAGGAAGGAATCGGCCGGTTTGAATGCCTGGCTGCTGGTTCTTTAATGTCTGGTGCGCAGCCGGCAAGAAAAATTTTTCCAGTGAGGAGGTTATCCTCCAGGTAAAAAATACCAGCCTGGAAAAGATCGTTTCTCACAGAAAACTGATCCTTCCCCAACTCTCCGCCACCGGGGTCTCCGCCCTTAAAGTGAAAAAGACCTGCGGATTCGAGGTGGTCTGGGGTCCTGTCCGGGCGCGGGATATCAAGGCCTTCCTCTCCGCCCCTTCTCAGGCGGATAAATCCATGAGGCTGGTGACCTTTACCCTTCCGGAAAGACTGGTTCTGACCCCGGTGGAGATCACCCAGGCCGCCAAGCCGCTATTGCTGGTCTTATTGATCCTGTTTTTATTGTCCGGCATCGGCCCCGGGATATTTTCATTGACCGGCCTTTGGCACAGGGGTCTGATGGCCACCGCCTTTGTCATTCTCGGGGTCCTCAGCGGTACGGTGTTCACCCCGGCCTTATTGCCCTGGGTGCCTTTCCGGGCTTTTTCTCTGAAAGGGGCGGTAACCGGGTTGGTTTTCGGGCTGGGGCTGATCTGGTTTTATTCAACCCCGGTGGCTGTGTTGTCCTCCCTGGCCTTACTTTTGTTGATGGTCACTTTGAGTTCCTATCTGGCCATGAATTTTACCGGATGCACGCCCTATACTTCGCCGTCGGGGGTGGAAAAAGAGATGCGCCGGGCTCTCCCTTTCCAAACGGCAGCCGCAGCCCTGGGGCTTATCCTCTGGGTGGTCTCAGCCTTTGTCCATCCATTGCTTTAATTGTTTTTTTATTGCGGTTTAGTAAGACAACAATGGAAAGCCGACAAGACGCTATCGCCCGACCAAAGTTTCAGGACTATAAATTTGAAGGTTTTGCCGGAGGCCGGACCGGATGGTCTGAATCTCCCCCTCAGAGATTCAGACCAGTCTAATTTGCTTTTCTCTGTGACCTCTGTGAACTCGAGAGACCGAAGGGAACAGGCGAGAGATTGATCAAAATTAAAGGAGTTTGTTATGGAACAATTAAGATATTTGCCGAATGTCTCGACACTTAGGCTGGATGAATCGCTTTGCAGTGGGTGCGAAGCCTGCATCCTGGTCTGCCCACACGGAGTTTTGGCCATGAACGGCCGTAAGGTCAGGATTGTTGACTTTGACGGATGCATGGAATGCGGCGCCTGCCTGAATAACTGCCCCACCGGGGCCATCAATCTCTCTCCGGGGGTGGGATGTGCTGCCTATATTATCCAGGCCTGGCTCAAAGGGAAGGGGCTGACTTCCTGCGGGACCGAGACATGCTGTTGACAGGATCGACAGGATTTACAGGTTTTTTGCTCAGACTCCGGAAGACCCTGAGCACCCTGTAACAAAGAGGTTTCCGCACACAGCTAATGATTCGGTCCACAAGGATGGTCCATTTTGTCCCTTTCTCCCCCATCCTGTAAATCCTGTCTAA
>JACQYK010000079.1 GCA_016208255.1 Deltaproteobacteria bacterium | reverse complement strand
GACTCTCCCGGCGATGGTATCCGCCAGGTCCGAAAAAGCCGTGAAGCCGTGGTCATTTCCTGGCGTCAGGCGAATGAACACCGCCAAGGTCACCCGCATCACCCCCAGCATCAGCCGGTTCCGGGGTCGGCGCTCTTCCTCTTCCCAGAAGAACAAGGCCGGGGTCTTCACCTTCTCCAGGTCGACGTTCAATGGCGGGCGGCGGTGCACCGAACCCAGTTCCGGGATGGCCTTCAGCATGGCTTCCAGGATTTTCAGGACCTGGGTCTTAATAGTCTCGGCCATTACCCAACCTTTAAAGCCTCTTTCTTCAGGTCCGCCATGAACTTCGGCTTAGCCCAGAGGACCAGGTCGACGTGCGGGTCAATGCGGCGTTTCACCACCACCGATTTCTTCAGGATGAAAAGGGGGATGATCTCGCCTTTCTTCACCGATTGCCCAGCCGCGGCCCGCTGGCGCACCCCTTCGGTGGTTCCTTTTTGGCCGCCCTGGTAGCCGAAGATCACTCCCTTATTGATGAAGGTCGGGCCCCAAATGGGGTCGAGCGGCCCGCCCTTGGCCACCCCTGCCGGGGTCTTGGCGAAGTCCGTGGGGATGGCCAGGAACTGCTTGTTCTTGGGCGTTATCGTCACCGCCGTGCTCCGGGGCCCAAAATGCACCGCGGCATACTTCACGCCGGCATGGATGGAGGCCGAGATCAATGTAGGGGTTGCCACCTCGGTGTGGGCCGGGGTGGGGATGATCTCCCGGCTTAAAGTTCCCGAGCGCTTCCCAGGGCGTTATCCGTAGTGCCCCCGGTCAGGTGCTGGGTCTGGAGTTTGCGCACCATCTGCGCCAGGGTCTTATTCAGCACGCCCTCCACCTGCTTCACCAGGTT
This sequence comes from Deltaproteobacteria bacterium, assembly GCA_016208255.1. GTDB lineage: Bacteria > Desulfobacterota > RBG-13-43-22 > RBG-13-43-22 > RBG-13-43-22 > RBG-13-43-22. Next base: position 36,156 of record JACQYK010000079.1, on the reverse strand, counting down.
CTTCTCCAGGGTCTCTAAACTCTTAATGGGGTCCTTGGCCATCAGCCGGGCCTCCTCCGGTAACGCAGCAGCGTGTTTCTCACTGCACCCAAGAACTCCCCCACGTCCATCTTCTGAATGGAGCCGTCCGGGAAGGCCACGGCCTGTAGGCCCGGGTCATTGCGGCGGCGATATTCATAGGCCACCTGGGTGCACACCGCCTGCTGCAGGTCCTCCGGAATGGGGGTGTATCCCTCAGGCAGTTCGGCCCCTTCCTCCAAGAACGGATCGAAGCCCCCGGTATAAGTCACCCGGATCGCCCCTTCCCCATAACGCCACTCGCCGCCCCGGTAGAGCACCATGCCCGTGACTCCGTCAAAGGCGTAGCTGGTAGTGCTCAAGGGCGACGCCGCTGCCCAGTCCCAGGTGTCGGAACCCTTGATGGAGGAAATCTCCGCCACCGGCAGGGCCCGGAGATAGAGGTATTTACCGCCGCCATCGTGGAACTCGAGGCGCTCCTTCTTCTCGAACTCCCGGTTGCACAAGGCCTCGGCCCGTTTGGAGACCGCGGTGATCAGCCAGGAAAGCAAGGTATCAGCCTCCGGGGACAGCGCAGTGTCGCCCTGGAGCAGTTCCTTGACTCTGGCCAGTGTGGTCAAATCCATGGTTAACTCACTTGGTCTAGGCTTCGTCCTTCTTCAAGGCCCGGTCCTTCGGGGGCTCCGGGACTTCTTTGGTATCGGGGGTAGGGGCCGGATCAGCCCCTTTGGTTTTCCCCGGTTGCGGCTCCCCATTGACCGGCTCGATTTTCCAGCCCTGCTCCTCCAGGACCTTGGGGGTGGGCTCGAACACCTCCCCCGCTTTAAGCACGTTCCCCTTCCCCAGATGCACCACGTATTCGTCTCTAACCCGGTATTGCATGGTCAACTCCTATAGTTGAGGGAGCCGGGACCGCCGACTCCCTGGCAGTTAGGCGATTTTGGCGTCGCTGCAAAGACAAAAGCTCTCGGTGTGCCGCAGACCGATGTCCACGTCGGCGATGATCCGAATCCAGGTCTGGTTGGAGGCGAACGCGGTGCCCGCCTGGTCCGAGGCTAGGATCTGAAAACCCGCCCACTGGCCGATCAAGAGCTCCGCCCAGTTGGCGAAGAAGAGCTCGGTGCAGTTCGTGGAGGTCCCCTTCACCAGGTTCACCGGGACCTGGGTGGTCATGCCGAAGCGGTAACCGAGATACGCTTCCAGCTGGGCGTCGCTGAAGGGCGCCAGGATGTACTCGCCGGAAAGGTCGCCACTAAACTGAGCGATTTTGAGCTTCTTCAGGCGCCTACGGATGGCCGGGTGGAACACGAACCCCAGCTTGCCCCTGAGCGCATTGTCCACGCTGAGTTCGTATTCCATGTCGGTGAAGGTGTCGAAGTCGGCCAAGTCCCCGTTGGGCCCCAGGATCAAGTTGTTGATGCCCGGGGTATTGGCGATCCCTAAAGGCTGGTTGTCCGTGCCCGTGCCCCTTAAAGCAGCGAGATCGATGGCCAGGCCCAGAGCGATGGCCACGTCCTGCCTGACCATCTGTTCCGCCGAGGGGTTGGACATGCGGATCAGCCGGTTGGAGAGCTGCACCAGGGCGCTCACCGATTTGGGAGTCATCTGGAGTTGGCCCAAGGCAGCTTCGCTGGGAGTGATGGCGGCGTTTTCCCCCACCCAGTAGGCGATGGCCCCGCCGGTCTGCTTGGGGAACTCCACGGGAGAGCCCACCAGGTTGTCGATTACCCGGGCCCCCATGCGGATGCACACCGCCTCGGCCCTGAGGAGCTCGATGAGCTCGGGCACGGCCTGGGCTGGCACCAGGTAACCGCCTGCGGCATCATCCCCTGCAGACATGGCCCGGGTCTGGCGGAAGACTTCCTCTTCCAGCTCCGCGCCCTTCCAGTTCTTGTTCATGATGGCGTTCACCGCCTTGAAGAGCGAAAACTTCTTGGTTTCGTCCTCCAAACCAGGGAGATTGGCCCATTTGCGGGAGCGGTATTTTTCATCCAGCTCCGCAAACCTCTTCTCCAGGTCGGCGTACTTCTCAGAGAGCCCCTGGATAGTCTTGAAGGCCTCGGCGATGGTGATCACCCGGCCCTCGCCGTCCGTGGTCTTGAGGTTCTTGTTGATGTCCTCCAGCAACTCCTTGATCTGCAGGTTGATGGCAGGCTCGCCCATGTCCCTCCTCCTTTAGCCCGCGGCAACGGGCAGTTTGAAAATTTTGGCCACTTCTTGCGTCAGCTCGAAGATTCTCAAAAGATCCGGGGCATCCCCCGGGGAACTTCCGGGAAGTTCACTCTCCGGGTCCATGGCCAGGGAGTAATAATCGGTGATTTTGGTTTTGCCTGTATCGGTGCCCGAACCCTCGGCGGCATCCAGCACCGCCTGGATACGGTCCCGGGCCTCTGCTAGGGCCGCCTTGTTCTTGGCGCTCAGCACCGCGCCGGCCTTGACCTGGAGAATGGGGGTATCGAGTCTGAAGCCCCGGAACAAAGCTTCCCATTGCCCCCTGATTTGTTCCAGTTGTTCCTCCGATAGGGCCAGGTCGACCTGGAGATAGGCCTTGGATTTGAGTTCCTCGATTTCCCAGCGCTGGCCCTCTGCCAGGTCGCACAGCGCCGCCAGGGTGCCGGAGCAGTCCCCGTTGGGCTCGGTGGGCGGCAGGCCCAGGATAATAAGCCGCTGGTTCAAGTCATTATCCTGCTTGATCTCGGGATCATCGGTACTCCCTTTCTCCTGACCTTCCTCAGCCGCCTCCTTCATTTTTGCCTGGAAGGCCTCGGCTTCTTCCTGGGTCAGGAGGCCCTTTTGCACCGGGACGATGAGCGCCCCGGGGTTGGCGGGCACAGCCACCAGCGAAACCTCCAGCAGCTCCGCCCGCTTAAACCTCCATCCCGTCCGGTTACCTTCATTGTCCAAGAGGGGCTCCCGCTCCAGGTCGATGAACCCCACCGAGACCGCCCGGATATAGCCCCCCAGGGCCAGCCGATAGGCGATGTCGGCGTCAGGATTCTCCGCGGCCGTGGCGAACTTGGCCTGGATCACCAGGCCCCTGAGCGGGTCTTTGATGGCGCTGATTCCCTGGCCGATGGGGAACCCCCCGTAATCGTGGCCGTAGAGGATGACCGGCACCTTCAGCCAGTTGTCCAGTTCCCAGCCTTCCACCTCGATGATGTCGCCGTAGCGGTCCACCTGGGCGGTGGAGGCGATGAACTCCAGGACCCGGTCGGCGGGGTCCCCCACCTGGCGGACCTGGATAGCAAAAGCCTTGTGGAAGGCTGGATTCTTTTCTCGATTAATGGCAGGCTCAGCCATATTTTCCTCCTAGTCGATAACGGGCACGGCCACGCACCGGCAGTTGATGATCTGCTCTGCCGGGCCGCCGGGATCACACGGGTAAAGGCAGCCGTTGGGAAAGGGCATTCCCCGGGGCACCACCATGCCTTCCATGAACTGGTGAGTTTCCCGCACCGCGGTGTCCCCGGCGGTCCACCACTTAATCTTCTCGACCCCCAGTTCCGCCATGGCTGCATCCCGGGCCGGGGCCGCGGACTGGCCCGTCTCCGTACGAGCGATGTTGAGACTCCGGGCTTCTGAGAAGCCGAAGAGGTCCTTCACCCGCTGCTGCAGCTCGACCACAGTCTCCGTCTTGGCCAGGCCCTCCAGCAAGGTCTCCCGGAGTTTTTCCCGGGTGTAGTCGTTGATCCGGGTGACTTTGATGAGCTTGTCTTTCAGCACCTGCATGGCTGCGGTGTCTGTCAGGACGAAGTTGGCGGGGTCGGCTCCGATCTCCACGAAAAGGGCTTTGCCGGCCTCGGTGCCGATGGTGAGATACATGGGCCAGGCCAGCTTTTTTAAAATTTCGTTGGCTTCCTCCAGGTTGAAAAGCAGGTCCTCTGCCACATATTCCCGGACCAAGCTTTTTCCTAGCTTCTCTTCCAGGAGCTTGATCTGCAGTTCCTGCTGCCAGGAAAAAAACTTCTCCATCTTCCCTTTGAATTTCCCCATCAGGGCCGCCCACAGGTGGTGGTACTGCAGCCAGGAAGCCCTGGGTCCATGGTCCTGCGCACGATAACCGTGGTCCCGGAGAGGTGGAGAGAGGCGGCCGGCAAGGGGGGTGAACCGGCCGCCTTCTCCGGTGAGGGGGGAGGAATGGCTGCGGAAGGAGAAGGGTTGGGAATTGCCTGGCTGCCCACCGGCATCATATTGAAAGGCAGGTACCCCATATCGCCGCCCTCGACCTTGGGGAAACCCAGATTCAAGGTCTCGTTGACCACGTTGAAGGGGACCCCCATCTGCCAGACCTTCTGGCCGGCCTCCAGCATCTCTTTCAGATCTTCCTTGAGGGCGTCCACCGCGGTGCGGTCGAACTCGGCCCAGGTCTCCGGCCCGGACAGCCTGGAGCAGAGCTGGTGCCAGACAACGAACTCGAAGAGCGCCATCTTCGGCAGCAGCGTCTTGGTCCAGAAGACCCGGTCCTGGGTTTTCGCTGTGGCGAAGTTGAGATCCTCGTAGATGCCCAGCTCGCTCTTGGGCACCTTGAAGGCGGCCATAATCTCTTCCCGGTTGAACTTGCGCTGTTCCAGGAAGTCCATGTCCTTTTGGGAGAGGCCCGTCTGCTTGTAAGTGACCCCTCCTTCCAGCAAGGCGATGGCGTGAGCCTTGCTCGCCCCTTGGTGGCGATCATTCCACTGGGCCAGCAGCCTCTTGAATTCTTCGTCACCCAGGTTGGCTGAGGTCTCCAAAATTCCGCCGGGCTGGGCATTGTTCTTGAAGAAGGCGGCGTTGTAGCGGCTGGCCCAGAAGTCCTGGTCGATCCCCGCCTGGGCCGCCTGCAAGGGGGCCAGGCCTCGGTAATCATGGTAGGGGTTGAAGTAGCGGAAGAAGATGATCTCGTGGGCCTCGAAAGGAATCTTCTTGCCACCCTTCTCATAGGTCCACCCGGCAATGAGCCCGGTGTCCCGGTCCACCACCTCCTTGAAGCGGTTGGGATGGAAGGTCCAGAGTTCCTTGGGGACCTCTCGGGGATTCTTTTGCTCGGCGACATAGAAAGCTTCGCCGCACAGCCCCAGGTAAATGAAGGTGGCCTCGATGAGCTGAGCCCCGGACATCATGGGATTGGGGGTCTCGAAGAGCTTTACCAGGGAGCCTGCTTCCACCAGCTTCTTGTCCTTGCGGCTGCCGGTGAAGAAGAGCAAAGGGATACCCATGAGGTTCTGGGCGATGGCGTTGACGCAGGAATAGACCCAGACATGGTCCTTGTAGGGATGGGTCAACCCACCCCCACGCAGCTGGGCCATGAGCAGGTGTGGGGAGAGAAAGAAGAGGCGGTCTGTTTCCGGAAAGGTTGGCAGGGCAGGCAAGGAGGCGTCAGGGGCCTGACGCCTTGCCCCCAAGCCGCCTAATCGAAATGCGTAATTGATCCCCCTGCTAATGAGTCCCAAAATACCATCCTATTATGGAGGTTTAAGGCATCTGGGCCAATTATCCAGGGAGCTGAAAATTCCGACAAGGGGGCAAAATAGGGGCAAAATAGGGGCATTTTGGGTAGGACGGTTTTTTGAGATTTCTGGAAGGAGGGCTCGTGAGTCCCACGACGAGATCGAAGGTACACTAAAGGCCGTGACGATATTAAGTTCTTTTGTAGAAAAATGGACGGATTTGGGGGTTTCGGGAAAGATTGAATCGTGATTTCATGAAGGTTGAAAGATATTTATTTCCAGAGAGGTAGGCCATGTCAATATTGATCGTTAAATCTGACGGAGATAAAGTCTATTACAAGGTGGAGATGGGCAAAGGGGAAACTTGGATTACGGAACTTGGGCAAAAGGAAATTAGGGCCTTGAAGCTCAAACGTCTTAAGAATTATCCGATTGTTTGCCGTTGTGACGGAAGGACGGACCTCTACCTTGCTCCAGAAGGTAATGAATTTTTGGCGCTAATTCGGCGAGAGATTCCCGGTGACGAAGAGACAGAACCAGAGCGTGTGTCTAAATTGGACGAACTGAGTGCTCAGCATGAAGCATGGCTTAAAACAGATCGTATTGGAAACTGGCGGCTTGATATGGAGAACTTAACCCTCGTTAATGAAGCCTGTTCTTATAAGATTGATCTGGAAATGATAAGGACAGATACTCAACTTTTGGATTGGATTTTGTTTTTGGCTGAGAAACCAGGACCCCAATGGCAGTTGGAGAACTTTCTTTGCCTTCTGGAAATAGCGGCAGCCAGGCGCTTTGATAAGGTTTCTCTCCGAACCCTTTTTTGTGACCGTAGTCGCCCGCTCATCCACTGGTGAAATTAAGGCAAAAATGAGCGGGGCCGCCAAATAAATTGAAACCAAAAAAGCGGCTCTGGCCACACGCTTAAACGACCGGAGCCAACAGAGTCAGAATGGTAATGGTGTGGACGGTTTCTGTCCAGGCCGAATTCCTTCAGTAAGCGAAACTCGGGGTGTGAGAATGGCTGAAACAATACCGGCAGATGTTATCGGGAAGCTCCGCGAGGCGGTCGTCAGCCTCAAGAAGACGGACATCTATAAGGAGATCGTGGAGCCCAGGGATGCAGTCCTGGCACGATTCCAGCCCGTCTTTTCTGTCGAGCACGCAAATGATATTAGCGAGGAAGAGTTCCGTAGTTTCCTTTTGCTTGAAAACAACCACCACTGGAGTGGACTCCATCGGCAGGGCCCTCGGATGTGTTCTGACATGGCAAAGCTTCGTATAGCCCTTGCAATGCTTCTCAATGAAACTGAGCCCTTGGCCAAGCGCCTTGATGAGGCCATTCAGATGGTCTCAGGCATGGGCAAGAACGTGGCTTCGGCGATTCTCATGGTTGCAAAACCAGATCGATATGGCGTGTGGAACAACCGTTCCGAAGCCAACATGAAGCGACTCGGCGTATGGCCTAAATTCGACCGTGGAGAGTCATTCGGAAAACGATATATCAAAGTCAACCAGATACTCCTTCAACTTCGAGATGCGCTCCAGTCCGACCTCTGGACACTGGATGCCCTCTGGTGGTTTCTTGATCAGCAGGAATCTGGCGAGCTCTTCGCAGCCGGGGAGGACGAGCCTGTTGCTTCAAGTGTGTCAGTCGGAAACGAGCAACGGTTCGGCCTTGAGCGACACCTGCATGAGTTTCTACGCGATAACTGGAACCATTTGGAAATTGGCCAGGAATGGGGACTTTATAAGGAACCTGGTGATGAGGAAGCCGGATATGAGTACCCATGTGATGTCGGCCGAATTGATCTTCTGGCAAAGCACAAGACAGAACCGCGCTGGTTAGTGGTTGAACTTAAGCGAAATCAGACCAGCGACCAGACGGTCGGCCAGCTCTTGAGGTACATCGGATGGGTCAAGCGGAACCTGGCCGAAGACGGCGACGAGGTGCATGGGATGATCATCTGCCGCGAAGCGGACGACGCACTTCATTATGCGTTGAGCGCGGTTCCAAATATGGAGCTTCGGCTCTACGAGGTCGAATTCCGCCTGAGGGAAGCAGGAACGATTCTGGGAAGCAAGAGATAATTGAGTGGAGCAAGGAAGCAGGGTTTCACTGACGTCATGCTCCACTCCCCTTAGCAGAGACAGTCTTATGCTTTCGCAACATCACCAAGTCGTCATCCAGCCCATGACGCAGAAACTCGAGTCGGGAAGAAGCTGCCAACATGCTCTCTGTCCCTATATGTTTAATATGAAATGGGAAAAGACTTGGACTCCCGATCAGCTCTTTTAATGCTGCTGATCCGTTGGATCGTGCGTAAAGGGATGCCTCGATTAGCCATGAGACAATTTTGGGTTCATCAACTGTTAGGGACAATCCCGTGCTGTATACACCTTTAGTACTGGTATCATTAAGCACTCCCCAGTCCAAATATGAGCGCAGCACGCGACGGACTGCCCTGGAAACTGTCTCCCGTTCGCCGTATTGCTCTTTCATCCGCCGCTGAACGTGCGCCGCAGCAACGAAACCTTGGAGTCTCAGGAGTCGGCCAACATTGGTGGCCACGACCGACCAGAACGGGTAGGCCGCCATCACCATCCCCCAATGAACCACGATCCGGTCCGTACGGGAAAGGCGTTTCAGAAATTCTATCCCGTCGATACGAAGGGCCTCGAGTTCTCGCGGCACGTTGAGCCAGACCTTCATCAGGATTGTGATGATCTTCTCTCGGTTACCGCGCTCGGCATCTCCTCCCACCGACACTTTATCCTTCAGAAGCTCCTGTAGGGCCGCACTGATGGTGGCCTTATCGTTTCCGGCCAAGACAAGGTTGGCCGTCTGCTCAAGCCATTCCATGCGAATACGCTGACTGAAACCGATCTGGTTCTCACGGAAACTCATGTATCCCTCCTTTCGATCTGAATCAGAGGGACAATGAGCTCCTCAATGGAAAAGCCGCCGTGACTAACGATGCGTTCGCCGCTGCGGACAAAGGCCAGCCGGTTGGGGGCGATGAGCGCAAGGTAGTCTTCGGGAAGCCCCACCGGTTGCCATTCAATGGCGCTGGGGAACCGCTCCTTCACACTGTGGCGAAGCCGCGCGTCAGAGTAAAGGCGAACCCGCTCACCGCGCAGATCAGCCACCACCCCTTCAGCAGGACGTCCACAGCCTTCAGCTTCGATATTGCCGTGGTCGGAAGTCAGGAAAACACAGAAGCCTCGCTCCAGCAGCAAATCGAGAAGCTCAATTATATAAGACTGTTGGACCCACTGACGTACCTGGTTGTGCATGCCTGCAGCGCCCAGTTCCATGCCATGCATGATCTTGTCGACCTTGTCGATGACAAGCCCGGCAACTCTCGCCTGCGGGTGAGAAAGCAGTTCTTCGATACTTTCCAGGCTACCATCACCCAAACCTTTTGCGTAAATGACCTCGTTCTGCAAAAGTCCTTGGTCCGCCCAGAACTGCGTCCACAGAGCCGGCTCCTTGTCCGTGGTCTGGATACTGTTCGGGAAAAAGATGGGAGGCTTGCCGGCAAAGGTGGCCTGGCGCGAGACCGATGTGATCGTCGGAATCCAGGCGAATACGGCATTCTCGCGAAAGCGTAAATGTGGGGACCGCAAGGCGAGTGCCTCACGAACAACAATCCATTGGTCGAGAGAAAGTCCGTCCACCAATAGCAGGGCCACCTTGCAGTTTCGGTCCTCCCCCACATGGCGCGCCAGAACCCGCGGAAGGTGGTGAAGCATGACCGGGGGGACCGGCGGCAGATTGATAAGCCCGGCGTACCGCCTGGTCAACCATGTGACAAAAACGGCATCGACTTGAGTTTGGAGGCTCTTGATGTTTAGCGTGTCCTTTGCAGGGGTGGCGATTTCCTGATCATGAGCAAGGAGGGTCAACTCTGCCCAACCGCGGGCGAAATGGAGCCACTCCCTGTGTCTGGCGTCTTCGGCCGGAATGGAGGACTGCAGGTTTTCGATCAGTTTAGTCAGGCGCCGGGATCTATCCCCGGCTGGATCAGTTCTGACGCCTATGCTCACCCAGACTTTGGAAAGGGCATCCGCATGCTCATGGGGCACGGGTTGCAGGAACCCCTCAAGGAATAAATTATCCATGTAAACCCTAATATCATGGTCATCAAAAGGCAGATATTGGGGGCCGTCGATGGTTAAAACATAGGGTTTCTGCTCCTCGTGAACACTTGGGGCCCCTTTAGCTGCCAAATGGTCAAGAAAGACCGGCCAGCGCTCCTGAAGAAACGCAAAAAAGGCCTCCCGATCCGAGACGAGAGTCTCCAGCGGCCAGTCATCAAAGGTGTTATTCTGACGAAGAAGTTGGATTAACCGTTCGTCGAGAAAACTCGGTAGGCGCTGTCCGCGGTAATGGCGACGGAGAAGTACCCGGAGCAGGTCGAAAGGCTGGTGAATGAACTCAGGGGCGATTTCGAAAACGTGCCGGAGGGCGAATTCCTTGGTGGAATTATCACCGAGCACATCCGGAGCATATCTTTTCTGGGCCTCATACAAGGCATCAAGGTCGCCCCGGTCTAAGGCAGTAATAACCGGGTAGCTGAGATTGGGGAAAATGTCGCCGAGATTGAATGATAGTTTGCGGCCTGCCTGGAGCAGATCATAAGGCAAAGAGGCAAGATCGCTGGCCTGAGATCGCAAAACAACTACAAGGTCCGTTTGTTCGCCGCGATCCCAACGGGAACGGAACTTAGATTCGTAGGCATAGCGGAAAGCGACGTGATCCTCGAAGGGAATCAGCTCGAAGCCCCGTTCCCTGATGCCTTCAAGAATCCTTTCTTCAAGCAGCAGACCATCCGGGTCCGCCACAAGGGTTAGCTTTGCGACCTTAGGTGTAAATTCCTTGAGAATCTGATCACGCCAGCTACTCACTGGTGCCTCCCTCCACACGGATCATGAGAAGAGGCGTCATCTCGGGAAAGACTTGAGCCCTTTGATCAAGCTGTTCGTGAAAGGCTCGTTCTTCTTGGGCAAGGAGGTTCAGGCGGTAACTACGAACTTGTGGAAGACCAATTCGCTCAATGGCTTTGCGCCGTGCCACGAAGGCGTACTCGGCCTTTTCTCGCTCGCAGGCGATACGGGTCTGGTGTTCTTGCACAAGCGCTTCGTAGATCGGGTGTCCATGTTCCTCGGCTTCTTTTTGCAATCGTGTTAAGGCGTCTTGAGAGAAATCAGCAGCATCTGTAGGGCGGATGACTGGGCTTGCCGCCAAGAGCTGATCCCAGATATGACGGGCCGTTGGTGTGTAAACCTTGCCGTTGTCGGCCAGGAACAGAGGCATGAGGCGACGTCGGTTCCACTCTGAAGTGGCAATGGCTATCCGCCAAAGGGACCAGAAGCCTTGGAGTTCTGGATCAATTCCTGGAATCAATACATTTGGCACTGGTTGACCTGGGGCAAAGCGTGGAAGCCTCATGGCCAGGCCCCGGACCTTCGGATCTTCGAGCGTGAGGTAGCGGGCGGTCGGAATATCTTCGGCCTCTTTTCCCGTAAAGACCACGTCGGAATATGTCTCGCCATCAGGCCAATGGAGATTCCAGGATCGGCCTTTTCTTTCGGCTTTGCCGCCATGCGCCTTCAAGTAGCTCACGGTCATGCGCTCGACCCAATAGGGCAAGGGGTGGCTCAGAAGCCGCTGCGCTTCACTTGGGTCAAGGTCTTCCGATGTCCCAAGCACCGATGCAGTCTTACGGGCTTCGCGTACCTCCTCTTGAACTCGTGTGACCACGGTGTCCACGTGGTCTTCGACATTATCAGGATTGAGAATCGCCTCCACATACAGCTCATCGAACATCCGGCCAGCCTGGGCTGAGTCGAGAACATCGCTAGTCTTGTCGATGCCGAATTCTTCGAAGATTACCGCCAGTTTCTGTTCCAAAACTTCATGGACGCGGTGTTCAACCGAGTTCCGGAAAAGGAAGTTGACCGCCCGCACCGTATGCTTCTGACCGATACGATCCACTCGGCCAATTCGCTGCTCCAGCCGCATCGGGTTCCATGGGATGTCGTAGTTGATCACCGCATGGCAGAACTGAAGGTTTAAGCCTTCCCCGCCGGCATCCGTGGAAATGAGGATGCGAGCCTCTCCGGCAAAGGCTTCCTGAACTCGCTTGCGTTCTTCCATGTTCATGGAGCCGTTGAGACACACGACATGGAACCCACGTTCGCTGAGGAACCGCCTCAGCATCTCTTGCGTGGGGACGAACTCCGTGAACACTATCGCCTTGAGGTCTGGGTCGCCTTCCTCGGCCTGAAGGCGGTAAAGCCAATCGAGCAAAGACTCGGCCTTCGCATCGGGCCCGGTCTGCTCACAGCGAGCCGCGGCTTCCAGAAGCAGCTTAACCTCGGCGCGTTCGTTCTTGAGCGCCTTGAGGCGGGTGTGCAACAGTGTTTCCATCTGCTCCTGGCCGTCCAAGTCCGCCCATTCCTCTTCGGAGAAGAGAGGGAAAAGGGTCAGTTGCTCCTGGGGGGTGGCAAGCGCTTCAAGCCGCCTTTCGAGCGTCGTTCGGATTGCGCTCGTGCTGGATACCACCAACCGCTGCATCAGGATCATCAAGAACCCGATGTAGCTCCGTTTCTCTCGCATGGCCTGGTTGTATCCTTCACGGACGTACTCCGTGACAGCCTCGTATAGAAGCTGCTGATAGCGGTGTCGCTCTTCCCAGGAGACCGTGGCAAGCTGTGTGCGCCGGGGTTTGAACAGCGGTTTTCCCTCAGTATCGATGGCCCGGCGCTTCTCTGTCCGAATCACGTGCGGCTGGATCCGTTCCCGGGTGACGCTGCCGATGTCCGGGAATGCCTGGGCGTCAATGAGGGACACCAGCCGATGAAAGGCGTCGGTTTTACCCTGATGAGGAGTGGCCGAAAGAAGCAGAAGGTACGGTGCGGCTTCTGACAATCCTTGGCCTAGCTTGAATCGGGCCACCTGGTCGGTGCTCCCGCCCAGGCGATGGGCCTCGTCCACGATGACCAAGTCCCAGCCTGCCGAGATCAGATCTTCGAAACGATCCCGGTTATAGTCTTCCACCTGGACCGCGTTCCACCCACGGCGCTTGTCCAGTGGCTTCACGGAGTCCATCGGCACGATCACCTGGGAGAACATCTGCCAGGCATTGGCAGGCAGGAGTTTCAAATCGCGATTGCCAGGCTCCTCGTTGATGGAACCCGAGACCGGGGCGATGCGCTTCAATGTTTTCAGATCTTCTGGGAGCACGAGTTGGAAGGTCTCACCGAAATGGAAGCGCATCTCGCTGACCCATTGTGTCACCAGTCCCTTCGGCGCGATGACCAGCGTCCGCTTCACCAGCCCCCGCAGCTTGAGTTCCCGCATGATGAGCCCGGCCTCGATGGTCTTGCCCAGCCCAACTTCGTCCGCCAAAAGATAACGCACGCGGTCGTTGGCAATAGCGCGAGATAGGGCCCGGATCTGATGCGGAAGCGGGATAACGGAAGATTCGATGGGCGCGAGCAGCACGTCTTGGGTCAGCGCCTCAGACACCCGAGCTGCTGCAGCCACATAGGCGATGCCGTCGGCGGAGTTGATGTTGGCATCCTTCAATGACTTGAGCCGGGAGGCGGGCAGACGCACCACGGTGTCACGTCCGGGCAGCCACACCCTGCAGGTCGTCTCGCCCCAAAGAGCCTGAGCTTCGATGACCTGGCAGAGCTGCCCGTGATCCGGGCTGTAGTACCAGCCGGAACTCATTTCTTCCATGGAACGTCCTCAACCTGCCCAACCCACCGCTGCTTCAGTCGATTGCCATAAGTCCCTGAGTAACCACAGATAGCCAGAATCCCCATCTCCAAATACCACAGCCCCAGATTCCAAGCCTCATAGTAGGCAGAACTAAACTGCCCACGCCGCTTATGTTCTGGATGAACCAAAGAATTTCTTATCTCGGACAGGGCGTGAGGGGCGTCCAGCAAATTCATCTGGCTACTGCCGGCCAGTAGCTGCAATTCGGAAGTCTCAGCAGGGATATCGAGCGGGATCTTCACAGAAGAAAATAGTAAACGGAACTTGTCCGATGCCCAAAGATCCTTGAACCCATTTACCGTAAGAAGCCGTCTGTCCTTCACCGAAAACTCGTAGGAAAGTCGCTCAATCGCCGCCTGAGTCAAAATGATCCCTGCGTCGATCCCGCGTGAGGAGTGGTTTGCATTCAAGTACCAGTAAATGACTTCATGTAATGCTTCACGCCAGTCATCATTTACCCATCGTTTCATGAAGCCTGGAAATAACGTAGCCAGCTGAGAACCATTATTTGGATCGAACCATGATAATGGTGTATGCCACGGGTCTCTTGGTGATGACCAAGACTCCCACGCACGGTTGCCAGATGCATCGAATCCGACCGCACATATCGGCTCACACCAGCCGCCTTTGGCAAAGGACAGGAAAAAGCGAAGCGCTTTCAAGCACTGATCCGCATCCTTCCCAGAAAAGGAAGTGCCGTCTGCCTTCTCAAGGCCGCCGATATGCGTTAACCGGTATCCACCTTCTGCTTTCAGCGCCTTGATATTATCTCTTGTCGCAAGCAATGATTTCAGTTCGACCTTCCATTCATCACAAGTCAAGTCAACATGTTCAATGGCATGCCTTGTCGTTTCGCTCTGTTCTATAGATCGCCTTGTTCCAAGTAGGTCCGCGAAATTGAACAGGTGGAACACAACCCGCGTCATTTGCGTTGATTCGTCTCCAACCCCGTTAATCGGCTCGGACTTCGGACACCATTTGATAGTCATTTCCTGAGCAGTTGCATCGCCTCCGATATTCAGGAAGAAGCCTTCTACCTGACGACCATTGATAGAAAATGAAGATATCGTTTTCTGTCCATTCATTGGGGCCAAGGCATCGACAGCAGGAACACCTTGGAACTTCCCATAAAGATGGATGTTGGCGCGAGGCAACAGGTCTAAACGAACTTCCCCATCACCTGTATAGCTGTTTCCGTCAATGCGCACCTCTGTTTGGCCTTGATTGAGCAACACGCTTGATTCACAAGAAGTAAAATCGAACGCAGGTTCCAATCTGTGTAAATTTATGTTCATTCGTGGTTCCTATTCTTCTCCGCTTCTCGTAAGGGCCTCATACCACATGAGGAGTTTGGGGTCTTCCTGGAGGACATTTCCGGGCTCTATCAAGCCTACTAAATGATGGTGGTATAGTCCTGCTCTCACCCCCAAGCGTCTGAGCTTCGATGCCCCGGTATAACTGGCTATGATCTGGGCCTTAGCATCAGCAATGCGCTCAAATCTTCCTTATCATTTCCTCTTTCGTGCCATGAAGAGGTGGCGGTGTTTTTGCCACACTTGATCAACGTCGAGACCTCTGTCAATGGCTTCCCTTAGCTTATCCAGAGCTTTTTTGCTGTACCCTTTGAAGGTGGAGGACTTCCGTCGTAGTATCTTGAAACACTCCGGATCATCCTGGGTTTTAAGTTCAACTATAAGAGCACCGGCTTTGGGCCCTGAAATGCCAAGTTTATCTGCCAGGTCATCGCGGCCTAAGTTGTACTTGTCCCAAATATTGACCTCTTGCTTTAAAAGAGTACCTACAACAGGTTCACCTTCTTTGGCGAGGCGAACAGCTATTTCAGCATCTTTCTTGATGCGCAGATGAATGGGTATCCCGTCTCCTTGAGTATCCAGCTTGAGCTGGGCAATTTCGGGAAGAATAACGCACCAATCCTCACCTTTACGGCGCCGCTTAATGGCCTTGAATAGCTCTGCTTCAGTTACCCTTTCGGCGTTCTCACGGCTGGCTGTCGCCATGGCAAGAATTGGTCGCAGCCTTGCCGTCGCTTGGTATCCTTTTCTGATTCCCGGCTGCAAAAGCGCATCAATTTGGCTCAATTCGCTATCTATAAGAAGCTGCAAATCTTTTGGTGGACGAGTTGACACGGGCAGCACCCGTCCAGGAATTATGTCTGCAAGTCCTTTCCGGAAGGCTCGCTTAAGCAAATCGTCGAACAGCGTTACCGAGGCCTGTGCCTGCAGGTAGAGCAGATCCTCGGAAATCTCCTGGTAGTAGTGAACGGCGGTGTCACGATGGGCATCAAGAATAGAGAGTGTTGCCCGTTCGTCGTTTGAGAGCACTTTGATCTCGTTCTGGGCACACTCCAGGCATTTATCGAATCCGTAGGAATATTTTTCTCCCTTTGCGTGAACGGTGCCGGTAAGGTTTTTAATAACGGCCTTCAGCAGCATCTCAAAGCCATGATGTAGGAGGATGAGTACACTCTCTGCACGCCCCAAATCATGAGGCCGATTGAATAGCTCGATGGCAAGTACCAAGGAGTTGACGGCACGTGTCTTCAGTTCCGCCACATCTCTTTTGAGGCGCGGCACGGCTCATTCTCCGTCTATTATGGTTAAGGTCTGGTCATTTTGCGACAAAGCCCTTTAGCTTCTTTGGGGTACTCCCAATCTCCTGCTCTCGTATGGGCCTAAAAATTTGTTCAAATCTTGCCCAGCTGCCAAACAGGGTTTTCGCGGAAGTGAATATTGTTCACTTGCAGCCAGTTCACTGGATCAAATTGGGGAGAACTGGCAAACGGCCTGCTCAATCCCAGGCTGAGAATTATGGCAGCACTTGCTTTAATCTGTGCCTTGATTTCACCAATGATTTCTTCCTTAGGAGAAAAATTTTCAATTTCATACAAACGGATATCAGTTATGCCAGCATTTACTCGTAATTCGCCATCAGTAAAGCGCAAGCGTACTTGGGACTTACCAGGCCTTCCCGTTTCAATATATAGAGAAGGCTTTTCGGGTAACTTTAGACATCCCAATGATGCCTGACCATAACCAGGACTTGTGCCATAAACGGATTGTCCCACATGTTGTAACTCTTCACCAAAAATCTCTTCGAGGCGAGTTTTGCTGGCCTTCTCTAGTATTTCCCAAAAATCTTCTGATTGGGCTACTCCTTTAATTACGCACTGAGACGGCTCAAATAAATAATCTTCGGTGTGCGGCGAATCAGGTTGATGGATGATTCTGCCTAATTTAACCACATTGCCAATGTCAAATGGGCCTCTGTTTCGAGAAAGAAGGCTGGTGGTTAAATTTCCACTGCGCAATACGGGACGGACATGTTGTTTTTTGTCAAGGGCGATTCCCGCCACACAAATAAAACCCCTTCTCATTCTGGTTAAATGATTAACTATGATAGTTTTCATCTTTTTTTATAAATGAATAATTGAAACATTATTCCAATGCTGCCGCAGATATTCGGCTACGAGGCGGCGGTGACACTGATCAGGCTTGGGTTCGCTGCACAATAACACAGTAGGTATTGCAAAAATATCTTCCTTTAAAATTGCAGTTACATCCCGTTCTTCAAGGAGACAGACAAACCTTTTATTATACTCTTCCCATGCGATTTTTTTATCACGGTATCCTTCCAAGATCTCCTTAGATGGTGCTAACCTTGGCTCATGAACGTACTCTATCCCACAGATTTCTTTTAGGAAATATTTGAGATCGTCCTGCTTGGTGAATCCGGCAAGTTGGGATTGATTGTTCAAACGAATATCCATAAGACGTTTGATGCCAGCGCGTTTTAAGACTTCAAAGAATTCCGCCGCGCTCTTTTTGGTGAAACCGATGGTGTAGATTTCCACTCTTCCGCCTCCTGTCCGGCAAAGAGGTTCATTTGCCCCTTATGTTTTTGATAATCTTCTTCTGCCGTCAATTCTTCCTCGCTTTGTAACCGTCCATCCCCCCTGATGTGAATTATTCCAATCCCATGTTTGCACAAGACCCTGCCTATTAATAGCCGCCGGTGGCACTGGGCGGGGTCCTCTTCTCCACAAAGCAAGGCCACTTTGTAACTCTGGGCGCCTTTGAGCAGCCGGTTTATACCCTCCTGGAAATGGGGAGATTGCTCTATCTGGTCGTAATTGACGTGTCCTTTATCATCATAAAGCTCTTCAGTTTCTGGACGGCCGCCGAGAATATTGCCCAAATAGAGATATTTAATACCCGCGCGGGGAAGAGAGTTCTCGAGGATATCTTTATTAAAATGCGGAGCATATCGGGAGAAAGGGCTGGAGCGGACATCAACGACCACTTCAATGCGCCCTTCTTCAAGCAAGGCTAAGAAATTTTCCCACGAATGGTTAGAATGACCGATGGTATATATTTCGGCTTCCTGCCTTTTCATATGGTGGTCCCTTCATCGGTTCTGGTGAGGGCCTGGTCGTACCACATGAGGAGTTTGGGGTCTTCCTGGAGGATGGTTTCCGGGATTTTGCGGGCCACCTCAATGATGGTGGGGTAGTCCCGCTCCTGCCAGGCCTTTTTAAAACCGGTGCGGACGGCCTCCAGGCGGAAGACTTTAAGCTTTTTCTGCTTGGTCTCCCGGTATTCCTGGAAGTCTTTCATGAGTCGCCGTTCCCGCAGTCTCTCCAGGTCGGTGGCTTTGTTAGGATCGGGAATATACCAGCGGTCTCTCGCCTTGGTGCGTAGAGTCGGGTCGTCTTTCGGCAGGTTGCGCAGGTCCTTGAAGTTTGAAGAGAGATAGCTGTGGATTTGGCTGGGGACTTCGCCCCTGCCGTCATAGCAGATGAAGTTGTCTTCCAGGAGTTCCGATAGTTCCAAAGGCTTTTCGTGCTTCTGCCAGCCGCCGATTTCTCTCAAGAATTGCGGGTGCAGGTCTTGGAAGGTTTGGGGTTTGGCGATGAGCTGCTGCCTAAGCCACTGGATTGCGGAGGATTCGTCGATCACGAAAAGTTCAAGCTGCAGGACCTCCTTCACCGTCAGCCGCTTCTTATCGTACTCCGCCACCTGCTCAGGGAGGAAATACATACCGTCCCGCTCCGGGAAGCGCTGAGCCAAACCCTGGTAAAACTCCGCGGCAGACAGAGGCACGGTGACGCCCCGCTGCACGTGGAAGGCTACCATGCGGTCGAAGAGCAGGTAGTTCTGGCGTTCGGCGGTGACCTCGGCCCGCCCGTCTTTGGTCACGAAGACCGGGAGTTGCCTCAAGTGTGTGCGGATAAATTCCCAGGACCCTTCTTCAGTTCCCGCGGTGATTTTGAAGCGGTCCTCAAGGCCGCCGTTGGGCTTGTAGGCGGAAATGATTAGGTCTTGCTTAACAGCGCCGCTGCTGGTCACCTGCTTGAATGTGCCCTGCTGCTTATTAAGAGTCCTAATATCAGCAATAACAAAACCGGCATGTTGCAATGCTTCCTGGATGGCGTTCCAAACGCTATTCTTGGAGTTGTGAAACTCCACTGTCATCCATCGGCCGGGCTTTAGCACACGATGGTATTCTTGAAAGCATTGCGTCATCAGGCGTTGATATTCCAATAAACCCTTCCCTTGCACCTGGTTCTCAATCGCTTCAGGTTTATTGTTGGTAAAAACTTTGAGCCAAGCTTCCAAAAGGAAATTCAACTCCGAATACATAATGTTACCGCCAAAGGGCGGGTCGGTGAAAATGTAGTCGGCGTAAGGTTCCTGCAACATAACTGTCCCCGCGCTTCTTGTTTGTAGGCAAGAAAGCTTCGACTCTAAGAAAAAAGCGGCTCGACAAGAGCGCGCCACCATCTTGGCTTTCTCAGCGAAAGCATTCAAAACATTTTGCTCACCAGGTAATGAGGGAACGTAAAGGGTACCAGCCGTCATCCCTTTCATTGGCCCCGTAGTCCCAAAAACCCAAGCAGGCACTCGGAATCGCGACATCTTCGAGATAACTGAAAAACAGTCGAGAGCGACCATTCGAGACCATTTAGCACTATCATCAGCGAAAAGCCTCCCAAGAACCCACAGATTACGCTTCGTGTAAAAATGATGCACATGGGTGATGCCGTGCGAAACCTTCGGTTGTTCAGTGTTGAAGCCTTCCGGCATACGGTCGGTAGGAAACCAGTAGGGGATGTCGCTTTGCTCAATCTTCTCAATGAGAGCCAGGTCAAAGGCATCGGGCGGCTTCTCGTAGCGCTTCTTGCTAACACTGTAGTTGATGAGCACCGGCACCTGTTTGGCCTGGCTTATAGTCTGGTTGATGGCCTTGTCGAACTGGATCACCCAGACGCGTTCCATGCGGCGCTTGGTGAGCAGAACGCGGCAATGCGGACAGGGAAACTCGTCCCGCACTTGACCCGCCTTCTCATCCACTGCCGCTTCCCAGAATACCACCTCTCGAGTGCATTCCGGGCAGACGAAGACATCGGACCAGACGGCGTAGTTGATCCGGCCTTTGATTTTCCCATCAGTATGGATAGTTTCATACATCCACCCGCATTCATCTTCGACCTCTTTAAGGATGCGTGTGACTTCGCGCTCGAAAGCCACTACGTCCACCCGCGTGTTGTAGTTATTAGCAATAAAGGTGGCCGCTGGAGACAAATCGTTCAGGATGGCGCGTCTTGCACCGAGTTTAGAAAAGACCTTCCAACCGGTCGTGCCGTCTTCATCCGTCTCATGGTGATAAATCGTATCATCTTTCTCTACCTTGAAGCCAAGTGCCTCTAACGTGACCCGTTCACCACATAGCTGTGCTGCAACTCCTGTCATCCCTGTTCCGCAAAAGCCATCAAATACAATATCCTCTGGCTCGGTGTAATGCAGGATATACCGCATGATAGCTTTGTGAGGCACCTTGGTGTGATAAGAATGGGCATTATAGATGGGATCGTTCTTGCCTTCACTTACATCCGCGGCAAAAGGCTCCCGTCGGTAGTTATCCGTTGCCGGGTCATAGGGCTTGCCGTAGAGCTTAATAAAGCCCTCTACGAAGGGATTGGGGCAGGCAGTGAAATAAGGCGGGTCGGACAGGGCCAGGATGTCTTCGTCCGAACCGATGGGGAAGCCCTCGATCTTGCGAAAATCAGGGTCCTGCAACTTTTCCCGTAGCTTTTCCAGGAAGTATTGCCGTCGAGCCTCATCGCTCGGAAACGTCAGGCCCAGGCATTCCACGGGCCCACTTGTTTGGGAGTCAGAGGTCTTTCCTTTGCCTAATAATCTCTTCTGCATATTTCGGCTCATTCCGTCCAAGGGTTCTCGTCTTGGTTAAACTGCATCGGTTGTCCATTTGGCAGGGGAATGTACCAGCGACGGTACCGCTCTTTTCCGCCCTCCACTGGGAACCAGGCATACTGCATGCTCAGGGAGTTTTGCCTGCTGACATCCCATACCACATTGCTCACGAAATAGGCGTGAGCCAGACCTTCGTTAAGTCCATAGGAGTGCCAAACCGGACCATCACAGGGACTGGCCACATCCCGGCGTCCGTTACTCCAGAAACGGAAAAACCGATCCGACCCAAACGCTATCCAGTTGACCACCTTGCTTTCCTGGCTATTGGCTGCCGATTGCAACGCTCGTAGAATTGCATCATCTTCAATTCGATTACGATCCTCCGGCTCTTCATAAACAAAAAGCCCGGCCTGACAATTCTTGTTGCCATTGGATCGAATTTTTCTGATGTTTTCCGATAGCTTTTCAAATGCATTTTCGATATCGAAGCGGTTCCGCAGAGCGGTTTTGACTTCTATTATCGCCTGGACTGCATCTGGGGTTACCAATACCAATTCACCATCCTTGAAAAGAGTTGGCCTGTCATATGCGGTGACCAGGATGTCGATTTGGTTAGAGCTTTCATCTCTGAAACATACAAATCCCCTCCCCACCCGCACGGATTCAGGAAGGTGAGTCCTGAGCACTTTTCGGAGCACGGCCTCCTTATGCTCGCCGTCGGTTAGCCAGTGTTGATCACCGATAAGCTGGCGTATCCTGTCCTTTGTTGCGCTGAGTTCTCTGGCTATGGACTTGTGGTACTCAAGAAAATTTCTTTGGGTAGGCATTTATCCACTCCCGGTTGGCGTTACCGGATAATCCTGCCTCAAGCCTGCGTCAAGCCCTTCTACAAGACGCTCTTATTAAGTTGCTCAGCGCAACAGGATAAGCACGTAAGCTCGACACACCTCCATTTTCGTTATGCGTTTCCCATGCATAACAGCATAGCATTGCGCATATATCTCTCGTCTATGCGCATTTGTTTGCGCAGTCATAGAGAGTACGCATAACGCGCCCACCGCTTCTCTCTTGCCTGTCTGATCTGAGGATTCTCGTGCATCAGTTCCAACATCAAACGGCGGGCCTGATTCCGGTCGTAGTGCGTTATCTGCCTGATCTCCGCATTCGAGATACCCGGTTCACCTCGCCTTGCCCGTTCCATGAGCACGCTCAAGATTCTTGTCTTGGCTGCTTCCCAGTCGATGCGGCGGTCGCGTTCGGGGTGGCCGGGGCCGGCCAAGCGGCGGTGGACTTCAGGGCGGAGGGTCCAGTAGGTCCCGCGACCGGTGCCACCACGCTCGAGGTATGCAAAACGCTGCTCCATTTCAGTCAAAATATCCCGGGCTTGAGATTCTAAGCGCTGACAGGTGTGGGCAGCGGTAGCGGTGTCAATCTCTGGATGATTCAAGAGATATTGCAGGACCAGGAGATAATCCACTGAAAAAGAACGGCCGGTGCGATTCTCCTCGGCCACAAACAGTCGGAAGGCGGGTGAGAAATCCCGCTGGCGAAAGGTTAAGGTGACCGATTCCCCGATCTCCTGGATTAGGGGCGGTTCCTTGCCTTCAATAAGGAGCGCCTCGAACATCCGACCAATACCGAGATTGCTCCGGTTGACCAGACGCAGTTTGGCCAGGGCGTCAACCAGGAGGGGGTTCCGGGCCGCTGGCTGGCGATGGAGGATATTATCCGGCGTGATGCCGGCGATGAACCCCCCAGGGTTGCTGATTTCCAGGCGATTCGGGAATTGCTTGACCAGAATGGGACCGGCGATGCGGAAGTCGGCGTGACAAAGGGCGTTCAGGAGGGCTTCGCGCAGGGCGATTTCCGGATAGGTGCGATACTCGAAGTGGAACATCCCGTGTTCCAGGGTGGTGATGGGGTTATCGGCATTGATCCTGTCCAGAAGCCTGAAAAGAGCAACAGGTAGGGCATCCCGCCCATCGGCGCGGTCGGTGTAGCGCGTGTCGGTTTGCATGCGCAGATGGGTCCAGACGTACCCGGAGATGTATTGCTGGATCGCGCCTTCGGAGCCTGCCAGCAAGACGCCAGCCCGGGTGCATTTCCCGGCGTGGATGACGCCGATTTGAAAAAGAAGATCGTCATCGCTCAGGCGTAGAAGCTCCTCCGGCGCTCGTTCCTTGCGGGCGGCTTCGCGCAGGCGTTCCATGGCCGCAGGAGAGATCAGCTCTTGCGGGTGGCCTGCCACTTCTTCGGCGGTGAAGTCGGTTTCCCCGGTCTCCACCATGATGCGGCGCCGTAGGGTACCGGTTAGCGGCTGACAATCTGTGCCGACACGCACCTTGCCCTTGCCAGCGCTGTCAGTGTAGGGAGGGATGCCAGGATATACCTGCATGACTAGAAGCCGCCCCGTGCCTTCCGGAACAAAGAGGTCTTCGAAAACCGGGGTCACCTTTGGGTCCGTGGAATCGTAGACAGTCTTTTTAAGTCGATTAACATCCACTTCGGGAGGCACACCCAAAATGGCATGGGAACGCCCCACGGCTTTATCATTCACCCCGAAAACTACCGTCCCGCCTCCGCCGTTAGCCATACAAATCACCATCTCGACGACCAGAGCCACAGCATCCTTCATGCTGTGGAGATTCCATTCCTTGAAGTCGAGATCCTGATCTTCAAGATCATCTGCTGGATGGCTGTTCAGCTCGTCGAGCAGATTGCGTATCTCGTCGGCAGCTCGCATTACTATTCCAGTATAATCCTGACGTTACCGAGCTCCTTGCCCTTGGTAAGTTCGTCGAGATAGTCCTCAAACCGCTTCTTCATCTCTGCTGGCGTAACTGGTGAACCCCCCGAGAGTAACGCAGCACGCAAGTCTCCGGTTTTAACTGATACCTTGATGAGCCCGGACAGGACCTCCTGCAAAGCATGAATAAAATCATGGTCTAACTTTTCCGGGAGGGCCCGCTTCTTGATGAAGCCGTCCACTAGTTTTCTCGACTCGGGTCTGAGCAAGTTTAGGTTGCCCCTAGTAGTGGGGTCCTCCAGGTCGGTAAGAAGCGTCTGGGTCCAATTGTCCACCAGCTTGTCCAGCTCACTGTCCAGGCCATTGAGCACTGTGCTTGCCTGAGCCGTCAACGTTTCCACAGCGGGCTTGAAGTTGCAATGGGGACAAACGGGCGAGGCATCCAGCTCCTGTTCGGTGAGCGCAAAGCAACTCTTCAGGCCCGATAGGCGGTTCTGGAAATCAGTCAGATGCTGCCGAGGCATGAGGTCGATAGTGGAGAGTTTTTGGAGGACCTTGAGCCGTTCATCCCCCATAAGTTGAACTTTGCGCTTATCTTCATTCACGCCCAAGCGCGCCCTGGTGTGCAGCCCAAGATATGCCAGGACATAGGCCTTCCTGAGATCGGTAAGCCGGCGCTGGGTCTGCTGGCGGAATGCTGATGCGCCATGTCTATCTGGATCGCTGATCTGGCCGAGGACCTCATCACGGCCTGCCTTCATCTTGGCGATCCATTCATGGTCGGTGGGTAAGACCGCCTCGGCTGTGGAAAGATAAGATGCCGTTGTTCCCAGGTCGGCCACCAATGCCTGTAGGGACTCGATTTCTTCCAGAGCCTGGAGCCCGGGTCGATGACCGCTTACCTCTTCGGCATCATAGCGGAAGTTTTTGAGTTTGCCTGGCGAGGTGTAGGCTTGGAGTGATTCCAGGAAGATCTTGGTTTCATCCAGCCGGGAGCGCAGTCTTTGGGCTTCATCCTCTGATAGCAGGCTGCGGCCCCAGAAGAACAGACCGTTTTGCAGACTCTGATGCACGAGCACCAGCCTTTCAACAGTACTCACGACGGCCTTCTGGAGCTGCTGGACTGGCCCTTCTTTGTTTTGGGTAACTTCCTGAGCCAGTCCAGGAGCCAAATCAAGCAGCTCGAATAAAGCCTTAAGAGCCGGAAGGTTCCAATCCTTGGGCCGCTCAATGTGCTTGAATTGGGTCAGCTCATCGATGCTGGTTCCAGCCATTTGGGGAAGACTGGTGGCGTCGAACTTCTTGCCCGGAATGGCCAGCACCAGCTCGCCGGTATAAACCAGCGCAGCAAGGACGACCACAGCCCATTCGGGCTCAAGCCGTAAGGTCTGCGGTGCCAGGTACTCGACCCCGAAGACGTCCTGGATCAGCTCGGATCGGTTGACCACCTGTCCGTGACCCTTCTTTTTTATGATGTCGAGGATGTGCTTGGCATACTTTGACCGATATGGATCGAGTCGGTCGCCATCGAGAAGCTCAAGGGCATCCAAAACTGCGGTTGCCTGTTTTGTACGGTTCTGTCCAGCAATGGCCCGTAACAAGTCCTGGGCTGCCTGAGCCCGGTTGGCACCGGTAATGAGCACCGAGAAGAAGGGGTAATCGGGAGCTTGATCCTGAAAATGTGGCCCAAGACAGATTCCGGCAATGGTATTCACCAGATCGCGGAAGTTAATGCGCTCATGGGAGGCGATGCCGGAAAGCTCCCGTATCGATTTACCCTTAGACCACTCGGTCAAAGACTTGGTCCGCCCCTGATAGGTTACCTCGAAGGCCGTAGTAATATGCTGCTGTAACCAGACAACCATGTCCCGCAGGAATCCAGATGCTTTGGATTCATATGTGGCCTTGGCATGTCCAGAGGCTGTGGACGCCAGGTCGAGGGCTGCTGCATAGTTGCGAAGCGCCGTGCGGAAGACTTCATCTGAGTTGGTAAGGCGCAGGAAGAACTCGTCAGACTTTTTCTCGTCCTTGAAGTGCGGCACGTCGAAGGGCTGGATGAAATAGAGGTAGAAGTCGCGCGGCGGTACCGCGGTGGAGCGTTCGTTGGGAGCGCCAAAAAACAGATACCCTTGGCGTGCTGCCCTCCGCTCCTGCCACTCGAGCTCATGCTCCCAGATCTTATAACCTGTGATATAGGTCTGGTCGGTGCATTCCATGACCCGCTTCAGAGCCTCGTAGTAATACCGGTCGAGCTGCGAGGCCTCAAGGCTTTCGGCGCGCTTCTCGATAAGAGCATCGAAGTCGTCTGTTTTCTTCAGGTCAAGGTAATATTGGCGGTTATCGGGATTTGACGAGATAAACTGGCCGCTCACCGTCTTATGAATCTCCCGAAGGACAACCTCCACCTGAGATAGCAAATCAATGGCCGGGTCGCCGCCCAGGTCCTCTATGCCAGGCTGATACAGGCAGAGCCCGTCGCGCAGCTCCTCGGCCGTCGCCCCCAAGGTGGCGTAAATGTCACCAGTGGTGAGCCGGTGGACTGATAAGGCATGAATGAGCTGAAGTGCCATGGGTTTGTAGGGCGGTCTGGTAAAGGCCTGCTGAATGCGAGATTCCAGCACCTTACTGCAGTCGATCACCGCCCGGATTTCCGGAACAGCGCGAAAGGACGGGTTCTCACGCAGGTTCGTCCAGTAGCTATCGTAGGCAATCAACCCGGGCCGGTCATTTGGGATGTCTTGATCGAGCATCCTCTTCATTGCCAAAGAAAGAGTCTTGAGCACCTCACGCTTTTCGGCAATTTTTATCTGCTCGAAGACATCAATGTAATCTGGATGGACCGGAAAGAGGCGAACGAACTCGTCCATACGTTCATTCATGCGCCCGTAAAATTTTGCAAAAGGGGTCAAATGTTCGCGGATTTTTGTCTGCTGTTCGCCGGTCTTTTTGAGCAAACGCTCGGCAACCACGAACTTGACATCCTTCCGAGCGATAAGGATTTGCTCGAACCGGTCTTTGACCCGGCGGATGCTGTCAGCCACAAAGGAGAAGCGGGGACTGTCAAAGATTGCCTCCTGGACACCGGCGATGAAGCGGAAGCGTAGGTCTTTGCATACCTCACCGATTTCACGAAGAAAGTTCAGGTCGAGAATGAGTTCTTGATCCCTGCGCGTGCGCAGATAGTCAAGCAACTCGTCCACCACCAAAAGCAAACCATGGTCGGGATATTCCTGGTGGAACGCTACCATCATCTCCTCGAAGGCACGTTTGTTATTGGGCACCTCTGCAGCTGATGGAAAGGAATACGTTACTCCCATGTTTGCAAGATGCTCTTCCAATTCAGCCACCAGAATATCGCGAAAAGACATGGTGGTGGCTCCGATCTCCGTGCGCACCACCTTGAAGCGACCTGCAATTTTCCCTGCCGCGTCGGCAACATTGCTGTCGTTCAAACAGAAGGAAAGCTCCTTGTGTTCGGCCAAAGCGGAAATTACTGACATCAAATGGGATTTGCCGGTACCATAGTTGCCGACAACAAGAAGCCCCTTGTTGTCCACCGGCTTGTCTACCTGAAGCTGAGGTATGACGAGGCTTATCAGCTTCTCAGCCATCTCCTCGGAGATAACGTAAGTCTCCACAAGCTGTCGGGCGGCAGCCGCTTCATCGGCGTCTCGAAGCTGAACCACGGATTCAATAGGTTCAAACTGGATCAGATCTCCGTATCTCATCGCGTCTGCTCCCATTCAGAATCATCAGTTACCTTCATTCTGCTGCTCCAAGTTTACAACCAAGAAATCTTTGACCAGGTATCTTCTGTATTCCGAGTGATCTGGTGCCGCATAAATAATGTGTTCATCATCAAAGCACCCATTCCAAGTTGCAACCACCGTCTTATTGCGCGAGAGACTTTGCAAAAGCCGAAGTGGGTCCTGTCTGAGCGATACATCGAAAAGGATTTCGATGTTGTCGAGTAGGCTCACATCGCTGTCAGAAGTATTCACAATCTCAGAGATCAACCGCGGAAGCTGCAGTGCCCGTTGACGCTCAGTAAGGTCAAGCATGCGACGGGAAAGCTCAAGATTAATGTTGATCATGGGGGCACCGGTGTCCTCGCCCACTTTACGCAGTGCCCTGGTTTTTCCAGCCCCCGCTGGCGCCACCACTATCAAAAGGCGGTGGTAAAGCTCTGCAACCTGGCTGAGCTTTTCTATCACCCGGCCTGCAAGGAGCTCAGCCATTACCGATCCGCCCCCGAATGTGATTCGTTTGTCCTTGTCTCCTCCAGCCATCGGTCAATGGCCATTTTTCGGAAGCGCCAGTGCCGGCCCACTTTCTGGGAGGGGATTCTACCTTCCCTAACAAGCTTGTATAGGGTGGATTTTGGAATTTTCAGGTAGGTGGACAACTCTTCGATAGTCAGGACGCCCCCCAGTATTTCATCCATCAGAAGCACCCCTTCGCCTGTAAAGCTTTAACCAACATAAATTACTTCACACATTTTACATTATTATCAGTTAGTGACAGTTGCTGTCAAGCGCTTTCCGAGGCAAGTGTTCCCTATCTTAGTTTACACGACCAATTTCACGGTGGCGTCACGGTTCGAACAATGGAGGAGCCAGATCCCGGCGTTCGTGTGATGGAGCAAGGTCTCTTGCCTGCGCCCGGTGGCTGGGGAGGGTGACTGTTGACGGGAAATATTGACGGCTCCATCGATATTCCAATCCTAAGTTCAAGAAAGCGTTCAGTCATCTTGAAAAAATCTGCTTGACATAATTTCTTTCTAATTGTAAGATAATCTTACATCTCGTCAGATTAAATTTGGAGGTGTTTATGAAGGTGACGCGTGAGAAGATCGTGGAAATATTGATCAATGCTTTGCAAGAAGCGCAGCAAGATATTGTCGATGAGCCGGAGGAAATAACCGAGAGCACCAGGCCAATAGGTGACCTTAAGTCCTTTGACAGCTTGGCAAGCGTCGTTGTCACTGTGCATTGTCTTGCTGCGCTAAAATGGAACGCCCCACCATCTTTCCCCAGTCTATTTTTGGGAAAGCCCGGAGAAGCCTTGACTGTAGGCGAAGTCGCAGACCGTATTTTGAGATTGAAAAAAAGGCAGTCGAGAGAGGGTTAAAGCTATGACGAATGAAGCAACGGAAACGCGGAAGCTTATCGGTTCCAGGCTTGCTATCGCCAGGGAACGGGCAGGTTTGTCGCAATCCCAGGTTGCCGCCGAAATTGGATTGCCTCGCCCCTCTATATCGGAGATTGAAGCTGGGCGTAGACGAGTGGCTGCAGAAGAACTCGTCAAGTTTGCCGAACTTTATTCTGTTGATATGGACTGGCTTGCAGGGCGGGGGGAACAAAAGGTTGATCTCTTGCGAGATAAATTGCAGTTAGCAGCCAGAAAGGTAGCGGGCTTAAAGCAGGGTGATCTTGAAAAGGTCATTGACCTCCTAACGTCACTGAAACCAGGGGGGGGCAAATAATGAATACTTACGCTCGCAGAGAACTCATTTTGCGGGCCGCCGCCCATGCGGAAAATGTAAGAATCGCATGCACTGTCGCCCGAACCGCATCAGTCGATCCTCTTCTTCTAGCGGAAAAGCGAGATTGCGAAGTCCGGTTCATGTCCCTCCCTTCTCTAGAGGGGGTTTATTCCCCCACCCCTAGGTCAGTTATTATCCTCGGTTCACAGCGCCCCAGGGGAAGGCGAGCGTTTACTTGTGCCCACGAATTGGGGCATCACGAATTCAAGCATGGTGCTCGCGTTGAAGAACTCAATAATGGCCGATTTCAAAGGAACAAAGATCCTGATGAGTTCCTTGCCGATATGTTCGCAGCATTTCTATTGATGTCCCAGGGAAGTGTCCGTCGAGCTTTCAAGGATCGTCAGATCCAACCAAATAGGGTCGAACCGATGCAGGTTTTCCGGTTGTCCTGCTATTTCGGGGTCGGTTATAGCACGCTAATTGATCATATGTCGTTGACGCTGGGGCTACTGCTCCCCAACCAGCGGGAAAGGTTGTTGCAGACACAACCTAAGGAGCTGAAAGCTAATTTCGGGGGGGCACCTTATTCAGAAGTTGTTTTGGTTGATGAGTTTTGGCGAGATCGAGCTGTGGATCTCGAGATAGGCGACATCCTCGTTTTGTATAAAGGTGTCGTAGTGGAGGACGGTCCCCGTCTTACCCCACATGGAACGATTGATGGTCAGGAAATGTTTAAGGCTGCGGCAAGGGGATATATTCGAGCCTTCCATAATAACAGTGACTGGGCTGTGAATATCCGGATCGCACCAAAACATTATGAAGGGCTGGCCCGATATCGTTTCCTTGAAGATCCCGAGGAGAGCACCCAATGACTACTGATAGTTCCATAGTACCAATACACGGTGAAAATCTTTCAAAGGCATGGGCCAAAGCATTTGTTAAGTGTTGGGAAGCTCGCGGTAACGTTCTTGCCCCTGAAATAGTGTGCTTTAGTGTCGATGAAGAGAATAATTCTTGGGAGTTGGAAACACCTAACATTCGTCAGGCACTTGAAAACCATCTTGATAAGTTAGGTGTTCGCTCCACCAATCAGAGCAGTATCGAGACTGTTGCGGGTACTATTTTCCCGGAATCAATCTGGAACCGTTGTCAGGGAGATCGGAAAAAACTATTCGATGATTATGATAGCATGTGGCCACATGTCGAAAGGTGTCCTCGAAATCGAAGGGGGACTTACTTTAGACGCCTAACCGCATATGGAAAACCTCATGACCCAATAAAAGTAAATCAACTTAAAGAGATAATTGAAAAATGGCAAGACGACAATCATTGTCATAGTGCTCTGCAAGCCGGCATTTTTGATCCTTTCCAAGACCATATTAACAGCCGAATTCCTGGTTTTCCCTGCCTTCAGCAAGTTGTTTTTCATCCGCATGGGGCAAATGGCGCAGAGGGAATGACAGTGGTTGCCTTTTATGCGAATCAGCTTCTTTTAGAGAAGGCCTATGGGAATTATCTAGGCTTATTTCGTCTTGGTCTATTTATGGCCGGGGAAATGGGCTTGAAGTTGCGTGGTATTACCTGCGTTACTTCTAACTTGAAGTTGAGTGATAGATCAGGGAAAAAGCGAGATTGTAAACCCCTTATGGGAGCATTGAAAAAGGAACTGGTTAATGCAGTCTGAGAAATATACTACATATCATCCATATGGTAAGCTATTCGTGTTTGAAGGCTCCGATGGTGTCGGCAAAAGTACGGTCGCAGAGAAGGTTACAGAAAATCTTAGCGAAAGAGGCGCTGACGTTCTCCTCCTTAGCTTCCCAGGTCGAGAACCGAAGTCATTGGGGAGGCTGGTGTACGAGGTACATCATAACGCTAAATCATTTGGGATTGATCACATGTCGCCGACAAGTTTGCAACTACTTCACCTTGCTGCACACATCGACTGTATTGAAGACAAAATTCTCCCTGCCCTCTCCACCAATAAAACGGTAATCCTAGATCGCTATTGGTGGTCAACCTCTGCCTATGGCATAGCGGCAGGGATTTCGAAAAATGTTCTCGATGCAATGATCGCTCTTGAAATGACAGCGTGGGGAAATGTCAAGCCAGACAAATTGTTCTTAATAACGCGTAATGAACCTTTTAGGGCCGAGCTTTCGAGCGACCAATGGTCGCGGGTGTGCAATGCTTACGAGACATTGGCTCAGGAGTGGGAAAGTCAAATCCCCATATACGTCATCGAGAATATACGACCTTTGAGCGAGGTTGTGGGTAGTATTATTAAACACATTTACAACGGAAATCCTCCTGAGGGTAAGAGGAAGGCATTAATTCAAGAATCTATTTCAATTTCGTTTCAGCATCAGACGAAGGTCAAACAGCGAAAGAGAGATCATTGGGTTCCCACAAAAACGACAGAAGTATTCGACACGTACTGGCGCTTTGCCGCAGAAAGACAGGCGGTTTTTTTCAAGCGGCTACAGGGCGACAATATGCCATGGACTAGTGACCGTATTCTTATGGATTATAAATTCACGAATGCCTACCGCGCCTCGGATAGAGTCAGTCAATTTCTGATACGCCATGTGATTTATGAAGGAGACCAAGACCCCTGGGAAATATTTTTCAGGACACTTCTTTTCAAAACTTTCAACAAAATAGAAACATGGAAACTGCTTATTGAAGAACTCGGACAGATTTCCTGGAGGGAATACGATTTCCGGGTCTATGACCGGATATTAACGAGAGCTCAACAGAGCAAAAAGAGCATTTACTCTGCTGCGTACATCATGCCATCTAGGGGACGTTCCTTCGGCCACGCAGTCAAACATCGCAATCACCTGAACCTTTTACAGAAAATGATGGAGGACGGTCTCCCAGCCCGGATCAGTGACGCCAAATCGATGCATGACGTTTTTGATCTATTGCGCGGTTATCCAATGATCGGGGACTTCCTAGCCTACCAGTACGCCACTGATATCAACTACAGCACAGTGACAAACTTCAATGAAATGTCTTTCGTCATGCCCGGCCCAGGAGCGAAAGATGGTATTAAGAAGTGCTTTCTGGATTTCGGCGGTCTCAGTGAAATTGACCTGATCAAGCTTATGGCGGATCGGCAAGAGGATGAGTTCGCACGTTTAGGTCTTAAGTTCCAGAATCTTTGGGGCCGCCCACTACATCTCATTGATTGCCAAAACTTATTTTGTGAAGTGGATAAATACGCCAGAATCGCACATCCCGAGGCCAAAGGGATTAACGGGAGAACTCGTATTAAGCAAAAGTTTAGACCGACCCCTGACCCAATTGAATATTTCTATCCACCCAAATGGAACATAAACGAAACTATGAAAAAGACTCTATTCGAGAAATGATCTCTAAGCGGGTACCCAATGGAATTGCACAAATCTCCATTCACGCTAAGGGAACTTAAGATCGAAGTAACCCACGACTGTATGCTGCAATGTGTTCACTGCTCCAGCTGTGCTGGAATAAATTCTGGAAGGAGCATGAGATGGCACTCATGCGAACAGTTGCTTGACGATGCCGTGGCTATGGGCGTAAAGGAGATCACTTTTTCCGGAGGTGAACCGCTGCTCTGGGAGCATATTCGGGATGCCGTTAGGCGAGCGTCAAGGCATGGGATGAAGGTCTTCCTTTACACAACTGGCAATGTGCCCAATGCGCAAAAAGCATTGAGCGACCTAAACTCTGCTGGTCTATCTCGCGTGATGTTTAGCCTTTTTGGTATGGATGCAGATCAGCATGAGAAAGTCACAACAGTTAAAGGGAGTTATGGGAAAACACTGAAAATTGCATCCTATTGCTTGAGCATCGGTTTGGACACTGAATTTCACTTTGTACCGTTATCCCACAACTACAGGTCACTGTATGGAATCGCCGAACTGGCGCGCCATATGGGTGTGAAGCGCATCAGTGTGCTGCGCCTGGTTCCCCAAGGACGAGGCACAAAACAGAAAGATAGACAACTAAGTCATTCTGAAAATATTGAACTCCGCAAGATAATTAGAGCATTACGCGTTGTTGGGCATGATATTCGACTTGGCTCACCATATAACTTTCTTATGCTTCGAGAGAAACCTCAGTGCCACTCTGGAATCGACCGCATGACGGTAGGTCCGGACCTCAGGATATTTCCTTGCGATGCGTTCAAGCACATTTCGCCAGAGAACATTGGTGCCGGCTCAGAGTATTCAACCCTAAGCAAGTACTCACTTTTAGAGTGCTGGGAAAAATCCCCCTATTTAAGCGCTGTGAGGGAATATTTGACAACGGACTTTGCGGTCGAATGCAAATCATGTCAAAAGCTCGAAACATGTCATTCGGGTTGCTTGGCTCAAAAATTCTATTGCTATGGCGAACTACGAAAATGCCCGGAAAGTAGGTGGATCTCATCACACACCCTTCCATAACGGGATATGAATCTCTCTTCTGGAAGGCCCTCTCGATCAACATGAGGAAGCTTTACTTGGTGCCACATTGCTTGCCAAACCAGACAATTATCCCCAAATGATGTAAAATTGTAGATATGATCCTCATCATGGAACAAATAAAAAAGGCCGGGGCCCTCGAAGGGACCCCGGCGCTGGTTTTGTTAAGTATATAACGAACTGTTGAAAAGGGTTTTACTTAATCTTGCAAAATTGGATGCTTTCAGTAGGTTTGCTCGGGGCCAGTTCCAGGACTTTGGGGATAAGGTCTTTGCGTCTGAGCTTTTTCAGCCCGCGTTCCAAGTTGGTCTTGGTGAGGTTGAGAAGCCCCCAGGCCTGATCGTTCTCCAGGCCGCCCTCGTTCAGGAGGTAATCGGTGATCTCCTTCGGGTCCAACTCATAACTGGTGGAAATTTTGGGGCCGTAGACGACGTCTCCCACCGGCACCGGGCCGCTCTCCTTGACGTAGCGCTTCAGGTTGTTTTTCAGCTCCGCATCCATCGTCTGTATGGCCAGGAGCAGGGTGGCTGTCTTGACCGCGTCCTCCTGAGTAGTGGGGTAGAGGATGTTCACCGGCACGATGGCTTGGGCCATCACCGGACAGTGGGCCATGACCCCGCACCAGCCGCAGAATGACCCGGGGGTCGGTTCAAAGTCTTTCCGGGTTTCGATCTGGACAATCCGGTTCTCCAACTCGTCCGGGACCGTGGCCAGGTCATCGGGGAGAAGAATAACTTCCCGTTCGGCCCCATATCTGAGAAAGTGGAGGCGCAGGAGAATCTCTTTGGCATCGGGATCGCGCGTCTCCCGTACCCCCAGCCGTAGATCCGCAGTTGCAGATTTTTCTCCACCGTCTCGGGGACCACCCGGTTGGATTTCCAATCCTGCACCACGGCCAGCTCGCCCTGCCGGTAGGTCCAGTCCACCACCATACGGAAAAAGGCGTCGTCACCAAAATAATCGGTAGGCTTCCAGTTCCGGTCAAAGGCCAGCTTCAGCTCCACCCCCGGGGATTCCATGGGGGGCAAGATGAAGGAGTTGAAGAACCGGGGCCAAATGTCGAACACATCGGCCGGGGCCTCTTTGGGCGTGAGCCCTTCGGCATATAACCAGTCGGTCTGGAGCTTGGCCCCGATCAGCCGGTCCAGATATTGAGCCGTCAAGTCATGGAGCATCTTCCCAATAACCAGAGGCTCCGTTTCTGCCCGCGGGATCCGCTCGATGTAGATCTTCTGATAGGCCCAGGGGCATTTCTCGTCCGTCTCCAGCTTGCTGAAGGAGTAGCTTGGTTTTTTGGCCATCCCTGCCTCCGTGAAAAAGATAGGGGGCCCGGAAAAGGCCCCCTTTAATTAAAGGATAGTTAGGATTAAAACAGCGACTTGCGCTCGCCCTGGGGCCTGGTGTTGCCCCTGCCTTGGGGCGGTGGGGTGGTGATGGCAGGACCCGGTGATCCTTCCCGCCCCGGGGGCACTTCCTCATGGGTTGGGCTCGTGCCGGGGCAGTTGGTGCACCGATTCTTTCCCTGGTCATCCCGCCAGCTGGCCGCCAGGTCCGGGTGATAGTGGCAGGGACCGGTGACCGGGGCTGGGGACGACGGGGAAGGAGTGCAGCGGTCTTCCGCCCCCAGAACCTGGAGGTTGGCCACCTTAACCGTGATCTTGGCCTCTGCAAAGGACTTGACGATCATCTCCGCCGTTAAGCCGTCGGTAATCTCCTTGAGATTCGGGGCCAGGTACAGCACCAGGGAATATTTATTGGTACCGGGGTCCCGCTCCCAGCCTTTGAGCGTCCCCAAGTTTTCCGCCCCGGGCTTGTGCGAGCGGATGGGCAGGGGCGCCGTCAAGTCCTGGCCCTTGTGACAAATCTCCATCAACTCGGGCAGGGTGACGGCCTGGGGTTCCGGGCGCTTGGTTTCCCGGGGGATGGTTGCGACCTTTTCTCTCGTGGGTTTGGCCGGGGTAGTCTTCGGCTTCTTGGGAGAGCCGTCACCGGCCGGCGTAGCATTCAGCCCGGGGGGGACGTAAGGCCCCGGGGGCTGTTGGTCCAGGTCAAGCACCGTGCCCTCCGGGTAGTACTCCTCCGCGGTGGCTTTTTGCTCCTCTACCGGTTCCTGGTGCGGGGCTACCAGCAGTTTGCGGGCCTCCGCCTCCATGGACTCCATTTTGATCCGGTGTTCGATCCTACGCTTGGCGATATCGTAGCCCAGCTCAGCCAGCTTCTCCTCCTGGCCCCGGTATTCCAGGGACATGATGTAAACCACCTGGTTCTGGCCGGAGTTGGGTACGGTGACTGTCTTGGGGCTTAAGACCAGGTGTAATGGAATCCCGGAAAGAATCCCGCCGGTGATAGTCTTGATCAGAACCAAAGAAGACAAGATGGCGTTGACCGTGTTCCAGGAAGTGGTGCGGAATCGCCAAACACCCCCCACCCGGTCCACTCCCTCCAAGAGCACCTGCAGGGTGCCCATGGGCTTGCATTTGTCCTTCTGGGAATAGGTGGCCTCAAGCCGTTCACAGGGACAGGACACTTCGCCGTACTCATTGGCGCCGGCTTGCCTGAACCCAGGGGAAACGGACTTGTCTTCTATTCTGCCCTCCCCCAACCTCTGAGCCCTTTCCCCGTCCCCGGTGCACCAGCACCGATTCCCCTTATAGCAAGAGTACCGGGTCGGGAAGTTGAGGTCGATGTCATCGTAAAGCAGCCGCACCGGGATTTCGGTGAGCTTCTGAACTTCCTGGGCCTGCAGGATGCGGTCCATTAGTTCCGTATCCGGCATCAGGCGCCCTGCCTGGTCTCGCTGCATGGTGGTGATGAGAATGTAGTCGTATTTCACCGGGAGTTTATAGGTCTCCTGGCTGCCCTGCTTTTTCCGTTCATCCCCCAAGCCGCCGATCTTGATCTTGCCGCGTTCGGCCAGTTGGGGGGTCAAACCTTTGATGGCCATGAAGTTTTCCTCCTTAAATGGATAGGGGAGGTGACCCTCATCACCTCCCCCCT
>JACQYK010000078.1 GCA_016208255.1 Deltaproteobacteria bacterium | reverse complement strand
TTCACCCTCTTTCAATTGGATCCAAGCCAATAGCGAAAAAGGTTTTAGGCCAATAATCCCAGCTTTTTCATTCGGGTGTATAAAGTGGACCTTTTCATCCCTAAGATTTTAGCCGCACCCTGGGGGCCGCTAATTTTCCCCCTGGTTTCCTGCAGGATGTAGTTGATATACCGGCGCTGCAATTCGTCCATGGCCGGCTTGTCCGAGAAGGAGGCGGTTGGAGCGCTTAAGGGATCTTTCGATTTTCGGGGGGCCATGGGGATGGTCAGGTCCAATCTTTCCCCATCAAACATGATCATCGATCGTTCGATGACATTTTTCAGCTCCCGGATGTTCCCGGGCCAGGGGTAGGCTTTTAGAGAGGTTTTTCCCTCACCCGTTAATTCGGGAACCGGTTTCTTGTATCTATGGGCGTATCGGGCCAGAAGGTGTTGGGCCAGGAGGATGGAATCGTTGCCCCTTTCCCGGAGTGGCGGGACAATCAATGGAACGACATTGAGGCGGTAGTACAGGTCCTCCCGAAAGTTTCCTGACTCAACTTCTTTGACCAGGTCGCATGGCGGCCCCGACCGACCGGTTGACGATCTGAAAATAGCGGTCTCCCTTTCCCGGATAGGCGGCCTCCTGAACCGTTTCAAGTCCCAGTTAATAGGCCTTTTAAGCTTGCCCCGGCCGTTAAGCTCAAATATCTGGAAACAATCTTCAGACTTTAAAGTCTTTGCCTTGCTTCTCTCTAAAGGTGAGATCACTCCCGACCATATTAATCTGCTGAAATCATAAAGACATTCCGGATTCCAAGTCTTCTGTGTGGTCCAAGAATCTATCCCCGAAAAAAAGAGGCCATGGAAAACCTGGCCCGCTATATCATCCGAGCCTCCATTTTTCTTCAGAAGACCCCCACCGTCTCCTGACTTTTGGCTTTATTTTTTTCCTTGACCGTGCCTTTTTCGTTTTTTATACTCTACCCATCAAAAAGGAACTTCTTATCAAATATCAAGCAATGTTTCAAGAAATTCTCTAAAAAATCATGGAGGGACAATTTGAGTTCACCCGTCATGCGGTTGACCAGAGTCTTATCCGCCAAAGATAAAAATAATCACGCTATATGAACCGGACCCACGGCGATGGATCGATTATAAAATAAGGAGTAAAGAAGATGAAGTTTGATAATTGGCAGGAGCCCCTAATTGAGCAGAAGGTTACTTATATTTTGGAGCTGGAAGGCAAATTTATCGCCATCGAGAATGTACCGGCCAGAGTGAATTTGGAGACAGGAGAACAATATTTTTCCCCGGACGTGGTGGAGCAGATCCAGAAAACAGTCTGGGGGGAGAAAAAGCCTCGTCGCGTCGTTGAGACACCCGTCTTTGAATTTGCGGCCTGATTCTGCAAAAGGAAATTCATTCCATTAGTGGACTCATTAGGTGGTCCCCCAGGCCCAATTTATTTTTTTTCAGCGTCTTGGAATACACGAAATGCCACGGAATACGCACTCTACCCATCAGAAAGCTAACCCTTATCAAATTTTGCAGAAGAATGAGGGAAAAAGAAAAGTTTTATCTCGGTTTGATATTTTCTCGAACCCAATCGGCAATGCTGTCGAGAGAGGCCCCGGGAGTGAAGATTTCTTTGACCCCCTGTTGTTTTAAGGCCTGGATATCTTCCTCCGGGAAAATACCGCCGCCGATCAAGGCGATATCTTCAGCCCCCTGTTTTTTGAGCAGCTCCAGGACCTGAGGGAATAAATAATTATGAGCCCCAGCCAAACTGGAGAGACCGATGAGGTCCACATCCTCCTGGATGGCCGCCTGAACGATCTGTTCCGGGGTCTGGTGCAATCCGGTATAGACCACTTCAAATCCCGCATCCCGAAAAGCCCGGGCAATAATCCGGGCCCCGCGATCATGCCCGTCCAGTCCGGGCTTTCCGACCAAAATCCTAATTTTCCGTTCACCGGCCATTCATATCATCCTCTCTGATTACCTATCTCTTTACTTGTGATGAATTCGCAAAAAGTCGCCAAAAGCCCATTTTCGTCATTCCCGTGAAAACGGGAATCTAGTGTTTCTAACAGGTTGTGCAGGATCTGGATTCCCGCCTCCGCGGGAATGACGACTTTTTACCAGTCCATAACTCGTTACTTGTTACTCAATTTTTGGAAAAAAAATTAAAACGCCTTCGCCTTTCACCAATTAAAGAAACGAGCAACGAGAAACCAGCAACAAGAAACGTTTTAATAGATCCCCGGGTCACGATAGACGCCGAAAACCTTCCGGTAAACATCACAACATTCCTGTAAAGTGGCCTGTTCTTTGACGGCCTCGATCAGAAAAGGCATAACATTTTCCTGCCCGGCACAGGCCTCTCCCAGTCGCTCCAGGCATTCCCGGACTTTTTTATTGTTCCGGCTGTTCTTTATGGCCTGGGTGCGGACAATCTGCCGCGTTTCCAATTCCGGATCAATCTTCAAAATCTCGACCGGTGGCGCTTCTTCCGTCTCGTATTTATTGACGCCAACCATAATTTTATCCCGCCGATCGATCTGTTGCTGAAATTTATAAGCGGCATCGGCGATTTCCATCTGGGGATAATGTCGTTCCAGGGCTTCGACCATCCCGCCCAGATCATCGATCTTTCGGATGTATTCCATCGCTTTGGATTCCATCTCGTTGGTTAAGGCTTCAATAAAATAAGACCCCCCCAAGGGATCGATCGTATTGATCACCCCGGATTCCTCAGCGATGATCTGCTGGGTCCGCAAAGCGATCGTGGCCGCTTCTTCGGTGGGTATGGCTAAGACCTCGTCCAGGGAATTGGTATGCAGGGACTGGGTCCCGCCCAGGACCGCTGACAGGGCCTGGAGAGCGGTCCGGATCACATTATTATAGGGTTGCTGAGCGGTGAGCGAACAACCGGCGGTCTGGGTATGAAATCGCAGCCACCAGGACCTGGGATTTTCGGCCTTGAACCGTTCTTTCATGAAACGGGCCCACATCCGCCGGGCCGCCCGGTATTTGGCGATTTCTTCGAAAAAATCGATGTGGGCGTTAAAGAAAAACGAAAGACGGGGGGCGAAATCATCGACCTTCAAACCCCGATCCATCGCCGCCTGAACATAGGCCAATCCGTCGGCCAGGGTGAAGGCCAGTTCCTGAACGGCCGTGGACCCGGCCTCCCGGATATGGTAACCGCTGATGCTGATGGTGTTCCAGCGGGGGACTTCTTTGGTTCCGAATTCGACGGTGTCGATCACCAATCGAACCGAAGGCCGTGGGGGGCACATAAAAGTTTTTTGGGCGGCGAACTCTTTCAGCATATCGTTCTGGATGGTCCCGCCCAGCTTGTTTCTGGGGATCCCCCTTTTTTCAGCCATGGCGATATACATGGCCCAAATCACCGAAGCCGGAGGATTGATGGTCATGGAGGTGGTGATCCGCTCGATAGGTAAACCGTCAAAAAGGATCTCCATGTCTTTCAAGGTATCGATGGCCACCCCGCATTTTCCGCATTCCCCTCTGGCCATGGGAGAATCGGTATCATAACCCATCAGGGTGGGCATATCAAAAGCGGTGGAAAAAAGTCCGGTTTGACCCTGTTGGACTAAATAGTGAAACCGCTGATTGGTATCCTCAGCCGAGCCCAATCCGGCAAACATGCGCATGGTCCACAAACGGCCCCGGTACATGGAAGGTTGGACGCCGCGGGTGAAGGGATAGGCGCAGGGGAAAGAAATATCCCTCGCAAAATCCATTCCCGATATATCTTCCGGGGTATAAATTTCTTTGATTTCCAAATCGGAAACAGTAGAAAAGCGTTTCTTCCCTTCCGGCATCGCGGAAAGCTGGGAAGATAGCTCCCTTTGCCAATCCCTTTTACCTTTCTTGGCCTTCTCAATCTGGTCTTCTTTAAACATAGTCACCTTTCAATACCCTTTCGATCCGGCACCCCCTGGGTAAAATAATGCTTCAGGTTTTTCATTTCCGTAACCAGATCGGCTTCTTGAACTATTTTTGAATCGGCATTGCGCCCCGTCAATACCAGTTCCATGAACTCCGGCTTTATCCGGATCAGATCCAACACGTCTTCAACCGGCAGTAGTCCAAAGTCCAGGGCGACATTGATTTCATCCAGAATCAGAAGGTCGTATTCTCCGCCAAGCATAACTTCTTTAGCGAAATCAAGGGCCCTAGCCGCCAAGGCCCGGTCTTCGGGCGGCGGATTCCCTTTGGAGATAAATCCGGATCGACCCATGGGCTTAATTGTCAACCAGGGAGCCATTTTTTCGGCAGCCAGCAATTCCCCGGTTTTTTCCTCCCCCTTCATGAACTGGATCATCATCACCCGGAACCCGTGTCCGGCGGCCCGGAAAGCCAAACCCAGGGCTGCGGTGGTCTTGCCTTTCCCGTCGCCGGTATAAACCTGGATCATCCCTTTAGTGATATTAGAATTCTTATTCGACTGCATAAGTAATCTGAGAATCTACTCTACTTGTTAAATGGAGTAATGGAATATTGGAGTATTGGAGTGGAAAATCCAACATTCCAAATTTCCATTCCATTATTCCATCAATCCAATACTCCATTATTCCAGGTTTTTTTTCTTCATCCTTCCAACAAACTCCTGGCAATCACCAGCCGTTGAATCTCGGAAGTGCCTTCATACAAGGTGGTCACCCGCGCATCCCGGGCCATTCGCTCCACCGGGAAATCAGCGGTGTAACCATATCCCCCTAAAATCTGGACTGCGTTATAGCAAGCCCTGTTAGCCGCTTCCGAGGCCAGCAGTTTGCCCATGGAGGCTTCCCGGGTAAAGGGTCGTCCGGTTTCTTTAAAAAAGGCGGCCCGCAAAACCAGCATTTGGGCCGCCGAGAGTTCGGTATAGGAATCGGCTATCATCCACTGAATAGCCTGGAAGTTAGAGATAGGCTGGCCGAATTGTTCCCTGGTTTTGGCATAATCCACGGCAAAATCCATGGCGGCCCGGCCGATACCAATGGACATGGATCCGATCCCGATACGACCCCCGGCCAGTTCCATCAGGGAAATACGAAAGCCGTCATCCAGCGAACCAAGGAGATTTTCTTTGGGGATCCGACAGCGGTCAAAGGTAAGCGGGTTGGTGCTGGAACCTTTCTGACCCATCTTTTTTTCATCGGGCCCCACCAGATAACCGGGGGTATCTTTTTCGACCACGAAAGCGCTGATTCCCCGGCCTTTCGGTGCCCTCTTATTGGTTACCGCCCAGACCACCGTCACACCCGCATAGGCAGCGCTGGAGATAAAAATCTTCTGCCCGTCCAGGACCCACTCCTTCCCGTCCAAAACCGCCGTGGTCTTCATCCCCGCCGGATCGGATCCGGCTCCGGGTTCGGTCAGGCCGAAGGCCCCGGCCGGGTATTCTCCGGAACACAAACGCGGAATATGTTTCTTTTTAATTTCATCCGTTCCGAATTCCAGCAAGACCTCGGCTACCATATTGGTCACCGACATCGTGACCGCTGTGGCGGCGCAACCGGCTCCTATCTCAGTCAGCGCCAGGCTATAGGACACCACCCCAATCTCTGCTCCCCCATAAGTCTCGGGAATATTGACGCCCATTAGACCCAAATCGGCCATTTTTCTTAAATTGGTTTTTAAGATATTCCGATCTTTGGTTTCATCCAACCGGGCGGCTTGAGGGGCCAGTTCGGTCTGTGAAAAGTTCCGGCACATCTCCTGGATCATCTTTTGTTCTTCGGTCAGGGCGAAGTCCATAAATTCTTTTAAAAGACGTAAGGCGTTAGGCGTTAGGAACTGTTAATTAATAAGATGTACAATTTGATTGTAACTTATGGATTAAT
>JACQYK010000077.1 GCA_016208255.1 Deltaproteobacteria bacterium | reverse complement strand
GATCTGGCCACGGCCGGTTTTAAGGTTTATCTGGTTGATAAAGCGCCGAGCATCGGGGGCCATATGGCCCAGTTGGACAAGACCTTTCCCACCAATGACTGCTCCATGTGCATTGAATCCCCTAAGTTTGTTGAATGCAACCGGCATCCCAATATAGAGATCATGACCTATACTGAAGTCGAACGGGTAGAGGGAGAAACAGGAGACTTCAGGGTAACCCTGGTTAAAAAGCCCAGATATATTAATGAGAACAAATGTACGGGTTGTACTTCCTGCGTGGAGTACTGCCCGGTCATGTCCCCTGATCAATACAATCAGGAAATCTCGTCGAATAAAGCCATCCATATCTACTTCGCTCAGGCCATTCCCCTTATTACTTATATAGATGAAAGCTGCCTTTACCTTAAAAACAAGGTATGCACTATCTGCAAAGGAATTTGTAAGAATCAGGCCATAGATTTTAATCAAACAGCGGAGAAGATAGAAGTTAATGTAGGAGCGATCGTTCTGGCCCCCGGCTTTGAGGCCTTTGACCCTAAGTTCAGGGATGAATATGGCTATGGAAGGTTTGAGAACGTAGTAACCAGTCTTGATTATGAACGGCTGTTATGTGCCACAGGACCCTATGAAGGCGAGATATTGCGCGCTTCCGACCGAAAGCATCCCCGCAACATCGCCTGGATTCAATGCGTCGGTTCAAGACAGGTTGTCCCGGGAGGCAACAGCTATTGTTCCTCCGTATGTTGTACTTATACCCAGAAACAGGTGATTTTGACCAAGGACCATAATGGAGAAGCCCACTGTACCATATTCCATAACGATATCCGTTCCTTTGGCAAGGATTTTGAACGATTCTACCAGAGAGCGGAGAAACTTCCCGGCGTTCGGTTTATAAGAAGCTATGTGTCCCTGGGAAGGGAGATCCCGGAAAGCAAGAATGTAACCCTGAGATATTCTACCACCGGGGAGGGCGTAAAAGAGGAAGAATTCGATATGGTAGTATTGTCTGTCGGACTAAACCCTCCGGCCAAGGTGCAGGGCCTGGCGGATAAGTTCGGCATCGAGCTTAATTCTCATGGATTCTGTAAAACCAATCCCGTCAATCCTATGGAGACCTCTCGACCGGGAATATTCGTAAGCGGGGCCTTCCAGGGCCCTATAGATATTCCCGAGTCGGTCATGACCGCCAGCGGGGCCGGGTCTCAATGCGGGGAACTCCTGGCCTATCGGAGAGGAAAACTGGACCAGGAAAGGGTCTATCCGGCGGAAAGGGATGTCTCCCAAGAGGAGGCCCGGGTGGGGGTCTTCGTCTGTCATTGTGGAGCTAATATCGGAAGGGTCGTGGATGTTCCTTCAGTGGTTGAATATGCTTCTACCTTGGACGGGGTTGTCCACGCTCAGGAAAGCCTCTTTGCCTGTTCCACTGATAATGCCCGGCAGATAGCGGACACGATCCGGGAAAAAGGGCTTAATCGCGTGGTTGTGGCTGCCTGCACGCCCAGAACCCATGAACCGCTGTTCCGGGACACGCTTCGGGAAGGGGGGCTTAATCCCTACTTCTTCGATATGGCTAATATCCGAGAACATTGCTCCTGGGTCCACTCTAAAGAAAAAGAAGAGGCCACTAAAAAGGCGAAGGACATCGTCCGGATGTCGATCGCCCGAACCGCTCTTTTAGAACCTTTACCGGAATTCGAATTGCCGGTCGACAACCGGGCCTTGGTGGTTGGAGGAGGTCCGGCCGGCTTGACCAGTGCTCTCAGCTTAGCCAACCAGGGATTTGTGGTTTACCTGGTGGAAAAGGATAAAGAGCTGGGAGGAATGGCGCGAAGGATTCACTACACCCTGGAAGGGCTGGATGTCCAGACCTTTTTGCGAGATCTCATAGGCCAGGTTTATCAGCACCCGTCAATCCTGGTATCTACGGATGCTGTCATCACCGAGGCTTCCGGGTATGTGGGGAATTTCATAACCAAAGTAAAGTCCGGAAGAATGATCAAAGAGATAAATCATGGCGTAACGGTCATCGCTACCGGTGCTGAAGAATATCAACCGACGGAATACCTTTACGGGAAAGATGACAGGGTGTTGACCCTGCTGGAGTTGGAGGAGAGGATTGCTAAAGGGGAAGAAGGAGTGATTAACTCCCAGAGTCTGGTGATGATCCAATGCGTGGGCTGCAGAAATGAAGAGAGAAATTATTGCGCCAGGATATGTTGCAACCAGTCTATTAAGAACGCTTTGAAACTCAAGGCCCTGAATCCCCAGACGGACATCACTATTCTCTTTCGAGATATGAGGACCTATGGATTCAGTGAGGATTACTACCGGGAAGCATCCAATAAGGATGTAAAGTTCATCCGCTATGAACCGCAGGAAAAACCCCGGGTGGAAGTTGTTGAAGAAGAGGGTAAGCGCCTGCTAAGGATTACGGTAACCGATCCTATTTTAGGGAAGAGACTGGCCCTGGATGCCGATTACCTCGCTTTGGCTGCCGCCATCATTCCCTCGGCCGGTACTCAGGAAATAGTCAAATTGTTCAAGGTGTCTTTGAACCCGGACGGTTTTTTCCAGGAAGCCCATGTAAAATTACGGCCGGTTGACTTTGCCGTGGATGGCGTTTTCCTCTGTGGGACAGCGCATTATCCCAAACCTCTATCGGAGGCGGTCAGCCAGGCCTACGGAGCTGCCGGCCGGGCGGCAACGATTCTCACCAGAAATTCGATCGTAGCCTCCGGTTCTGTTTGCGATGTCCGTGAGAACGATTGTGTGTCC
Source organism: Deltaproteobacteria bacterium (assembly GCA_016208255.1). Taxonomy (GTDB): domain Bacteria; phylum Desulfobacterota; class RBG-13-43-22; order RBG-13-43-22; family RBG-13-43-22; genus RBG-13-43-22. The sequence continues at coordinate 7,782 of JACQYK010000077.1, read as the reverse complement.
TGCGGGGCCTGTGTCTCAGTTTGTAACTATGGGGCCATAGAAATTGTTGACACGCCACAAGGCAAAAAGGCCAGGGTCAATCCCATTCTCTGTAAGGGAGACGGGCTCTGTAACTCCATGTGTCCTACCGGGGCTATTGCACTGAAGCATTATACCGATGAGGAGATCTGCCGGCAAATTGACGCGGCCTGAATAGATCGCTTATTTCATCGATGCAGCGGTTCTATTGTAATGTATCTACCGTCTTGTCATTCCGGACTTGAGTCGTTCGCCTTTGGCGAACTTTAAGCAAAGACTCCCTTTGGGAGTCGGCCGGAATCCAGTCTTTTCAACCTGGATTCCCGCTTTCGCGGGAATGACGGCTTCGGGACATTGTAAAGGGAACCCAGAAACACTACCCTAGCACTCGAAGAAATTCTAATGAAGAGCAAAATTAAGATCCATCATTGAAGAGGGAGAATAAATGAGTCCAGGCCTTAAATTCAAACCAAGGATCATTGGTTTTGTCTGCAACTGGTGAGCATACGGCGCTGCCGACCTGGCTGGAGTTTCCAGACAGCAATATGCAACTGATATCAAGCTGATCCGCGTTATGTGCAGCGGGAGAGTCGACCTGTCATTTGTGCTCCGCGCTTTCGTAAAAGGGAAAGATGGGGTCTTTATCGGCGGTTGTTATCTTAACGAGTGCCATTATGTTACTGATGGAAATCACCTGGCGATGAGCATGGTACAGTTAGGCAGGAAGTTGTTGGCGCAAATCGGATTGAACCCCGAAAGGTTAAGGATGGAACAATTATCGGCCGCTGAAGGAAGCCGATTCGCTGAAGTGATGAATAACTTTGCTAAGAAAGTGAAGGAACTCGGCCCTCTTGGCGAAGGCGAGGGAATGACTCAAAATGAATTAAAGCACAAACTCGAAACAGTCCAAAAATTAGTCCCCTACCTAAAACTGGTAGGAAGAGAGAGGCTGAGGGTGCGTTTTAATACTGAAGAAGAATATAATACGTTTTTCGAGAGTGACGAGTTCAAGCGGTTATTTGATGAATTAATTATAGATAAATTGGCCATAAGCCAGATTGCCTCAATCCTCGTAAGAAAACCCTTGTCAATCGGAGATATTTCTAAACATTTAGGTTTCACTCCGGAAGAAGTGTCCAGACATTTGAACCGATCCTATAGACATGGATTGGTCCGGTATGATGAGAGACAGCAATGTTACACGCTGGCCCAAGGGGGAAGAGCCGGCAATCTCGATTAGGGAGAGAAGAGGCAGATCAGGAAACGATTATGGAGAACGAGAGAATAGATCGGATTATAGATAAACATCATGGCGCAGCAGGTTCACTGATTCAAATTTTACTGGAGATTCAAGGTGAAAATCATTGGCTGCCTCAAGAAGCATTAGAGAGGGTCAGCCAGAGACTAAAATTACCGTTGAATCAGGTCATGAACACGGCTACCTTTCATAAGGCCTTCAGTCTAATCCCTGAAGGACGTCATGAAATTCGTGTCTGTAACGGTACTTCCTGCCATGTCCGCGGTTCACAATGCCTTATCGATACGGTCCAGAATATTACCGGAATCACATCAGGCGAAACGGATCCTGATCTGAAGTTTAGTTTCAAGACCGTTACCTGTCTGGGTTGCTGTTCTTCAGGACCGGTAATGGTAGTCGATGGCGAGTACCATGCCAACCTGGAACCGGACAAGACCGAAGACCTGTTGAAAAACTGTGATTAGAGGAAAATTATGCCGAGAATAGGGTCCCCTGCTGAATTAGAAGAGCTCAGAAAAGGCCTTTTATCTAAGAGAGACCATAATAATCCTTGCCTTGCCATATGCGGCGGAACCGGATGTCATAATCAGGGTGACAAGGAGTTGGTCAGTGCCTTCAAAAACGAGGTGGAAAAAAAGAAATTAAAGACCAAAGTTGATATTCGGGAAACGGGTTGCCAGGGTTTTTGCGAACAAGGGCCTGTCGTCGTTATTTTCCCGGAGCAAATCTGTTACACCAAGATAACTCGAGAGGATATCCCGGAAATCCTGTCCGATACCATCGTCGGCAAGAAAGTGATCGACCGTCTTCTCTATACCGACCCAAAGACCGGGGAAAAAGCGGTCCATGAATATGAAATACCTTTTTATAAAAACCAGATGCGCCTGCTCGTCGGCGATCATAATAAGATCGATCCCAGGAGTATTGATGATTACCTGGCGGTAGGCGGCTATTCGGCTCTGGTTAAAGTTCTTAACCATATGTCTCCGGAACAGGTTATCTCGGAAGTCAAGAGATCTAACTTGCGCGGACGAAGCGGCAGCGGTTTTCCCGTCGGTAGAAAATGGGAAGCCGGTCAAAAAGCTCAATCGGATACCAAATATATTATATGTAACTGTCATGAAGGGGACCCAGGGGCCTTTGTCGATCGCCGGATGCTGGAAGCTAATCCCCACAGTATCCTGGAAGGAATGATCATTGGCGCCTTCACCATAAAGGCTGAAGAAGGGTTTATTTTTGTGGGGGAGGAATTTCCACTGACGGTACGTAATGCCGAGATAGCTATCAGGCAAGGCGAGGAATACGGTCTTTTGGGTAAGAATATAATGGGTTCCGGGTTTAATTTCACCGTCAAGATCAATATCGATGCCGGTAATTATGTCTGTGGTGAGTCGACGGCCCTGATGGCTACCATGGCCGGCAGGGTCGGTGAGCCTATAACGAAATACGATCATGCTACCGAGAGGGGATTGTGGACAAAACCAACAGTCCTGAACAATTTACAGACCTGGGCTAATATACCACTGATCATCAACCGGGGTGCTGATTGGTATATCAATATAGGCACCGGGAATAGCAAGGGAACCAGAGTATTTTCTTTGTCAGGTGCCGTCAATAATTGTGGGGTTGTTGAGGCAGCTATGGGGATGCCCCTTAAAAGGATTGTCTTCGATATCGGTGGCGGTGTCAGAGCTGATAAGAAATTCAAAGCCTTGCAGGTCGGCGGGCCGATGGGCGGGTTTGTCCCGGAGGATCTGCTTGAATTACCGGTCGATTTCGACGAATTATCGGAGGTAAATCTGGCTCTGGGTCCCGGTCTTATTGTTACCGATGAAAATACCTGTATGGTAGATATGGTTAAATACTTCCTCACCTTTCTTTCCAATGAGTCGTGCGGGAAATGCACCCCCTGCCGGGAAGGACTCCGGCAGATGGTTAAGATCGTGAACAGGATCACCGAGGGTAAGGGGAAAAAGGCTGATCTTGAACTATTAGAAGCGATAACAGCGGTACAACAATCGGCGGCCTTATGTGCCCTGGGGAAAGGCGTTGCCAACACACTACGCAGCGCGCTCAAGCATTTTCGAAATGAATATGAAGCCCATATTGAGGAGAAACGTTGTCCAGCCGGGGTCTGTAAAATATCGTCTGCCATATCAGGTTAACCAGGGCCAGCCCTTCTGGTTCGTCATAGGATAGGTGCAAAAGGGGCAAACAAGCGAGGCAAATAGAAATGAGCGAAGTCACACTGACCATCGATAATAAAACGATCAAAGCCCGGGACGGGATGACTATTTTTGAAGCGGCTCAAAGCGCCGGGATAAAAATTCCGACTCTTTGCCATCATGAGGAGTTAAAACCATATACGGCCTGCCGGATTTGCCTGGTCGAGATAGAAGAAAGAGGTAGAACAAACCTCGATACCGCCTGTTCGCGCCCGGTGGAAAACAATATGGTGGTGCGAACCAAATCTGAAAACATTAATAAGATCCGGAAGACCATTCTGGAATTAATGCTGGCTCATGCTCCGGATGCCCCGGTATTGCTGGACCTGGCCAAAGAATACGGGGCAGACCAAGACCGGTTTGAAAAAGAGTCCTCGTTTTGCATTCTTTGTGGACTCTGTGTCAGGTATTGCAATGAGGTAAAGAAGAAGAACGCTATTGGATTTGTTGAGCGAGGGACAAGTCGAGAGATAAATTTTATCCCGGAGATAGCCTCCAGGGAGTGCAATAACTGCAAGGAATGTTTTCCTCTTTGCCCGACCTCGGCTCTCCAGGCTGCTTATTTCCTAACGGAAGCGCTCCTTTCATAAATTGGTTTCCGTTCGGATGGACGTCTTTACGGTTATCCTCATATAAACTCTTCCCCATTTGCTTTTTTCCCTTTTAATTGATTCCGGAATCTGGATATAGTAGTAAAGTTTTACTATTGGATGGATAGCTTTTCCATTGACAGAAAACTATTAAGATAGAGTCGAAAGAGCGGTCAAGAGAAAAAAAGACTTGAGGAGGAATACATGATTAGGAGTTTTAACGGCAAGACACCCCAAATTGCTGATTCTGCCTTTATCAGCGAAGCAGCTTACATTGTCGGGGATGTGGAAATCGGAGAAAACACCAGCGTCTGGCCTGGAGCGGTAATCAGAGGTGATTGCGGTAAAATAGCCATCGGCCGGGGCAGCGTGATTGAAGATAATTGCGTTATCCATTCGGGATCCCCCGCCAGTACCGGGGATGTGACTATTGGAAACAATGTCATTATGGGGCATGGTGCAGTAAGCAACTGTCGCAAGATCGGCAATAATGTTCTTGTCGGTATGAATGCTACACTTTTACATGATGCGGAAATCGGCAACTTTTGTATTATCGCCGCCGGCTGCCTGGTTAAAGAAAAAATGGTTATCCCGGATGGATGTCTTGTTGCCGGGGTCCCGGGAAAAATCAAAGGGGAAGTGGCTTCCAAACAGAAAAGGTGGGTGACAGGCAGCCCCTTAGGTTATTCTATTTTAACCCAAAAATATAAACTCGAAGGACTGTAAGCAGAAGTTTTATTATCCGCTTTCACTAAAAACGCCTTTCCTTTTTATCTCTTTTTCCGTGGGTAAGGTTTTTTCACACTCGACCAGGGTGCGGACGAAAAGTTCGGGATCCTGATCGTGCATGGAATGCCCCATTTTGGGGAAGGATAATCGAGTGAAGGGGTGGCCTGCTTTCTTCACCAGCTTCTCGACCTGATCAACCTGTTGAGTTGAGGATGCCCCCATCAGATTACCGGTTTTCTCATCGACCCGCGAAAAATGGTGGGTGAAGAGCACCGGGCATTTTACTTTGGAGAGCATGCGGGCGTGGTCGCATGAAGCACCAACGCTGCCGGTCACAAAGGCTTTGGCCCATTCAGGATCGTATTCTTTCAGGTTCTGTGGTGGTTCGGGACCCATCGGGTAATAGGTTTCGAAAATCATGAGGAAACTGGCCGGGAATTCTTCGCGGACGGCCTTTTTCAACCCCTCCCAATCACCGACACGCCATTGATCCCCAAGATAGGTATTAAACAACTCAAAGGTTCTAATTGTTGCTTGGCGAATTCCCGGTCCAAAAGCAGGAATGAGTTCACAGGCGAACAACGGAGGATCCTCATAATGGGCACCACGAATCATACCTGGCGGTGCGTAGGCCGACAGCCAAGCAGCAATGACACCTCCGGAAGATAATCCACTGACCACTACCGGTCTGCCGACTTCAAAAGTAATGAATTTGACGAGGTCGTTTCCGAAGTTGTCGAAGGTATAGCGACCCGGAGTGCGACTCGATCGACCCTGTCCACGCAAGTCGACCGCAAACACCTGGAAGTGATCTGAAAGGATTCCCATGGCCTTCTCAAATCCCCACCAGGATTCCGTTTGCCCGGGAATGAGAACGATGGCCGGTTTGTCGGGTGGGCCGGTTGTGGCATAATTAAGTACTACCTCACCGCTGTCAAATAAATGTTCGTCATAGTTGTGCGGAATATAGGTTATATCTGCATTTTCCGGTCCATACTTCAATCTCTCCACAGGCCATTCTCCTCTTTAATTTTGATTTCAAATAATTGCGGAAATCATTAATAACCCATGGGCGATATTATTAAAAACCAACATTCGATTGTCAAGAAAACTTTATATTATTAATATCAATCCACAATACCGTATCCGTTAATGAAAAAACAAGGTAAACTCTCTCCAATGAACCTTTGGGGAGTTATCTGTTTTATCTAAAAAGGGAGGGACTATGATAAAATCATTCGACGGGAAAGACCCCAAGATTTCTGAAAGCGCTTTTATCAGCCGGACGGCTCTTATAATCGGAGATGTGCATATTGGAGATGAATCCGGCATATGGCCGGGAGTCGTTATTGGGGCCGATTTCGCCCCTGTCAGGATAGGGCGGCTGACAATAATTGAAGATAACTGCGTGGTCCATTGCGGGTCCCTAATGGAAATTGGGGATAATGTCATCGTAGGCCACAGTGTGGTTCTCCATGGTAAAAAAATAGGCAATAACACCCTGATCGGCAGTAACTCCACCATCCTCGACAACAGTGAAATAGGGGATTATTGCGTGATCAGCGCCGGAAGTGTGGTGAGTCCGGGAATGAAAATTCCTGATCGAAGTTTTGTCGTGGGCATTCCGGGTAAGATTCAAAAGGAAATCAAGGCCGGGGTCATGAAACGGCTTGTAGCGGGAAATAAATCTTACCTGCCTTTTTTTGAAAAATATAAGGCCGCCGGTGTTTAAAGCCCGATTATTCAATACGCAGATATTGCCTCGCTGTCACAAACGAACTTTCGAATTTTTTCAATAGACCGTCGTTCCCTCAACCTACTTGACAAGCTTTCTTGCAGACCCTACAATAAATAAAACCTATGCCGGAGGCTCTATGAGTTGGAAAAAGGAGACCGAGATTTCCCTTAAGGGACAATTCCTCATCGCCATGCCCAGTCTGCTGGATCCGAATTTTTTTCAAGCGGTAACCTGCATCTGTGAACATACCCTGGAGGGCGCCCTGGGGCTGGTGATAAACCGGGTTTTCCCGGATTTGACCGGCAGGATGATTTTTCAGGAATTGGGATTGGACCCTGAGCCCCAATTAAAGACGATTCCGGTCTATTTAGGAGGTCCGGTTCATAAAGGACAGATTTTCATACTCCATGGGCCCCCTTTTGATTGGGAGAGTTTTCATCTTGTTACTCCTACCCTGGCCTTGAGCAACTCCAAGGATATCCTGGATGCCCTGGCCAGAGGAAAAGGTCCGGAGTCATTTATCCTGGCCCTTGGTTGCGCCGGCTGGGGACCCGGGCAGTTAGAATCGGAAATCATGGCCAATGCCTGGCTGACCAGTCCGTTGGACGAGGCCATCCTTTTTAAAACCGAGACCGAAAAGCGTTGGGAAGAGGCGGCAAAACTTCTGGGTGTTGACATCAGTCTGTTGGGAAGCACCGTCGGGCATGCTTAAAAGGGAAGTGACGGGTGACGAGTGACGGGTGACGAAAAAAAGCCAAAAGAGAAATATTTTATATAATAACTTGGAGAACTAGTAAAAATTCCTTAAAACCCACAGTAAGTCATTCCGGCGAAAGCCGGAATCCAGTTTTTTAATCAGTTATAACCTCCTGGACCCCGGCTTTCGCCGAGTGAAGACTTTTTAATAAGACGTCTAAACCTGATGAATGTTAGTTTCTGTTGAGGAAACCCCATGGCTGAAATCAAGAGTACCCTGGACCTGATTATGGAGAAAACCAAGGGTCTGACCTTGAGCCCGAAGGAAAAAGAAGAGATCCGCCGGGAAGAGTGGCTGAAAAAAGCCAGGGGCTGGATCCAGAAGTTCTTAGACGGCTGGGTCGATATGGAAAAGGTGAAAAACGAACTTTTCAGCAAAGAAGCCCCGGCCGGATGGAAAAAAATATTGCAGCCGGAAATAATTGGCGGCCTGGAACCGGAAGGGGACAACGAAAAACGAATGGAGTT
>JACQYK010000076.1 GCA_016208255.1 Deltaproteobacteria bacterium | reverse complement strand
AGGTTTAATGAATCTGTAAAAAGTCTCCAAAGCCGTCACCCTCGCCAAGGCGGGATTGAGTTTCCTGGATTCCCCCTTCCGCGGGAATGACGAATTCGGGCTTTCGGCAACTTATGACGAACTTGTCAGGCTTTAGACTTTGAACCTTGAACTTTGAACCTATTTTTCTTATGAAAATCGCCTTTATAGGAGATCGGTTGGGCCTGGCTACCGGCGGCAATTTATATATTGCCCGGGTGGCCGAAGAATTGGCGGCCCTGGGGGCGGAGGTGACCTTAATCACTCTGGTCCCTCCCCAGGACATTCCCTGGGCCCCCGGTCTTCGCATCATTTCGAAAACCGTCGATTTTTCCTTCGGCCGGAGGCCGGATAAAGGACGGGTGAAATCCTTTTTCCTTTCCAGGCTGGCTGCCGTCACCGAATTAAAAAAATTAATCCGGGAGCCTTATGACATTCTTTATTCCGTGGGCGGGCCTTCCAATATCGTCAACACCCTGTGTCAAAAAGGCCCCTTTGCGCCGCGGGTGTCCCTTACGGTTATTCATCATTTGTTCAGGCTGGGTGGTTACGGTTTCTGAATTCTGGAAGGAGAAACTGATAGCCCGAGGTTTTTCTAAAGAAAAAATTACGATAATACCCAATGGAGCTGACTGGCAGAATTGGTCTGTTTTTTCTCCGGAATGCGCCAAAAAGGAATTGAATTTATCGAAACATTTTGTAGTTTACACCAGCCCCTTGCGTTTAAATAAAGGGATTATGAATGTCCTGAAGGCCTCCCGTTTGTTAATCGACCGCTACCCGGATTTATTGATAATGGTCTCCGGAGTTACCGATAGCCGAACCCGGAAAACCGTTGAAAAATTTATTAATAGAACCCGGCTGGAGGATCACTTTCGTTATGCCGGGGTAATCCCCAGAGCCCGGATACCCCTTTATTATGCCGCTTCTGACGTGGTGGTCTTGGCTTCTTTGGAAGAAGAAGGCTGGGGGATCACCCTCCTGGAAGGAATGATGGCCGGAAGGCCGGTGATTTGCAGTCCCTTAGGCGCCATGCCGGAACTCGTTAGGGATAAAGGGATTATCCTTAAAGAAAACACACCCGAACACCTGGCCAAGGCCCTGGAAGCATTGATTGAGGACCCGGAACTCAGAGACCGCCTGGGAAAGGCCGGACCTCCCTATGCCAGACAGTTTTCTTATCAGGCTGCTGCCCAGGCCCATCTTTCTTTATTTAAAAGGTTACTGGACGGGTCTTAAGCGAATGGTTTAGGTCTCATTCTTTTCGAGGTTTTCTTCCCCTAATTTCTTATTAAGGTGATCCGATGAAAGGTGGTGCTTTTTAAGCAGAAGACAAAAATTGGATCGTTGCATGCCTACTTTCCCGGCTGCCTGGGTGATATTGCCTTTTGTGTTTCGGAGGGCTTTAAGGAGAAAAGCCTTCTCAAGGGGATCGAAGACCTGTGTCAAAAGATGGTTTTTAGCGGTTTTTAATTCTTGCAGGCTTTCGGGGATAGGATTATCTTTCCCAGGCAGCTTCAACTGGAGATGATCCAGGAGATAGAGCAAATCCAGGGTAGTATCCTCGGCCATGATGACCAGACGCTCCACTACGTTTTTCAATTGCCGGACATTCCCTGGCCAGGCGTAATTCGACAAGGTCTCCAGAGCATCATCGGAAAATCCTTCGATCCGTTTCCCGGTCTTTCGGCAAAAGCGTTTCAGGAAGTGGTAGGCAAGCTTGGGGATGTCCGCCTTTCTCTCCCGAAGCGGGGGGATCACCACGGGAAAGACATTCAAACGGTAAAAAAGGTCCTCCCGAAATTTTCCCTCTTCCACCATAGTCCGAATATCCCGATTGGTGGCGGCGATGATCCTGGCATCAGTCTTTTTAAAATATCCGGCCCCCACCGGCTTGTATTCCCCGGTTTCCAGGACCCGCAGGAGTTTCCCTTGAATCTCCAAATCCAGATTGGTCACATCATCCAGAAAAAGGGTCCCGCTGTGGGCCATTTCAAAGATGCCTTCCTGTTCGCGAACGGCCCCGGTAAAGGCCCCCTTGACATGTCCAAACAGTTCGCTTTCAAGAAGCCCGGGGGAAAGGGTGCTGCAGTCCACGGCGATGAATTGCCGGCCGGCCCTCAGGCTATGGGCATGAATAGCCCCGGCAAATAGTTCTTTGCCAGTTCCACTCTCACCAAAAAGAAAAACAGTGCTGTCGGTTGGGGCCACCTTTTCGATTTGCTCGAAGATTCGAAGGATTTTTGGGTCTTCCCCAATAATGTTTTCAAAACTGAACCGATGGAGCAGTTCTTTGCGCAGAGATAGATTTTCCTCCACCAGGGTTTTTTTCTCCAGGGCTTTGGTTACCACCAACAGAAGTTCATCTTCGGTGAAGGGTTTGGCCAGATAGTCGAAGGCCCCGGATTTCATGGCCTCTACGGCATTGGGAACCGTGGAATAACCGGTCATGACGATAAAATAAATTCCCGGATTCGTTGGATGGACTGACTTTAAGATATCCATCCCGTCCATGTCGGGCAACTTCATATCCAAAAGGACCAAATCGAAAGGCTCCTTTCGGATAGCTTCCAGACCCGTCTGGCCGGTGGGGCAAGTCTCTACCTGATAATTCTTTTCGGAAAGGATCTGTCGGCCTCCCTTGCAGATCACCGGTTCATCGTCGATAATCAGGATATTTATCTTTTTCATCTATGAAATCCTTCAAGGAACAGGAAATTCCAAGCTGAACACCGTTCCCTCTCCCGGTTTACTGGAAACATAAATATGGCCATGGTGTTTGTGGATGATCCCATAGCTGACCGCCAGCCCAAGGCCGGTTCCCTTGGCCTTGGTAGAAAAAAAAGGTTCAAAGATCTTTGACAGGTCCTCTGGAGGGATGCCTATGCCTGTATCCTGGATTTCACATTTAACACCGGTGCGGTCTGTGGCTACCTCTGTTCGGATAGTGATGATGCCCTGTTCTTCGATGGCCTGGAGGGCATTAAGCAACAGATTAAGCAAAACCTGTTCGATTTGGTTTTCATCCAAAAGGAGGTCGGGTATTTCGGTCATCAGTCTTTTTTCCAAATGAATATGCCGGAGAAGAAACTCATTTTCCAGGATATGGGTTACCTTCTCGATCAGGACATTGAGATTGTTCAGATTCATCTGGGGCTTGCTTTCCCGGGAGAATTCGAGAAGCTCCTGGATGATTTTCTTGCAACGGATGGTCTCCCGAACAATTATTTCCAGCCCCTCCCGGAAAGGGCCTTCCTGCGGGACCTTTTTGAGCATATTGGTACTGAATAAAAGAATTCCGGCCAAAGGATTGTTGATCTCATGGGCGATTCCGGCGGCCATCCGGCCCAGGGCCGATAATTTTTCGGTTTGAAGGGCTAATTGATCGTATTGGGATTGTTGTTTTTCGATCAATTGGGCCTTCTGAATAACGGAAGCCCCCCGTTCGGCAATCAGGATAATGAAATTCAGCTCTTCCTCGGAAAATTCCCTGGGTTCGTCAAAAAAGAAACGAAGGATACCCAGGACATCATTATTAAAAATGATCGGGGCATCGAGCATCATCCGGATTCCCTCATGCAAGGCCTCTTTGGGATATTGCACACGAGGGTCGTTGAAGATGTCTCTGGTCAGGATCAATTTGTTCTGCTGGCAGAGATCGGTGATGACCTTTTCGCTCAGGACCGGTCCTTTGGAAAGGTATTGATTGCTTAGGCCATAAGCGGCACCCAGCTCCAACTGGTGGGTCTTGAGGTTTAAAATACGGATCAGCACCCCTTTGGCCTTAAGCACTTCAGAGGATTTTTTTACTACCGTTTCCAAAACAGAAGATACCGGGACGCCCGAATGGATCGAGGTCCCGATATCCTTAAGGGCGTGATAGAAATTTTCAAAATCAATTCCCGGGGTCACGGTAGCCTCCATTTTTTTCAACAGTTCTCCAATAC
>JACQYK010000075.1 GCA_016208255.1 Deltaproteobacteria bacterium | reverse complement strand
GTTTAGGATAAACATAAAACAGGCCGACTCACTCCGGCTTGCTGCATAAAATACGTTAGGGTATTTATGAACCACTGTACTTAGTTAAAACCTCGCTGTCAAAAAAACTAGTGGAGTGTTTCTATCTTCCCTTTACAATGTCCAAATACCGTCATTCCCGCGAAAGCGGGAATCCAGGTTTAAAAAAACTGGATTCAGGCTGACTCCCAAAAGGAGTCTTTGTTTAAAGTTCGGGCCGCTCGATCCGCTCGGTCCGCTCGACTTTGTCGAGCTTTTGAAGAGGCTCCCAAAAGGGAGCCGATGAGCCGAAGGACGCAAGTCCGAAATGAAAAGGCCCAGCCAAAAAAGCCAAGATTGACAAAGGCCGACTGGGGTGGTACGTTTTTGGTCTTGTTTATGGTTTCGATAGATGGCTTGGCCATAACCGCTGATGGCCTGGTCTTCTCAGGTTTCGTAACTTATCCATTATCAGAAAAAGCAGGAGGTCCATATGACAACCAAACACGACACTAGGCAACGCACAATTCTGCCCATCCCTCATCGCCCGTACCAGGGAACGGTCCTTTATGACGCCAAAGATCCGGAGGTGAAGTTCCCGCCCATCAAACCGCTTCGCCCCCCCGAGGGGGCCCCAAACGTGCTTATCATACTCCTCGATGACGTAGGTTTCGGCGCTTCGAGCGCCTTCGGAGGACCCTGTCAGACGCCGACGGCCGAGAAGTTATCCGACGGGGGCCTGAAGTACAACCGCTTTCATACCACCGCTCTTTGCTCGCCCACCCGCGCGGCGCTGCTGACCGGGCGTAACCACCATAGCGTGGGGATGGCCGGGATAACCGAGATGGCGACCGCCCTTCCCGGCTCGACTTCTTCGATCCCGAATACGGCGGCCAGTATCGCCAAGATCCTCAAGTATAACGGTTACTCGACGGCCCAATTCGGAAAGTGCCACGAGGTACCGGTCTGGGAGACCAGCCCGGTCGGTCCCTTTGACCATTGGCCCACGGGAAACGGCTTCGAAAAGTTCTATGGTTTTCTGGCCGGTGAAAATAATCAGTGGTACCCTGAGATATACGATGGGATTACCCCGGTTCCTACTTCCGACGACCCCGAGTACCACTTCATGGCCGATATGACCGACCAGGCCATCCAATGGGTGAATACCCAGAAGTCCCTGGCCCCGGACAAGCCCTTTTTTATTTATTTTGCCCCGGGGGCTACCCATGCTCCCCACCACGTTCCGAAGGAATGGGCGGATAAGTACCGGGGCCAGTTTGACGACGGCTGGGACAAACTGCGGGAGCGCACCTTTGTCCGGCAAAAAGAACTGGGGGTGATTCCACCCGAGGCCCAACTCACCAAACGCCCGGTTGAGATCCCGGCCTGGGAAGAGATGCCGGAAGAGCTCAAGCCGGTATTGCGCCGCCAGATGGAGGTCTACGCGGGATTTTTTGAGTATACCGACTTTCATATCGGACGGCTGGTGGACACTATCGCCGGACTGGGGGCTTTAGAGAATACCCTAGTCTATTACATCATCGGCGATAACGGCGCCTCGGCCGAGGGCGGCCTTAACGGCACCTTTAGTGAGATGCTCCACTTCAATAATATGCAGGACATCGAGACTCCTGAGTACCTGATCAAGCGGTTGAACGATATCGGGGGGCACGACTCCTACAATCACTACGCCGTAGGCTGGGCCCACGCCATGGACACGCCCTACCAGTGGACCAAACAAATCGCCTCCCATTGGGGGGGCACCCGCAATGGAACCGTGGTGCACTGGCCCAAAGGGATTGAGGCCAAAGGGGAGATACGGGCTCAATTCCATCATGTCATCGATGTGCTGCCCACCATTTTGGAAGCAGCCGGGATCCCGGAGCCGGTCGCCGTAGACGGCGTTCAGCAGAAGCCCCTGGAAGGGGTCAGCATGCTCTATTCCTTCGACGAGGCCAAGGCCGCTGATCGGCACGAGCTTCAGTACTTCGAGATGTTTGGTAACCGGGGGATCTATTACAAGGGCTGGACGGCGGGGACCAGGCACGGCCTGCCCTGGGTTCAATCCCGGCCCCCGGCCTTTGACGATGACGACTGGGAGCTTTACGATACGACCAAGGATTGGACCCAGGCCGAAAATCTGGCCAAGCAATATCCGGAGAAACTGCATGAACTGCAGCGGCTGTGGCTGATCGAGGCCGCCCGTCATAACGTTCTGCCCTTAGACGACCGGCGCGGAGAGCGGTTCAGCCCCAGATTATCCGGAAGACCCAGATTGATCCAGGCCCGATCTCAGCGTCTCCTGCCGGGCACGGCCCTGAACGTCCATTCGGTGGTCAGTATTAAAAACCGGACCCATACGGTTACAACGGAAGTGGAAGTTCCGGCAGCGGGCGCTCGTGGGGTCATCGTTGCCGAAGGCGGCAATTTTGGCGGCTGGGGGCTTTACGCCAAGGAAGGCCGGCTGACCTATGTCTACAATTGCGCCGGCATGGAGCTTTACACGGTGCAGGACCCCGGGCTGCTGACGCCGGGCAGCCATCTGATCCGGATGGAGTTCGTTTACGACGGCGGTGGAATAGCCAAGGGCGGGCTGGTCTCCCTTTTCGTCGATGCCAAGAAGGTGGCTGAGGGAAGGATCGATCGAACCGTTCCGGTGGCTTTTGCCGGTGATGCCCGCTTGATGGTCGGCAACAAGACCGGGGGCCCTATCTGCAGCGATTTCAGGGTATCGGGCAACCGCTTCAGCGGCCGGGTTAACTGGGTTCAGATCGACCTGGCGCCGGCCCGAGCGGAGCAGGTTGTTCCTGCGGACCAGCAGATGCGGGTTGCTCTGGCAACACAATAAGAACCCTGATAATCATCTTCCCATCATATCAATTGGGAAAAAATGGAGGATCTCCTTAATCGCATTAGCTTGAACGGGATGTATTACTCGAAAAGCCGCTTATTCGCGGAATGCGAATATCTGTTGAAATGATATTAGAACTGTTGGCCAAAGGTGCTGTTGAAAAGGAGATTCTCCTAGAATACCCCTAACTTGAGCCCGATGATCTTTGTGCCGCTTTGCTTTCCGCCCATCATAGGGTACCAGGGAGACTGTATTTGATCGGGTTGACGTTAATTAATCGTTCTGAAGGAATAAGACTTTTAAGTGATGCTCTTAACCTCCACGGCCTGGATTTGTAATTCGGCGCGATTGTCAGGGTATCAAGTTTAAAATATCGTGTCCAAAAATCCATAACGGAGGTGTATCCGAAAAAGTTCCTTCCTGCCTTAAAAAGAGTTTGTGGTTTTGAAGAAAAAGAGATAAGGTAGTAATATTCTATTTATTGGAAAATATTTTCCACTTTTTGGTATTAAATTTCCTTCTCTTTTGTAGAAAAACATTACCACTTTCGAAAAACAAATCACCTTTTCAACTAAAAGGAAAGAATCAATCATTCATTAACTTAGTATTCCTAAATTGATAACAATTTGATATTTCAAGGATATCATCCTAGTAATGATTATAAGATACTTATTACAATAATTTTGGCATCTTAATTGCGAGATATATTTATGTTATTGTTTTCTTTTTTTATTATGAACCCAACAAATATTCCCTAAAATAATATCATAGAAAAGTGAGAGGGGAAAGGTTAATTAAAAAAGGTTAATTAAAATTGGATACCCGGGAGATTAATTGTCGGCGAACACAGCAACCATGGCGACTGATGTTATGAACTACCAGCTTAATCGACCGAGATATATTCGATGATTATTTTCTATTGCCATGTTTTCTAAAAGATAATAAATAGATCCAGAAATAAATTATTTGAGAAACCTCTTACTTTAACTCCAAACCATCAAGGAATGAAGAATGAAGTGGGAGATTAAAAAAGTTCCGATGAGGCCTCCAAAGGGATTATAACCTTTGAGAGGCTTTTTTATACTGTACAACTTATCTCCGAACGCTTCCCCCGCGGGGAGAGATCCCTCTTAATAACAATATGATCTACCTCAAAAAGGTTTTTTGGGCCAAAGTATATTCCTTACAATAAAATATATCATAGTTATTTTCAATGTGTCTTTAGCGGCGATAAATTATATAGAAAAGTAGAATTTAAATGTAGAATGGATGGCGTCCATGATTCGAAAAAGGAAATTCTTGTATAGTTAACGACGGCCAGGAAACCAAAACGGAATCAAACCTAGACTAAAAATACTTACAAAGGAGGTTCTTCCGAATGAAAACGCATCGTCGAATAACACTCTTGTTCATAGCAACGCTCATTGGGACAACCGCCGTCGGTTTGATGGGACAGGTAGAGGCGCAGCCTGCCTCAACGTGTGCCGATTCACCGTCAGGCCTGGTGAGCTGCTGGTCCGGGGAGTCAACACCGGTTGATGAGGTAGGCGGCAAGGTTGTAACTCTCTACGGCAACACAACCTATGCGCCGGGCAAGTTTGGATACGCTTTTTCGTTCGATGGCAACAAGGACTGGGTGCAAACGCCCCAGGTGATCAACGAGTGGCCCACCGGAACGATTGAGCTGTGGGTGAAGTTCGATGTGGTCGGTGATCGCGGTGGTCACCATAACCAGATCTTCGCGTCTGGGCACTCTAGCAACAACGTCGATTCGATTCTCCTGTGGGGCACGGGGTGGGGTCTGGCGTATCCGTACGGGTTCACCTTCAACTTCTGCGTGCCCGCAATCCCGTGTGGGTATCAGTCCGTCTACAGCTACATCAAACCAGTGGCAGGCAATTGGTACCATGTCGTGGCCACCTGGGGCTCGGAAGGTATGAAACTCTACGTCGATGGCGCGCTGAAGGGCACGAACGCATACACCGGGGCAGCACCATCGACAACCTACCACCTGATCGGTGCTTCCTTCTGGGATCAGTTCTACACCGGCCCTTGGTCAACCGACGGCTTGATCGACGAGGTAAAAATCTACGATCGCGCGCTGACGACCGACGAAGTACGAGCCAATTATTGTCGGGGCATTGCGGCCATTTTCTCAGATGGCATTTTTAACCCCGAGAACTGGACAAGCACACTGATAACTACCTCGGGATCGCTTACCACTGTGCAGAACTCAACCGGCGGCAATCCCGATAAATTCTACCAGGTCAATCATAATAATTTTTCGGGTACACTTTTCGCCGTTCATTATCAGAATACAGCCATCTATAATCCAGCCGTCGAGGGTGCTATTGACACAGTCGATTGGACATTGGACGCAAAAGCAATTATTAATTACGCTGATATCGGTGTAGCTTTTTCGGTTGTTCTGCAGCAAGACGGAAGGAATTACATACCAAATCCCACCATTCCGGTGGGAAGTTATTATCGTCTTAACAATTCTTATTCCTGGAGCAGGTTCGGGGCGACAGGCATGAGAGCTTCAGATTTTTATGATCTTGCGGATTTCCTCAGCAGCGGCACTTTAGTCAATCACCCCGATTTCTCCTCGTCCGGAAAACCGATATTGTTCGGGTTTATAACAGCCAACGACAATTCAACGGCAACTGCATCACGAGCATCAGGCTTCGATAACTGGCAAACTACTTTAAATCCGGTTACCAATTCTGCACCCGTCGCCGAGGCCGGGGATAACCAGACAGTGGATGAAAACGTGTCGGTTACATTGGATGGTTCTGGAAGTTTAGACCCGGATGGTGATTCCTTGACATACCTGTGGGAACAAATCGCTGGTCCAGAGGTTACTCTAAACTTAAGCGATCCTATCCATCCATCATTCACTGCTCCCGGAGTTCCAGCCGGAGGAGCAACTCTAACTTTTCAACTGACGGTCAACGATGGTCAAATGACGAGTAATCCCAATACGGTCAACATAACCATCAAAAACATAAACCATCCTCCGGTTGCTGATGCCGGGAAAGACCAGACTGTAAATGAAGGTAGCCCGGTTACATTAAACGGGGGCAATAGCTACGATTCTGATGGGGAAACCCTGATCTATAGCTGGGAGCAAATTTCAGGTCCATCGGTTTCTTTGTCAGATCCAAATGCCGTTGAAACCTCATTTACCGCTCCGCTTGTAGGATTAGAAAACGCAAATCTGGTTTTCACTCTAACCGTTAGCGATGGGATTGATCAAAGGACTGACTCCGTTAGTATCTTTGTTGAAAATGTCAATCATCCGCCTTTGGCTGATGCAGGGGAGGACCAAACAGTTAATGAAAAAAGCTTGATTACACTGAATGGAGCAGGCAGCAGCGACCCGGATGGGGATTCCTTAGCTTTCCTATGGACCCAGCTATCTGGTCCAACGGCTGCTCTTTCTGATCCAGCAAGCCCAACCCCCTCTTTCACAACCCCATTTGTAACTTCTGGTGGGGAGACATTCATTTTCAGACTTACCGTTAACGATGGATTAGGAGGGGTGGCCAATGATGAAATCATAATTTCGGTATTGAATAGTAATGATCCGCCACGTTGCGACCTTGCCCAGGCCAAACCTGCTATGATTTGGCCCCCAAATCACAAACTTGTTCCGGTCAGTATTGTAAACCTGTCTGATCCCAATTATGAACAGATAGTTGTTTCTATTCTTGGCATAAACCAGGATGAACCGGTTAATGGCCTTGGCGATGGGGATACAAGCCCTGATGCAGTTATTAATGGAAGTAAGGTATTACTTCGTGCTGAACGTGCAGGCAATGGTAACGGGAGGGTTTACCAGATAAATTTTTGGGCAAATGATAGCCTTGGAGAAGGTTGTATGGGAACAGTAACTATCTGCGTGCCACATGATAAGAAGGATGGTGCTTGTGGTGATGACGGTCAAAATTACAATTCGATAACTGATTAATTAGCCAATAAATGATACAAGACAGGGCCACTTAAGGCCCTGTCTTTTTATGCACATTCAAACGATAATTCTCAATTATTAGCCGGGGTAACGGGAATGCCCGCGCTTTCAGCCTATGTGACCAGCAAGCACGCCCTCATCGGATTGATGAGAACGGCTGCCCTTGAGTATGCCCGATTCAATCTCAGGGTCAATTGCATCAATCCTTCGCCCGTAGAAACCCGAATGATGCGCTCTCTGGAATCCGGCCTCATGCCTCTGGCCTCCCTGCGGCTCGGAACGGAGATCAACCAGGAGCAGGTCCACCAATTGCTGTCGGAGAGAATCGCCATGGGACGTTATGCGACCACTGAAGACGTCGCCCGGGTCATGCTTTTTCTCGCCAGCGACGACAGCCGCTTCTGCAACGGCGGGATCTACATGGTCGACGGCGGGTATTCAACAGCCTGAGGAAGTTCGAACCTTCTGAGAGGCAACGTGGTCTCCGCCCTTGAGATCAGGCAAGGGCACTCTTTTAGTCAGCAGATAATATTAAGAAAAACATTCTAAAAAGGAAATAGCCCTATGCCGGATAAAATAAACAGACGGATCCTCTTCTCGAGATTGATGGTTGGCGAACCCCGGGTGGAGGATTTTAAGTTGATCGAGGAACCAAGGCCGGAACCCGGGGAAGGAGAGCTGTTGTTGCGAAACCTTTATATCAGTATTGATCCGGGATCAAGGGCCAGGTTGAGTGGTCGCGCCTCCTATGTTCCGGCCAAGCCCCTGGGCGAGGTGATGGATGCCCAATCGGTCAGTGAAGTGGTGCTGTCCCGACATCCGGACTTCCGGGTCGGTGAGCTGGTAGCCGGTTATCATGGCTGGCAGGATTACGCAATCAGTGACGGTAGAAGGTTGTCGTGGATCGATTCCAGGCAGAGGCCCATTTCAACCGCCATCGGCGTATTCGGACTCCCCGGTCTGTCCGCCTATATCGGTATTCGAAAGCTTTTGAAAGTCACTGCTGGGGAAACGGTTCTGATTTCATCGGCCGCCGGGGCCGTCGGGTCTATCGCCGGTCAAATCGCCAAAATTGACGGCGCGCAGGTCGTGGGTATTGCCGGCGGTGAAAAGAAATGTGATTTTTGTCAAGAAGTTTATGGGTTCGATCAAATGATTGACTACAAGTCGGAGGGGAGTATTTCC
This sequence comes from Deltaproteobacteria bacterium, assembly GCA_016208255.1. GTDB lineage: Bacteria > Desulfobacterota > RBG-13-43-22 > RBG-13-43-22 > RBG-13-43-22 > RBG-13-43-22. The sequence goes on along the minus strand of JACQYK010000075.1, from coordinate 2,587 downwards.
GAAGCCCTAAAAAGAGCCTGTCTGAAAGGGGCACATGTTTATTTCGACAATGTGGGCGGCGAACTGTTAAATGCCGCCATAGCCAATATGAGACGTTTCGGCCGTATCCTGATCTGCGGGCAGGTGGCGGAATACAACCTGGAACCTGGACAGGGTATAGGCTTGCGGGATGTCTCGGCCTTTATCAGCAATCGGCTGGATATGCGCGGATTTGTGGTGCTGGATCATTCAGAATTTTTTGAAGAAGCGCGCCGAACCATGGCCGACTGGATTAAAGAAAAAAAATTAATGGTTCGCGAGCACATCGTCGAAGGTTTGGAAAATGCCCCCCGCGCCTTCTGTGGACTGTTCCGGGGGGAGAACATCGGCCGCAGTCTGGTTCATCTGGCCGATCCAAAGGAATAGGGAGTTGACTTTAGTTCGGTTTGAAAGTTTTTGATCCAAGAGAATCCCTTATCGAAATAGGAGTACTATCATGAGTGCTTTAAGTCTGCGTATTCCAAGGTCTCTCCATGAACAGATACGACAATTAGCTAAACGAGACGGGATTTCCATTAATCAGTTTATAGCCTCTGCTGCTGCAGAAAAAATGTCCGCACTATTGACTGAAGAATACATTGAAACAAGGGCCAAGAGAGCAAGTTTGAAAAAATTTCAGAGGGTACTCAAAAAGGTTCCTGATTCGGAACCGGAAGAGTATGACCGGATATAAAAATCGATTTGACACCGTGTATGTAATTAATGACATAAGACCCTTGAAGGTTTCTTTCCCATAATTCGATTGACAATTTTCCTAAAAATGATATCAGTTTTCAGTTACAATTAAATATCAAGTATTCATCCCTACATAACCCCAACCTTTTTGGAGCGGGAAAATGAAGTGGGAGTTTCAGTGAGTACCTATATGAAGCTTCCGAGAGAGCAATATGCTCTTGAGGAGGCTTTTTTTATATTCTTGGTCTTAATAGAATTTCAATTCACTTATCAGCTTTGACATAAAAAAAGCAAGTTCTATTATCTCATCTTTTCGACAGGTGACGGACAGGGGATACCATCTCCGCATTGGCGATGGGGTCTATCACTAAACCGCACCACGCAAGTTGAAAACATTCGTTCTGGTATTTTTCCACTTCAGATAGGCGGTCCGCATTGGCCAAAAAGGATTTTAAATCTTTACCTTTATTTACCATGGCATTAGGAGGAAACAAGGATGGATCAAGCGTTGTCTGATGTCAAAGTACTCGATCTGACCTGGCATGTGACCGGTCCTTACTGCACCAAGCTGCTGGCAGACTACGGGGCCGCGGTTATCAAGGTGGAACGGCCAGGGGAGGGAGATCCCACACGGAAAATGGGGCCCTTTCCAGGTGATTTGCCACATCCTGAAAAAGGTGGCCTCTTTTTGTATCTTAACACCAATAAGCAGGGGATCACTTTAAACCTGAAGAGCCCGATTGGCAGACGGATCGTCAAAGAACTGGTTCTGGAAGCGGATATTCTGGTTGAAAATTTTAAACCGGGGGTGATGGCCCGACTCGGTTTGGATTATGAAACTCTGTCTCAAATCAATCCCAGACTGGTGATGACTTCTATCTCCAACTTCGGACAGACGGGTCCCTACCGGGATTACAAGGCGACGGATATGATCGAGTATGCCCTGGGAGGCCCCATGTATTCAACCGGTGATGTGGACTTTGAGCCTTTGAAAGTGCATCATCAGGCGGTACAGTTTCAGGCGGGCGTTTGCGCTTCTGTGGCAACCATGACGGCACTTTTTGGTGCCGAGATTCGCGGGGAGGGGGAAGTGGTGGATATTTCCATCATGGAAACCCAGGCCGCCGGCATCGATCGAACGCCGACCTTGCGCATCGCTTACCAATATACCGGTGATGTTAACGGACGTCAGCCAACGATCCCCGGTTTCGCCTCCGGTACTTTTCCCTGCAAAGACGGTTACGTTACCCTTATGGGAGGAACCATATTTTTTCCTAAAACAGCGGCCATGCTGGAAATGCCTGAACTGCTGAAACATCCGGTGTATTCCAATATTTTTGAACATGCCAAGCCCGAAGTTGCCGAAGAGTTTCTGGAGATACTCCTGCCCTGGCTGCTCGAGCGCACCAGGCGGGAAATTTGGCAAGCGGCCCAGGCCCAGGGCCTGCTCAGTTCCCCCGTTTACACGACCGAGGATTTGCTGGCGGATCCCCATTATACCGAGCGGCAATTCTTTGCGGAGGTCGAACATCCCCTGGCCGGAATCTGCAAGGTTCCTGGCGCGCCTTTTAAAATGTCGGAAACTCCCTGGCAGGTCATAAAACCGGCACCACTGCTGGGTCAACATAACGAAGAGATATTGGGAAACCTTGGATATAATAAAGAGGATCTGGTGAAATTACAGCAGCAGGGCATCATTTAAGATAACCTCGTAAAAAGTTAAAAAACGACTTTTCACGAGGCGGGAAAGGGCTTCCCCTCTCCCGCCACTTGAAGTGAATTCAAGTGGTTCCACCTTCACCCCAGACCGGGACTTAATCGTCCTCGGCCTGTTGATGGACTTTTTACAAGTCCATCATTTAACCCGTTCATT
>JACQYK010000074.1 GCA_016208255.1 Deltaproteobacteria bacterium | reverse complement strand
TGACTTACCGTACTATAATCCACATTAAAGATTTTGCCAATCTCGGCTCCGGTCAATCCGCCTATCCGGTATAACAGATCCATAAGCACCGCTCTAAGCGGATGTTTCTTGACTTTAACTTCTTCAACGGATTTCCCTGTCTCTTTATAAAATACTTCAATAATTTCTTCCCAGACTCTATATCGTTTTAGCTCGTTCAGACCCGGACATTCCCGGTCCTGCTTTTGGGGGGAGAAAGTTTCTTTCAACCATTTAATAAAATGATCTCCACCCAGGATGGCCTGGCCGATTACTTTTTCCTTGATTTTTAATTCGCCCAAGAGATCTTCTTTAATCCTATTCTGGTAAGCTCGCCTGCCCAGGCTGGTATCTCCTCCAAAATCCGCCAATATTAAAGAATATTCCATAAAAGGCTCTTTGTTTCTCGCGCTCAAATATCCCTTTAAACTGCTCCAGGGATAATTTACCAAATAATGCCATTGTTCTTCCGGAGTTTTATTTTTTTGTTCTTTGATCCGCACTGGATTTAAATGAATATATCTGGATAGTTCGGACAAATAGCTCTCTTTATCTACGAGAATACTTTTGTAACGACCCTGAAATAAATGACCCACTCGGTTGTGGGTACGATTAAAATAACTGGTGTAGGTGATATTAAAGCGTCTCATAAACTCCCCTAAATTGCCCAAGGGAGTTTCCAGGAGAAGATGAAAGTGGTTGTCCATTAAGACGTAAGCAAAAAGTCGAACGCCGTAAATTTTTTTGGATTGAACCAAGATATCCAAAAATGATTCCCGGTCAAGATCACGTCGACCCTTAAGTCCGAATAAAAAGATCAGACGAAGGTAGATTGCGGTAAATAAACCGCCGGGAGGCCCATATTCCAGAAGGTCGGGGGAAACCTCCGTTTTTCCCCTTGACTTTTCTTATCATGGATGTCCCCAGATTAAAATATCATTATGTTCCAACCCCCACTAAAAAGAACCTTCTTTAACAATTATTTTAGGCCTTCTTTTTATTATATTTATTATAATAGAGCTTCCAATGTTGTTCCCATAATTTTCCATGAGTCTTAATACTCAAAAGACGAATAAACCAAAGTGCGGCAACTGCAAGGCTTACCCAAACGAGACTGCTGCCGATAACAAGAGCCCATAATTCTTTGTAGGTGGTAGTTGAAAGGCAAGCACCTTTATCAATTATGCGCTCAACAAGGAGTATACCCGCAGTTACTATAACTCCGCCCAAAGCGATGGCAATATATCTCGGTTCTTTGTGCATAAGGACCCAGTGAAGGGCCGGGCCAGGCTCTTTACTGTGATAATCCCATGACTCTCTGCTATTTTTAATCCAGTTATCGGTGTAGAAAACCTGGAGGTATGAGCCTTGTCTCATAATTACGCTGTATGTCCATGCTATCAAAGCCAAACCTCCCGTTGATACAGAAGCAATAAGAAAAAAGAGCACTGCATAAACAAAAAGAGAGATATTTTTATCATATGTGCTAATGCCAAAGCCAAGCAGAGCTATCGAACCAAGAAGTGTAAAATGATAGGTCTGAGAGAGGCGTTGGTACCAGGAAGTCATCTCACTCCTATTCAGCCTAAAATCCTCATCGTCCTCTGGCTTTTTGAGATCCTCTTCTTTAATCTCGATTTTCACCGCCTGTTGTTGCCCTCCTTTATTTCGAAGCCACCTTACAAAGGCAAACAAAACTAAAATTCCAGCCGGAGCTGCAATCAGTACGGCGACATACATTTCCAACTGGATGAAATATGCAACTAGAAGATGAATCAATAGAGCAAAACCAAGAACAATGAGAATAGTTAACGACTCTTTTCTAATCATGTTCGCCTCCCAATAAAGGGGTCTCCATTTGACCTATTTCAAAAGCTTCCCTTAATATCTCTTACCCCTTTTTTGACCTCCTGCTTTTCGGTCAATCAGAGACTTGATAATCATATAAAAGGCACCTCGCGCATACCGAGAAAAGAGTTTCCTGGTAGGTAAGGGAAAGAGGATCAATCAAACCCTTAGAAGGAGCCTATGAAGAGATTATACGCAGGATCGGATCTTCACGGCAACAACAATTTTCTGGGAATTATCGATGAACGAGGGAAGAAGATTTTCAAGAAGAGATTATCCAATGATCCGGTGCGGTAAAGATTCCCGGTACACTTCAACCTTCAAAATTTCAGCAAAGGTAATGACGTTGAAAACCGGCGGGCAGTTCTAACAGGTCCGGACACTGCAAGAAAAAATTACCCTTTCTTGCATACAGGAAACCTTTTTCTCTTGACAGTGGTCTATTAATGGGTGATCTCTTTATCTCAATTTAATTATTAGGGTCGTCTCCTATTTTGTTTTTTCTCTTCAAAAAACAGCCTTGATAGATGATAGATGTTAAGGTCGAAATAATTAAGCCAAAGATGAAAGCTATTGGAATGGAAATCATCACCCATTGGCTACTCTTAAGATCTTCAATTAAAGCGATAACATGAATCAAGATAGTAGTTGCAATCGCGGATAAAAAAATGGCCATGAAATCAATCTTTTGTGATATTTTTTTTCTCCTTAGGCTAATAAAAACACAAAAAATAATATTGAAGAAAATAAAAAATATTAAACCAATAAAGCCTATCATATTATCCTCAAACTTTAGGTTAATTTTTTTAATTTTTTTTAATTATCGATTTAGATTATTTGTTTTGTGCAGATTGATAAGCAGGGCTCCCAAATATATCTACTGCGTGATAGTATATGTTCGAAGTAGCAGAACAATCTTGCCGCCAATAGCCACTTAGTTTAGAACATTCTTGGAGCATGTCTCTTAGAAAATCTTTATCACATTCTTGTTTCTTCTTTCCACAAGTGCTATAGCAATTATCATGTTTTTTGCATGAATTACTGAAATTATATTGTCCCCACCATGAATCTGGGACAAAATATTCAGTAATACCGCTTCCACAAAATAGACCAACTGGATCAACCCAGTTCACCGGATCATTTAGTACATACCCATATAGATTCGTATCCCCACCATCAAAATCAATAGGATCTTTAGCGGTCCATTTCCCTATTGATGGATCGTAATCACGGGCGCCGAAGCGGACGAAGTTCGTGTCTCGGTCATGAAGACCGCCGGCAAAGCCAAGGGGAACTCTTAGTGCCGGATTCGTGTCTGAAATTATACTGCCGAAAGAATCATAGTCAATCTTTTTAACAATATTTCCGGTTGGATCGGTAACTGCCTTTAATGATCCTACCTGGTCATAGACAGGATAATAAGTGCTGCCGTTATGGGTGATAGAGACCGGCATTCTTCCATCGGCATAATTGAAGCGCATTAATAGGTTGTCGGAGGCGTCATAGACGGCCAGGAGGGTGATGGTATCCTTCCAGAGATATTTCTCGGTGATTGCTCCATTCATCCTTTTAGCGATCCTCCGGCCCATGGGGTCGTGGTCATAGGTGATGGTGGAGCCGGAGGGCAGAGTGGCGGATAGGAGTTCGCCTCTTGATGAATAGGTTGTGGTCAGGGTCCCTGTTGGGGCTGTTTTGGCGGTCAGGAATCCATCGATATCAAACCGATAGGTTTCGGTTCCGGCTATAAGGACGTGATCTTCATCTGATACGGTATAGGAACGGTTAAGGCCACGGAGGGCGTTTATTTCAGTAAGGCGGTTGCCATTGGGATCATAGGAATAGGATTCTACAATCACGCTATTCTTTCTGACTTCATTCAACCGGCCGTTGCTATCGTAACCATAATCATAGGTATCGGTTATCCCATCAACGTTCTCAAGCTTTTGAGTGATCCGGCCGGCCAAATCACGGGTGAGGGAGTAACTGTATTTGTTGGCCCCTCCTACTGTGTAAACAGAGCCGTCCAGTTCTCCATAGCCGTTGAAGGTTCGGGAATTAATTAGAGTTCCATCAGAAACCGTTACCGGTAATCCATTCTGGGCATTGCGGGTTATGGTGATAAACCCGGCTCCGGTTAAAAGACCATCATTGTCATAAGTGAGAGATTGGGAGGCCCCGGCATAGCTTAAAGAGGTAAGCCGGAAATCGCTGTTATAGCCATATCCGATACTCTGATTAAGCAATCCTGTCCGGGTATCGGTTTTCAAAAGGGAGCCGTCATAGGTATAGGCGATCCTTTCTGAGCCTCTGATGGCCTCCTGAAGGTTTGTGCCGCAAGTGTAAGTATAGCCGGTCACTCCTTCCGGGGTAGTGGTGGCGGTTAGGAGACTATTGGCATAGGTATTTCCGATTTCCCTGCCGGAGGGAAAAAGGATGGATTTCAGGTTCCGTTCCTTGTCATAGGTATATTGATAACTTCCGGACAGGGGCGTGGTCAAGGTCTGGCGCAGATTGACGCCGCTGTAATCAAAACCGTAGCTGATGGTTCGGGGATTGGTCAGCACGGTCATGTTGCCATTGGCATCGTAAGCATAACCGATTAGAGTGGTATCCGGCAGGGTCTGGGTCTTAAGTCTGCCCAGTAGATCATAGGCATAGTAGAATGTCTTCCCATCGGGAGTACTCAAACTCCCGATATTTCCGGAGTTGTCATAGGTGATGGTGGAAGTCCTGCTGCCGGTTGAGGTGGTAGTCAGCCTTCCCCTGGTGTCGTATCCATAACTGACGGGCAGAAGTCCGGTTACGGTCATATTCCGGGTCAGCAGGTTCAGGGGATCATAGGCGCGGGTTAGGGTCCTCCCCAGGGGAGAGGTGCCGGTCAGGGTGCCGGTCAAGGTGTTATTGACCGCTGTCCAGTTTTTGCCGTTGAACCCGAGGATTTTGGTAACGCGGTCGGCAATGGTATCCGCATTGGTGTCCTGATACATGCGGCTATCGGTAGAATATTGGGTGAGCCCGGTGGGGGAGCGCCGGGTGAATTCTTTGAGATATTTGTATTGGAAGGCCGGATCGAGGTCGTATTTCCAGGTCTGACTCATACCACAGGCGGGCTGTTCGGTTTCGGTCAGGCCGTCTGAGGAACGGAAGAAGGTGCTGGTCAAGCCGAAGGGGCTGGTGGTGATGGAGGTATAGGCCCCGGTGGAGTCGGTCCGATCCAGGTAGGTGGTGACATTGCCCTCTCCGGTCCGCATGGTGACCGTTGCCCTGCCGGAATTATCAACACTCCTTGAAAAGCTCCAGTTTCCTCCTTCGGGATCGAAGACATCGGTGATCAGGCCGTTAGGATTAAAAACATGCCGAAAACGGTTATTTCTGGGGTCATACTTATCGGTCATCAATCCTTCCGAGGTATAGATAAAAGAATAAGCTGAATGGTCCGGGTAGGTGACAGCCGTAAGATGGTTGTTGCCGTCAACGGTCAACCGGGTCACGATCCCGTCCGGCGAGGTCAGCGACAGGGGTTTCCCCCCTCCATCCCTCTGGATGTAAGTCCGGTTGCCGAATCGGTCGCTAATGGATTCCAGTTGATTTTCCGGATTATAGCTGAAGGCCAAAAGGGTTTTCCCGGTTTCCAGGTCGATGGTGGATTGGTGAAGACCGGTACTGCTCATAATATAGCCCTGGCCGTCTTCGTCAGAGAAGGCGATGTCGCCGGCGGTAATTACCGATCTGAAGGCTTCCGGATAAGAGACTTTCCTTATCCGGTTGTTAAACATCTCGGCTATATAGATATTTCCCTGGCTGTCAATTGCCACCCCTTCCGGATAATTAAGGGCTCCCTGCGGGGCCGGGCCGCCGTCGCCGCCATAGCCCTGGATTCCACTCCCGGCAATAGTGGTGATAATCCCGCTGGTATTCACTTTTCTTATCCGTTCATTATTCCGGTCACTTAAAAAAATATTCCCAACGCCATCCACGGAGATTCCCCTCAGATTATTGAATTGAGCTTGGATGGCAGGACCTCCGTCACCGCTAAATCCCTGCTGTCCGTTGCCGGCCACTGTCGTAATAATCCCGCTGGTATCCACTTTACGTATACGATGATTGACAGCATCCGAAATATAAATATTTCCGTTATCATCCAAGGCCACTGAACACGGCCCCCAAAGTTTTGCCTGTACGGCCGGACCTCCATCGCCGCTAAATCCCAACTGGCCATTTCCGGCCACTGTGGTAATTATTCCGTTGGTATCTACTTTTCTTATCCGGTTATTGCTTGAATCCGCAAGATAGAGATTGCCGGCAGGATCTACGAAAATACCTGAAGGCGTACTGAAACTTGCCTGGGTGGCTGGGATTCCATCCCCATTGTAGCCGGATTGCCCATTACCGGCTATCGTGGTGATTATCCCACCGCTGTTCACCTTTCTTATCCGATAACTTGCAGCAATGTAGACATTTCCCGCGTCATCGACAGCAACCGCCGTAGGATTACCAAGACCGGCCTGGGTGGCGGGACCGCCGTCTCCACTGAAGTACCACTGGTTATTACCGGCCAGGGTGGTGATAATCCCGTTCCTATCCACCTTTCTGTCCCGGTGGTTGTTGGTATCGACTATATAAACAGTCCCGGTTTTGCCCACAGTCACATTCCAGGGGCCGGTCAGTTTTGCCTGAATGGCCGGCCCCCCATCTCCACTGAAGCCTGCCTGGCCGTTGCCGGCAATGGTGGTGATGATCCGGGTGCTATTCTTAACGGTTGATCCATCCCCCTTATAAAGCACACTCGGATCGGCAGGACTCATGAAGTGATGGGAAGACAGGGTCCATCCTTCAGCCAGGGTGTCGATTCCGCGCTGGATGATGATGGTGCTGTGCCTCCATAATATGGCTTCTTCACGGGCAAATATCCTGGTCATGGTGATACCGGTTTGGGCAAATGCCTGAGGATAACCACTATTATCGGCAGAGTAATAAGACCCGCGATAGACATAACCAACACTGATAGTGGCCAGGGTTGATCCGGTCACCGGCCGGCCAAGGTAATCCAGGCCATCCCAGACAAATTCCACTTTTTTATTGGCTAAAGCGGGAACGGTAGACTGAAAGATCCTTCCGGCCACTTCCATTTTCACAACGATGTATCTAAGTATTGAAGGAACACCGGCCCCGCTGACCGGGACGGTTACCACGGATTTATATCCAACGGTTCGGTTTGTTGAATAGTGAAGTTTCAGATCCGTTCCGGGAACCGGGATATCTTCGTGGAAGATACAATTTTTATTCTCCACATAAGAATTGATGGAGGTGATAGGACAAGGATCCCCTTCTTGAATAACGGGACTGAAGGGTGGAGGGGGCGTAGCGCCTGCTTCGGGGCCCAGGCTCCAGTTGTAGTCCAGGGGAGAGAAATGGCTGTGTTCTACCCGCCAAAAAGTGGCATCGGGCGGGTAGAGGGTCGGATCGGCCAGGCCCGGGGCCGGATATTGGTTCCGGCCGTTGGTATAGGCATCGACGATGCCGTCGTTATCGGTATCCAGGAGGCGGACCACCTGGCCGTTATTCTGAGGCACCCAGACAGCCCGGTCCCTATCATAGTAGCCTACGGGGACGATCTCGCCCACGTTAAATCCCAGGAAATTGTCCACATAGACCACCATCGGTTTTTCAAACCGGACACTCCTGGCCCCATCCACAGCCAGCTCCGCGCAGTAAGTGAAGGCCGATGTGGGTGGGAGTCTGGCCGGCATGGATTCCGCAGTGGGGTATTCCGTGGCCCGGACGGTGATGCTGGTCAGGGGCTGTTCGAGGCCCTGGGCATCTTTCGCCCAGGCCCGGTTGTCTCCGGTGAAGACCATGGTGAGTGAGCGAGTCCCGGATGAATCGGAGGTGGGGGTGCTCCGGTGGCTAAGAATAGTCTGGGGGTTGCCGTCGAAGGTCAGAGTGGTAGCCGCTGTATCCTCCGGGATCATGACGATGGTCTCGGCCTTGGCAATAGTATTCCAGCCGATCCGGACCTGGCGGTGAACAGGAAGATATCCGGCTTTCTGATAGGTCACCGTGATGGTGCCTCCTCCGTCCAGGGGAATGGAAAATCGGCCCGAAGGATCGGTCTTGGCTGTTCCATATTCCGTATGGCTATGGAGGCCTACAGTCACTTCGGACAAGGGACTCCCGCTGGCCTCATTGACCAGTCCGGTGATTAAAGAAAAGCGTTTGGGATCATAACTTGGGAGGGTGGCATCAGCCGGGAAAAAATCTTCATACTGCTTCCCATAGGCGCCTGCAGGCAGAGGATTGACATTGGAAGCCGGCATAACGGAAAAAGGGAGGGGCCCGGAAAATCCCCCTCCCGGTGCGGGATTGCTGACCACAACCGGATAGGTCCCTTTTGTAGCGATGGCTGTCGCCGGGATGGTGGCTAGAAGATGGGTACTGTCCACAAACGTGGCCAAGACCGGAAGGTTGTTGAACCGGACGGAAGAAGCGGTCACAAAATTGTTGCCGGTCAAGTTTAAGGGAAAATCCGGACTGCCGGCCTTAATGGAATTAGGGTTTAAAGAGGACAGGACTGGAACAGGATTTAAAATAGTAAAGGTCATAGGGTTTGAGGTCCCCCCGCCGGGTGAAGGGTTGGAGGCTGTTATCGACAGGGTTCCTCCAAGGGCCAGATCATTTGATAACAGATTGATTTTTATTTCGTTGCCGTTAATATAGGAGCCGGATCTGTTTTGACCATTGACTGAAACGGTGGTTTCAGGGAAAAAACCCGTGCCATAGAGCGTGACAGTCAATCCCGGGCCTCCGGATTGCGTGGAAGCGGGATCGATAGCGGTTATGGCGGGCACTGGATTGGTCACGGTAAGGACTGCGGGAGGGGAAGCACCCCCTTCCGGGGCCGGGTTGTCAACGACAACCTGCCAGGTCCCGGCCTGGGCCAGAAACTCTTGAGGAAGCCTAACGGTCAGATGATGATTATTGATAAAAGATACGGGTAAGGGTAATACGGAAGGCTGGATAAATATGGTAGAGGTTTTAAGAAAACCCGATCCCTGGATACTGAGTTGAGTCTCCGGATTGCCTCGGGGGATGGTTAAAGGGGCGATGGATTGGATGCTCGGTATTGGATTGGGAAGCTGGATCAGAGTCAGGCTGTCAGTTTGACCGTCCACCACGGCGACTATGTTGGTAAAGGGATTGACGGCCACGCCCCGGGTCTTTTTGTTCAGAGGATATTCCTGGAGGGTCCGGTTGGTGTTCAAATCTATCCGAAGGAGGCTTTGGGATTTTTCACAAACCACCAGGACCGTATTGTCCAGGGGATTCATGGCCAGGTCCACCGGCTTTTTATCCACCGGGATAGTCTGGGTCTGCCAATCACTCAAGTTGATTATGGAAATAGAGTGCCCTTTGGTATTGGCAATGGCGGCCAGATGGGTTTCCGAATTGATGCTGATGGCCCGGGGGGCGTTGCCCGCCGGAATTATCCGGGTAACCTGAAAGCTGGTCAGGTCAATAACGGATATCGTTTCGTCTTTTTCATTGACCACCAGGGCCAGACCAAGATCGGAATCGACAGCCAAATCCCTCGGTCCCCGGCCCACCCGGATGGTTTGGAGGACAATAAATTGATTTAGATCGACCACCGAAACCGTATTATCCTTATAATTGGCGGTCAGTCCAAGATGGGGGCCGCTGGCCCTTTCATAAACAGCCACACTGGCGGGAGATTTCCCGACCGATATATTGACCAGCGGCTGATGGGTGATCAAACTGACAATCGAAAGAGTATGGCTGGGTTTTTGGGCGACCAGGGCCAGGTTCCCGGTCGAATCCACGGCCACCCCCAAGGGTTTTTTTCCGATCCTGATGGTGGAAATGACCTGTTCCGTGTCCAGATCCACCACCGAGATCTCGTTGGGCTTAACGCTGCCGGTCACGGCCTGATCCGTGGCCGGGTTAATAGCCAGACTGCGGGGGTCTCCTTCGATGGGAATTTCCGTATCTTCCGCTGTGGATGATACGTAACCGAGGGTGAGGATCAAACCTAAGGAAATGAAGAAAAGGACAGGCAGTCTTCGGGACAATTTCATAGGCCCTCGCTTAAAGAAAGCAAATAAGCGATTTACTAGAGCAATCTTTATGCCATTCAGTTAAAATTCCATCAATTTTCAAATATTTGTGGTATTTTAATGTCTTACACATCTGATAAGGAGGGTCATTAAATCTTCCCTTTTCGGATTCTGTTCCCTGAATTATTGTTATTAGCCTTTGTTTTTCTCCCTTTGGGTATTTCTTTTCATATAAGTGCGATATATTTCCCATAAAAGGATTAGGATTTACCTCTGGAAAGGGGTACCACGGAGGATGAAAATATTTAATTCTCCCTCACCCCAACCCTCTCCCGCGAGGGGAGAGGGGGCTTCCTCCCCCTTTGAGGGGGGAGGATTGAGGTGGGAGTGTCTATTTTCGTATTAAAGAGGGGAAGGAGAGGGAAGGACTTCCTTCAATAAAAGAGAGCGGCGATCCTCGGTTCTATCCAAAATACGTCCCCTTTCGGGTTAATATTTACCGACCTCCGCTTTTCTTCTTCCGGTTATATTCCTGGGCCGGTGTTTCGAAGGGAATGACCTCCAGAAGATCTCCGATGCCCAGGGCATCAAAAAATGACTGGAGCTGGGAACCCACCGAGCCGGAAACGACAAAGTCTTGATCATCCACTACAGAGGTTATTATCAATTTGTTCTGGCGGTTAAAGCTGTCCCGGACAATGAGCTTGGCGATCCGGACGATGGTGGTAATCGATATTTGGTGCGCCTGATCGAAAAAGATAAGAGATTCCTTTTTGAACAGGTTAACCAGATAATCGGGCAGGGCGAATAGCTTGATCATTTTAAGCCCAAACTCCCCATGATGGATATTGATGAAATCCTCGGTCATGATTTTCAACACCGACGGGTCATTGGCCTTTTTTTGCCGATAAATAAAAAAAGGGATTTTCCCGAACTCGCTGACCAGGGCGCAGAGCTGGACCTGGGGCGCTATGGTAAGATCAAATCCGAGGACATTATGGATGATGGCCAAAGACAATCCGGCCGTAGCCAGAGACCTGTTCTTGAGAAACAGGATATCTTTATTGGAAGACGCCATTTCGAACAGGGCAATGCTGAATATATAGGACTTGATGTTATCCATGCCGAGGATAAAGGCCACATCCCAGAAATCTTCACTCTCCCGTCTCCGGGCTTTCATATATAGCGGGGAATTGGCGATACGGAAAAGCTCGTTAATGACCGTGATGGGAAGTTTCTTTTCCAACTCCAGGATCCTGGTTTTGCTTACCCGCTGAGGCTGTTCGAGAATCGCCCAATCTTCCGCACTGAGATCAAACCCGAGGTTCATCACCTCGAGTTCCTTCTCGACCTCCTGAAGGATTGATTCGTCCGTTGCGCTCATCTTCTTTTTGCCTCCTAAAAAGGGGTCACCCCTTTGCTTTAAATAAAGGGGCTAAAAAAGGGTTAGTTGAGGGGAAGAGGGTGGGGAGGGTGCTTCATTTTTAAAAATTCCTACCTGCCCGTACACCCCATCATAGCCGGGCTTGACCTGAACCAGGCCTCGGCGAACCTGCATAATTCCATCGGCCAGACGGTCGTCCATAAATGTTCGCAGTTCTTCTTCCGAAAGATCCATTAAAATCCGAAACTCGGATCCGCCGCGTTCAATCAGGCGAAGATACTCCTTACGAATACGCCGGGACTGGACCCCGACCGCGTAAACTTCGCCCAGGATCTCTTCCAGGGGGACCAGATGAAGGGCCGGGACGGCCTCTTGGGGTACAAATCCTTCCGGCCGGTCGGCCAGGGTTTCCACCCGATGCATAACCCCCACCACCAGATTTTTTCCGCAAACAGGGCAGAGATAATCCTTCTCCCGGGTTTGTTCCGGGGAGTAACAGATGCCGCAACTCCGATGACCGTCAAAATGATATTTGCCTTCTTCCGGAAAAAATTCGATAGTGGCCAAAAAATGTTGAGGATCCTTATTTTTGATGGTTTGGATGATATCGCCATAGGACCATGAACAGTCCAGAATATTGGCCTCCCGACCGATCTTGGCCGGCGAATGGGCGTCGGAATTGGAGAGGAGACTGAGCCGGTCCAGGGCCGACCAGCGCCGGTTCATGGCCGGGTCGGAAGAAAGGCCGGTTTCAATAACCTGGATATTGGCCGTTTCTTCTTCAAAGCATTCTTCCAGGCTGTCAAAACCGGAATGGGAACCAAAGACGGAAAACCAGGGGGTCCAGACATGGGCCGGGACAACCAGGCAGGCCGGGTCGATATCCAGGACAATTTTTACCAGGTCTTTGGCCGAGAAGCCGAATATGGGGCGGCCGTCGGAATTGACATTGCCTATGCGGCCCAGGTGAAGGTTTATTTTTTCCACCGATCGGATGGTCGGGGCGAAGACCATCATATGGACCCGCCGGCCTTTTCCGGCCTGGGTGTAGATGTGGCTGGTCTCGGCGGTCAGGATAAAGTGGGCCGCCGTTGACTTTTCCCCCTTTAATTTGAGGAGCCCCTGTCCGGTTTCCTCCAGATCAGTCTTGATTTCTTCAAAGTAGGCCGGATGGGTGAAATCGCCGGTGCCCAGCAGGTGGATCCCTTTCAGACCGGCCCACCGGGCCATGGCCGGCAAATGCATCTCCTGGCTGGTGGCCCGGCTGTAGGCGGAATGGACGTGGAAATCGGCGATGATTTTCATAAAGAATAACCGTAAGGCGTGAGGGGTGAGGCGAGAGGCGCGGGAAGGCAGGAGGCAGGAGGCTTGAGGCTTAAAAAACAAGGCGAGAGGCAATAGAAGTGAGTGTTTTTTAATATAAGTGAAGAAGTCATTTTTTTACTACGTTTTTGATTCATTTTTTTCGCCTCACGCCTAACGCCTCTCGCTTTCTTCGCCTCACGCCTCACGCACTCGCGTTTTTATGGCCAGATCGTATGTATTTTCCGGTCCTTTTCCTCAACCTCAGCCTCCAGCCTTGCCTTGTATTTCTTCAAGGCCGAGGCCAGGGAGGGTGAACTCAAGGCCAGGATCTGGACCGTCAGGATGGCGGCATTCTTGGCCCCGGCGGCCCCGATGGCCATGGTGGCCACCGGAATGCCCGAGGGCATTTGAACCATGGCCAGCAGAGAATCCAACCCCTTTAAAGTGGAAGAATCAATGGGCACGCCGATAACCGGCAGGGTGGTTTCTGCCGCCAAAACTCCGGCCAGATGGGCGGCCGCCCCGGCCCCGGCAATCAGGACCTTGAAACCCCGCTCCCCGGCCTTGCGGGCAAACTCAGCAGTTTTTTGGGGTGAACGATGGGCCGAGGAGACCATCAGCTCATAGGGGATATTAAATTCCCTTAACACTTTTGCCGCCCCTTCCATAACCGGCAGATCCGAATCGCTGCCCATGACCATCCCCACCAATGGGGTTGGCCTGGTTTTACTGCCGGTGTGTTTTAAGGCCTTCCGGCCGATATCGGTTCGAAAGTATTCGGTTCCCCACCTGATCTTTCCCACAGCCTGGTAGGCCTTTTTTATGGCTTTGGGAATATCCTCCCCCAGAGCGGTCACGCCCAGGACCCGTCCCCCGTTGGTAACAACCGCCTGGTCTTTCAAGGCCGTACCGGCGTGAAAGACCACGACATCCTTCAGGGCTTTGACCTGATCCAATCCTTCAATGACCCGGCCCTTTTGATAGGTCCCGGGATAGCCTTTTTCGGCCATGACCACACAGACCGCCGGCCGTTCGTCCCAGTCAATTTTTATTTTATGCAAGGTTCCATTCGCCACGGCTTCAAAGATTTCCACCAGATCGGTTTTTAAGCGCATCAATAAAGGCTGAGTCTCGGGATCGCCGAAACGGGCATTAAATTCCAGGACCTGGATCCGGCCGTTGTTGATCATCAATCCGGCATAAAGCACCCCTTTGTATAGCCGGCCTTCTTTGGCCATGGCCCGGACCGTAGGGATCATCACCTGATTCATGGCTTCCTGAAACAGGGCCGGGTCGACTACCGGCGCCGGGGAATAGGCTCCCATCCCCCCGGTGTTGGGTCCTTGATCATTATCGTATATGGCTTTGTGGTCCTGGGAGGTGGGCAGGGGCGACACCGTCCGTCCATCGGTAAAAACCAAAAATGAGGCCTCTTCACCGGTAAGACATTCTTCCAGCAGGAGCTTATGGCCCGCCTCTCCGAAAGCTCTGTCAAACATGATTAATTCTATAGCCGCCCTGGCTTCCTCCTTGGTCTGGCAGACCATGACCCCCTTGCCGGCAGCCAGTCCGTCGGCTTTGACCACGATGGGGGCCCCCACTTTTTCCAGATGGGCCAGGGCCTTCTTAGGATCGGTGAAGGTTTTGAAGGATCCGGTGGGGATCCCATATTTAGTCATGAGGCGTTTGGCAAAATCCTTGCTGGCCTCCAGAACAGCGGCATTTTTCTTGGGGCCGAAGACCTTGAGCCCTTTTTTCTCCAGGGCATCAGCCAGCCCTTTGGTTAAAGGATCTTCGGGACCAACCACGGTCAGATCGATTGTTTCTTTCTGGGCAAATCGGACCAGGCCGGCAATATCATCAGCCTTAATGGGCAGACACTCGGCCAATTCGCTGATGCCGGCGTTGCCCGGAGCACAATAGATTTTGGATACTTTCGGACTCTGGGCGATCTTCCAGACCAGGGTATGTTCCCGGCCGCCTCCGCCAACAACCAATATTTTCATATACCCTCCTTTATAATCGAACCGGGATGGAGAAATGGATTGGTGGTAGAATATATTCGATTGGAATTAGGCCTCAACTACACCCTTTCAGGCGCCGAGGGATCATGAAACTAAAATTCTCCGAACTCCGAACTCTGAACTCCGAACTTTTTTCTCAAAATCTTAAACGCACATCCCCGGCCAGGAATTTTTCCTGTTGCCCGTTGTCGAGCCGCAGGATCAGGGCGCCAAAGTCGTCAATTCCCTGCCCTATACCGGTCCAGGTATTCTGATTGTTGGAAATAGTGACTGGTCGATTAATGACCAGAGAATATCGATTCCATTCCTCCTTCAGCAAACCGACTCCCTCGTTCCCGGCTTTTTCGTAAAGGTTCTCCGCCTGATTCAAAAAACAGGTCAGAAGACGGAGTCGGGAAATCTTGTGACCGGTTTCTTGGAGAAGGCTGGTGGCTGGCTGTCCCTCCGGGGGCGGTTTGGGCGGAGCCCAGTTGCAGTTGATCCCGATTCCGACGATCATATATTCGATTCGATCCGGATCAGTGGCAAACTCGGTCAGGATACCGGCCAATTTTTTTCCGCCGCTATAAAGATCATTAGGCCATTTGATGCCTACCTCGATCCCGGCGACCTCCCTAATGGTCCGGCAAAGAGAAACCGAAGCCAGCACTGTCCCATAAAAGGCCTGTTGCGGCGGCCAGTCCGGCCGCAGGATCAAAGAAAAAAGGAGATTTTTTCCGGAAGGGGATTGCCACTGGCGGTCCAGGCGGCCTTTCCCTTTTTCCTGATATTCAGCCACCAGCAGGGTTCCCTCCGGGGCCCCGTCGGCGGCCAGGGACCTGGCCTGGATATTGGTGGAATCGGTCCGCAGAAAATGAAATATTTTTTGTCCGAACCGGCGGGTATTGATTTTCTGTCGGATCAGATCCGGATATAAAATATCAGGAACCGCCTTCAGACGATATCCTCTACCTTGGATGGATTCGATACCGAATCCCTCTTCTTTGAGTTGGGCTATATATTTCCAGACCGCCGGCCTGGTCATACCCAATTGTTTGGCCAGGACCTCACCGGAAATAAAATCGCTTTGGGACAATACGCCCAGGATTACTTCTTTGGGATGGGGGGGAGTTTTATGGTCTAAAGCTTTCATATCGGCAAGGGTAACGCTTTAGCTGTTTGGAAAGAAAGACCTTATTTATTTTTTAAAAACTCCCGAACCAATTTAATGGCGCAGAATTCACCACACATGGTGCAAACCTCGGATTCACCCGGGGTGCTTTCTGCCCGCATTTTTCGGGCCTTTTCCGGATTCAAACAAAGACCTATCTGTTTTTCCCAATCCAGGGCCTTGCGGGCTGTGGCCATCTGCCGGTCCTGTTCCCAGGCTTGTTTGTTTCCCCGGGCCAGGTCAGCGGCATGAGCGGCGATCCGGGCGGCAATGATCCCTTCCCGCACGTCTTCGGGGGCGGGAAGCTTTAGATGTTCTGAAGGGGTGACGTAACACAGGAAATCGGCCCCGGCCATTCCGGCCAAGGCCCCCCCGATGGCACAGGCGATATGATCGTACCCGGCGGCAATATCGGTGACCAGAGGGCCGAGGACATAAAAAGGGGCCCCCTTACAGAGCAGTTTCTCGAGCTGGATATTGGCCTCGATCTGGTTGAGCGGCACATGCCCCGGCCCTTCGATCATGACCTGGACCCCGGATTCAAGGGCCTTTTCCCTTAATTCACCCAAGGTAATCAGTTCTTGAACCTGGGCCCGGTCTGTGGCGTCGAGAAGGCACCCGGGACGCAGACCATCACCAAGGCTCAGGGTCATATCATATTGTCTGGCAAGATCAATCAGCCGGTCATACTGTTCATAAAGGGGGTTCTCTTTTCCATGATAGACCATCCAGGTGGCCAGAAAGGCACCGCCGCGACTGACGATATCCAGAATCCGGCCCTGACGCTGCAACCGCTCTAAAGAACCCAGGGTGACGCCGCAATGGACGGTGATAAAATCAACCCCGGCCCGGGCCTGGCTCTCAATCACTTCGAACAGCTTTTCGGCAGTCAGGTGGATGATCCCTCCCTTTTCCCGGATCGTTTCCACCGCCGCTTGATAAATGGGGACGGTGCCCAGTGGAAGTGGGGAATGGTCGATCAGGGTCCGCAAGATCTCCTTCAGATCCCCCCCGGTGCTGAGGTCCATCACCGTATCGGCCTTGGCCTGGACGCAAATTTTTAGCTTTTCCAGTTCCTGGTCCAGGTCTATCTGATCGGATGAGGTCCCGATATTGGCATTGACCTTGATGCGCAATCCCTGGCCGATGCCTACCGGGCGGGATTTCTTTTTGCCTGAATTGGCGGGAACAACCACGGTTCCCAGGGCCACCCCTTTTTGGATCTGCTCCGGATCCAGCCCTTCATAGCGGGCCACCTCCTGCATCTCCGGGGTTATTATTCCTTTTCTGGCTGATTCTATCTGTGTCAAAACAATTCTCCTTCTGTAGCTTTAAGCAATTAGCGATCAGCATTCAGCTAACCCATTAACAGTAAAGGGTTTTGCTGATGGCTAAAAGCTGATGGCTGACAGCTCCATCCGGAAAATTCCCATTTCCGGATGGACACTAATTAGTTAAAATTCTCTGGCCCCCGGCTGGAGTCTATCCCGCACTTGATGCGGGACCGGGGTGACGGCTTTTTACGAAGCCGTCATTTTTGGATCCAGGCATAGGGATCAGTAGGTCCCCGCCCGTGACCGATCGGTTGAGCCCCGGCAATGGCCTTGGTGATAAATTCTTTAGCCTTCCCCAGGGCTTCAATCAAAGAAAGACCTTGTCCCCAGAATGTGGCGATAGCGGCCGATAAAGTGCATCCGGTTCCATGAGTGTTCCGGTTTCGGATATGAGGGCTGGAAAATTCGTGAAAGGTTTCTCCATCAAAAAAAAGATCCACCGCGGCCCCGGATAAATGTCCTCCTTTGATCAGTACATTTCCCCTGGTCCTTTCTTTAATGACCCTGGCGGCCTTTTTCATGTCGGTCCTGGTCCGAACCGGAATCCCGGTCAGGACCGAAGCCTCGGAGAGGTTGGGGGTTATTAATCCGGCTATCGGAAATAGTTTGTCTTTCAGGGTTTGGACCGCTTTTTCCTCCAATAGCGGATGCCCGCTTTCTGAGATCATAACCGGGTCAAGGACCAGCTTAGGAACGTTGAACCTTTTGAGGGTCCGGGCTACCAGGGAAACAACGTCGGCTCGGACCAGCATTCCGGTTTTGACGGCATCAACTTCGATATCGGAGAGGATCGACTGGAGCTGTTTATCGATAAAGGCAACGGGTATCGGAAAGATCGCCTGAATCCCCAGGGTGTTTTGGGCGGTCAGGGCAGTTATGACCGATGTTCCATGTCCTCCCAACAAGGCGATGACCTTCAAATCGGCCTGGATGCCCGCTCCACCGCTCGAATCTGAACCGGCGATAGTCAAAATACGTGCTTTAATAGCCAGCCCCCCTTACCAATAAAAACAGGCCATACCCGAAGGGATGGCCTGGATCTGGAAAAATGGCGGAACGTTTCTTTTTTATCAGCGGGTACAATCCAAATCGAAAACGCCTGGATGCTGAGTAACGATGCCCCTCGAAAGGTGAGGGCGGTTAGCCCCTCTTTTTACGTTGATGACGGGTCTTTCGCATCAACTTTTTGTGTTTGTGTTTCCTCATTTTTTTCCGTCTTTTTTTGACTACGCTACCCATCCAGTTCCCCTCTTGGTTTTGGAAATTTCTGAATAAATATATTTAAAATTTATAAGTTATAGCCGATTTGGCGCTTATTGGCAAGAAAAATAATTAAACAAATAATCCTGCCCCCTTCACTTTTGAAAAAGTTCAGGTATTCCAAAAGTGAAGGGGGGCAAGAAGAAATAATCACTTGACAATATTAGGGATTATATTCCAAATTAAATCGCCATGCCCCGCCTTTTGGGGCGTGGCACCATGATACGGTCAGCCCGCTTGGCTTTGCCAAGCTCCCGAAGAGGCTTTCATTCGAAAGCCGTATGGTGACCTAATCAGGAGGCTTCTGGCCGATCGGCTATGCCGATCTTTTAGGAGACTCCTGGAAGGAGTCGGGCAAGAAGCCGGGACATGAAAATAGAAAGGATCAAAGAGTAGCCTCGAAATCTATTTTCGTATTAAAGGAATACCGATCAAGTGCGTCGTTTTCCCAATAAATTAAACCGATAGAAGGAAACCCATGAATCCTGAAGCCCTCTTATTAATAGAGTTCACCAAAGAACCCATGATCGCCTATTTCTCTATGGAAATTGGAATCCAAAGCAGTATCCCGACTTACAGCGGCGGGCTTGGTGTTTTGGCCGGGGATACCATCAAATCCGGGGCCGATCTTAACCTTCCCATGGTGGCGGTTACCCTGCTCAGTGAAAAAGGCTATTTCCGCCAGGAGCTGGATGAAAAAGGCCGGCAAACCGAACACCCGGTCATTTGGGAGCCTTCCAAATTTATGACCCTTCTCTCCCCCAGGGTTTCGGTGGAAATTGAAGGCCGGAAGGTCCTGATTCAGTCCTGGTTTTATACGGTAAAAAGCTTTACCAGGGGGCAGGTTCCGGTCTTCTTTCTCGATACCGATCTTATTGATAACGCCCCTGAGGATCGGGAAATCACTTCCTTCCTCTACGGGAAAGACCTGGCTTACCGGTTAAAACAGGAAATCGTACTGGGTATCGGCGGGGCTCGGATGTTGAAAAAGCTGGGTTTTGAGATCAAGAAATATCATCTTAATGAAGGGCACGCCAGCCTGTTAACCCTCGAACTTCTCCAAACTTATAAAAAGCCGATTGAAGAGGTTTGGGATGAGAAGCTGGTCTGGGATGTAAACCGGGTCAAGGATCTCTGTGTTTTTACCACCCATACCCCGGTGGAAGCCGGGCATGATCGATTTTCCTATGACTTAGTCCAACAGGTTTTGGGGGAGCCGGTTCCTTTCGATGTGCTGAAGGGACTGGCCGGTCAGGAGTTTTTAAATATGACCCTGCTGGCCCTTAACCTGAGTGAATTCGTCAATGGGGTGGCTAAAAAACACGGAGAAGTTTCCAGGAATATGTTCCCCGGTTACCAGATCAGCGCCATCACCAATGGGGTTCATTCCTACACCTGGACCTGTGAGAGCTTCAAGAAACTTTATGACAAATACTTGCCGGGCTGGGCCAA
Organism: Deltaproteobacteria bacterium; assembly: GCA_016208255.1. GTDB lineage: Bacteria > Desulfobacterota > RBG-13-43-22 > RBG-13-43-22 > RBG-13-43-22 > RBG-13-43-22. Next base: position 11,619 of record JACQYK010000074.1, on the reverse strand, counting down.
CGAGCCCGAATTGTTTGTCCGTATCGGCAGGGTCCCCGACGAAGAAATATGGACCGCCCACCAGGAAGCCAAAAAGGTTTTATTCAGCTATATTCGAGAAACCACCGGTACCGAGATGAACCCGGATCTGTTGACCTTCGGCTTTGCCCGACGGGCCACGGCCTATAAAAGGGCCGATTTGTTATTCAGCGATCTGGAAAGGCTAAAGGCGATAGGGACGGGGAAAATTCAAATCATCTATGCCGGCAAGGCCCATCCCAATGATCAACCGGGCAAGGCCCTGATCGAAAGGATTTTCGATTTCAAAGAAAAATTGAAAGATCACATCCCTATGGTTTATCTGGCCAATTATGATATGGATCTGGCCTTGAAACTGGTTTCCGGTGTGGATATCTGGCTCAATACCCCTCTTCGACCCCGGGAGGCCTCGGGCACCAGCGGCATGAAAGCGGCCCATAATGGGGTCATGAATTTCAGTGTCCTGGATGGCTGGTGGATCGAAGGTCATATCGAAGGATACACCGGCTGGTCCATTGGACCCAGTCCAACGGAGACTGTATTGGTGGATGGCTATGACACTCGGGATGCCGAAGATCTATACTATAAACTCGAAAAGGTAATCATCCCGATGTATTATACTGAAAAAGGCAACTGGGTCCGGATGATGGACAATGCCATCGGGAAAAATGCCTATTATTTCAATACCCACCGTATGATGCGCCGTTATGTGACCGAGGCCTATATTCGATAAAATCACATTCTATTCTATGAAAAGACATCGGAGATTGAAGAAGGATTTAATGATTCAAACAGGGCTGTAGATATGGGCAAGGGGCGATGGGCTATAGGCTATGGGAGAGAAGATCTTCCTGTTTTTTTCCTATTGCCCGTTGCCTATAGCCTATTGCCTGTTTTAAGAGAACAGCTTGGCCAGTCGGGACCCGCTTTTTTTCTTTTCCAATTCCTCAAATTCCCGCAGCAGTTCTTCCTGTTTCTTGTTCAGATGGGTGGGGATTTTGACCGTTATCTGGATAATCTGATCTCCCTTGCCGGAGCCGCGCAGGTGAGGAAACCCTTCCCCTTTCAACCGCAGGGTTTGTCCATTTTGGACCCCTTTGGGGATAGTCAGTTTTTTAGAGTTGTTTAAGGTGGGCACTTCAATCTCGGCTCCCAGGGCGGCCTGGATCATGGAAATGGGCAGGGAACAAAGCACATCATCCCCTTCCCTCTGAAAGAAATCGTGATCCTCGACATAAACGACGACATATAAATCCCCCGGCGGCCCCCCATGACTGCCCCCCTCGCCCTGACCTCTAAAACGCAGACGGGCCCCGTTGGAAATCCCCGCCGGGATCTTGATCGACAAGGTCCTGGTTTGTTCAACGAGTCCTTGACCATGACAGGATGGGCAGGGATGGGAAATGATCTGGCCCTGGCCGTGGCACCTCGGGCAGGGGGTGCTGATGCGGAAAAAACCCTGGGACTGGACTACCTGTCCCCGGCCGCCGCAGGTGGGGCAGTATTCCGGACTGGTTCCGGGTTCAAGACCGTTTCCCTGGCAAACGGTACAGGTCTCCATCCGGGGGATTTTCAGTTCCATTTCCTTGCCCTTGGCCGCTTCCATGAAGGTTACGGAAAGATCATACCGAAGGTCCGCCCCCTCTCTGGCCCTCGAGGCACCCCCCCGGCCTCTTCGGCCGAACCCGAAAAAATCCTCGAAGATATCCCCGAAACTGGAAAAAATATCTTCAAAGCCGCCGAAACCGCTGAAACCGGTACTCTTCAAACCCTCATGGCCGAATCGATCATACAGGTCCCGCTTTTCAGGATCATGCAAGACTTCATAGGCTTCAGCCGCTTCTTTAAATCGCTCCTCGGCCTCTTTATCTCCGGGATTCCGGTCCGGATGATATTGGAGGGCCATTTTCCGGTAGGCTTTCTTGATTTCCTCTTCATCGGCCTTCCGGGAAATCCCCAGCACTTCATAATAATCCTGTTTCTGATTGTTGTTTTGCATAAAATTGTTCACACTTTTCAATCTGAAAATTTACCTCATGCTTTTATGTTGGAGTATTGGAGTATTGGAGTACTGGAGTATTGTTTTTTCCTGTCCATCACTCCACCACTCCATTATTCCAGGATGATACTTATCCCCTCATTAGAGCCTGTATTTCCTGAATTTTTCCCTCGTCGGCCAAGGCCTTAGCCGCCGTCAGGGCCTGTTGAAGTCTGCCGTCGGCCTGTGCCTTTTCTGCAACCTTCCGCCATGAATCTTCAGGAACCGGCTCCTTCAGCAGTTTACTGGTTTGCTGCAGCAAAAGGGGGTCCCCCTGTTCCAGACTCCACTCTCTGATTTTACGGATCCCTTCCAGTTCCCGGGCCTTTTCAAAAAAATCCAGGGCATCCACCGGCCGATCCTGTTTAAAATAATCCCACCCGTATTGAGCAAATTCGCTGCTGCCGATATTCTGGTTATGGAGCAAATCCCTTTTCCTTAAACAACTTAACAGGTTAGACATTAAGGGCCTTTCTTGTCCGAAGATGAGGGGCTTTGGTTTTTCCAGGTTTCGAGATCTCGGGGAAACTTTTTTAGGATAGCCGGATCTAAAAAAAATACCTCTTTATGAATAGTACTCATAGCGGAAAGTCCATTTTTAGGATCTTCTTTCCCCAGGGACAGGATTTCTCCTTTATCCCCTTGGCCCCGAAGGTTCAACCGTAATTGGACGATTGGGCTTTTCAAACCCCACTGTGGGTTATTGATCCCCGGTCCGGCGAACCCTTTAACTTTAAGTTGAAGCACTTCATTCAAAAAGGAATCGACCTCTTTTTTATTGATCTTCCCCTCGGATCGGCCTTTTTGCTTCCATCCCTCAGGGATTTTCTCCAGATAAAAGCTCTTCCGGCCGGCCTTAAACTCCAGGGACTGGAGCTGATCAACAGTGACAGAAAAAACTTTTTTATCCCTTAAGCTAAAAAGATCCCGATCCAGATCTTGAATAATAAATTCCTGGACTAACAACAAGTCCGGTACCGTGGAGACTTTTGCATAGAAGTCATGGCCGACGGCGGTTTTATTGCCCACCAGAAGTTCAAACCATTTTCCCTGGGCCGAAAAAGATATTGTTACCCGCGGAGGATTCAATCCGAACTCTTCCCCCCCCGGTTTTATTTCGGACAATCTCCTTTCAGGCTTGAGAGAGGTTAAGGTCTGAAGCAGGTTTCCCACTGCCCAGGAATCGGCTCGAGCCGATAAGGGTTGAAGGATCTCCCACTCCCTGTTTTTTTTTAGGTGTACCGCTTCAGAGCCTCTCTGCCATCGAATTTCCTGAATTTTATCGGTAGAAAGGTGGCCGAAGAGGAGCGGATTTTTGTCCTTTTCGGTTTTTGGGGGAAAAAGGAACTGGGCGGCACCCCAAATCCCGGCCACGAAAAGGAGAACGGCGAGGTATATCCAGAGTTTCCTGAAACTCACCGGGCCTTTCTCCTTGAACGCCAAACCCCTATTCCGGCCCCAATTATCACCAGGGGCATTAAGACCATCGGCACCAGGAACAACATCTGGGCCTGGGCCGGGGTCAGGGACAATGGTCGAACAGGTGTTTTGGCCGGACGGATAGAAATAAGATGTTCTTCTTCGGTCAGATAATTAACGGTGTTTAAAAAAAGATCCCCGTTGCCGGCCAGGTTAAAATAGCCGTTCCCGGCAAAATCCGAATCACTGAAAACGACGATCTGTCCTTTAGAGGATTTTTCTTCTTTTTTACCGGGTTCTTTGGGTTCCGAAGCCGGTTGCTGTGAACCCAAGGTCACTAAGACAGCCAGGGGCAGAGGACCCCTCAGATCCTTTCCCTTATCAAAAGCCGCCTCTCCTTTTTCCATTTTCCCCTTATCCGTTTCTGCCCAGCTCTCCGGAGAAGATTGAACCAGGATGTCGTGGAAAAAGCCCGGGGGGGGAGGAGAAGAAAGAGTTAAGGATCGGGCGGTGGGATAGAAGGTAGTCACCGTGAATTTATCGGTTATGGGATGCCGGCCATACGATCCGGCCATGGGGATCAGATAATCGCCGCCGAAAATTCGGCTGACTTTATCGATGAGGATATCCTGGCCAAGCTTTACTCCCAGAGAGGCCATCCATTCTTTTACCCCGCCGTCCTGATAGGGCTCAAGCATCAGGATTACCCGGCCTCCACCGGCGATAAATTTTTTCAGGTCCTCGATTTCTTCAGAGAAAAGGGGTTTCTTCGGACCGGGAATGATCAGACAGCCCGTCCCCTCAGGCAGGCCTTTTCCAGACAGGAGATTGACCTCCTCCACCTGGTAATTTTCCTTTTCCAGAATACCCCTGGCCAGTGAATATCCCGTTTTATCGGAATCCTGAATACTTTTTTCTCCATGCCCGGAAAGAAAAACCACCTTTTTAACCTTACTTTGCATCAAACGCAAAAGACCATTGGTGATCCCTTCCTGGTCAGCGGCAGCAACCGTCTGAGTCTTTCCGTTTGATTCCAGGACCAGGGCCCCATAGTTGCGAACGCCGAATTGGCGGGCCTGGGCCGGTTGTCGATCCGGATCTATGAACTGGTAATGAATACGGGGATTGGCCAGGGCATAGATGTCAAGAAGGGCCTGGGCTTTTTTCTTGCCGGGGTTTCCTTCCTGAAAAAAGGCCCGGATATGGACCTCTTGTTTGATATTTTTAACGATTTTTTGCGATTGGCTGGAAATGGAATGTTTCTTCCCCTGGGTCAGGTCCCATCGCCAGGGAAACCGGTGGACGATCAGACTGATACCCACCAGAATGGCGATAAAGACAACCCCCAGGAGGGTCAACAATGACCCTTCCTTCCATTTATTTATCTTTCCTGCGATCATGATTTAATATAAGGTGTGTTTTTTTCGTTGAGTATTAATTTTTATTAAAATTTTGTCCCTGTTTATCTTTTTGAAATTCAAATATTATTTTAGACAGGATTTACAGGATTATTTTTATTTTTGTGCCTTTCGACTTGTCTGCAAGCAAGCAGACAAGCAAGGGGAAGAAAGGCACAAACCGAATCACCTGACGGACAAAGTCATCAGTTTCCGCTGGAAGCGGATCGAAGTTGCTCAGGGTCTTCCGGAGCCTGAGCAAAAACCCGTAAATCCTGTTAATCCTGTCTGATAATTATTTATTTATAAAGCTAAAGGGTTACAAAATTTATTATTGCTACAGACCCAAATAGACGACCACTTTCCTTTTTATTCCGAATTCCGAATTTCGAAATTGTCTTATCCCCTGATTTTTTGCGAATCCAGATACCTTAGAGTTAAGAAAATAAAAAATACGGAAAAATTAAGGTAATAAATTAGATCACGGGTATCCAGCACCCCTTTGGTAAAAGGATCCAGATGCTCCAATAACGAGAGATAATTGACCACCTGGCCGACCCCGGGTCCGGAGACTGAACCGGCCCAGCCGATGATCCAAAACATAAGTAAGGCCCCAAACCCAAGAACGGCGGCGATAATCTGATTTTGAGTCAGGGCCGAAGTAAACAGGCCCAGGGAAATAAACCCGGCGGCCAGTAAAATCAGTCCACAGTAACCGGTTAAAACCGGCCCCCATTCCACAACCCCGAACCGGGAAATTATGAAAACATTAACGGCGGTCAAGGCCAGCAGGACAAAAACAATAGAAAGAGTGGCCAGAAACTTTCCCAAAACTACGGCCCCTTCCCGAATGGGGTAAGTCAGGAGGAGTTCAATGGTCCCGTTCTTTTTTTCTTCAGCAAAAAGACGCATGGTCAGCAAAGGGACGATCAAAAGAAGGATAATGCTCATATCATCGAAAAGGGGTTTAACAACCATTTCATTCAAATTGACCATCCCGCCCGCTTGAGGATTCTGGGCGGCCTGAAAGCTGATCAGACTGAAGTAGGCTACTGAGGTATAAAAAAAATAACCGCTCAGGATCAGGAAAATGGCCCCGACGACATAAAAAATGGGGGAGGCAAAAAAGGCATAGAGCTCCCTTTTAAAAACCGCTTTAAACCCTTTCATACCCGGCCTCCCGGTTCTTCCGTCACAATTTGAACAAAAACCTCTTCCAGGCTGAGTTCCTGGCTGCGCATTTCCAGCAATCCCCACCCCTTTTCAATGACCGATCTGGCCAGGTCGGCCCTGATATCTTGATCCTTGTCCATTTCCACCAGGTATTTCCCGGGACTTTCATCGGATTTATCCTCGGCCGTCAAAACCCCGGGTTGGAGCATCAGGGCCTTTATTATTTCTTCCCTGGGTCCCTGGATGGTCAAATGGATTTTTCTTGAAGTCTGGATCTGAGAAGTCAGGTTTGAAACCGTATCGATGGCCACAATCCGTCCCCGGTTGATGATAATCACCCTCTGGCAGATCTGGCTGACCTCGGGTAGGATATGGGAACTTAAAATAATGGTTCTTTCCTGGCCCAAAGACCTGATCAAGGCCCTGATCTCCACCACCTGGGCCGGGTCCAGTCCGATAGTCGGTTCATCCAGGATCAGAACCGGCGGGTTGTTCAAAAGGGCCTGGGCCAGCCCCACGCGCTGCTTGAAACCTTTGGAAAGGTGACCGATAATGCGGCCCCGGACTTTCTCCAGCCCGCAGTCATCCAGGGTCTTATTAATGGACGTTTTGATCTCCCGGGCTCCCATGCCCTTGGCCTGCGCGGCAAAGGAAAGAAACCGTTCAACGGTCATCTCGGTATATAAAGGAACACTCTCGGGCAGGTAGCCCACCTGTTCCCGGACCTTCAGGGAATCCCGATAGACATCCAGACCATTGATCCGGGCTTTTCCGGAGGTGGGAGGAAGAAAACAGGTCAGAATTTTAAGAGTGGTGGTTTTTCCTGCCCCGTTAGGTCCCAAAAAACCGACCACCTCCCCCTGTCCAATGGAAAAAGAAAGATCGGAAATAGCCGGCAAAAAACCGTAATATTTGGTTAATTGTTCAACTTCAATCATAAACTGACCGCATCAGAAAAATAGTCCTCTCTTCTTTGGACAAAAGTCGGGACCTTTGCTAATTGTTCAATTTTGGTCAAGATCAAGGAATGCGAAAATTTCAGCCACAGGAATATATGAAATATTTCGAGGATTGAAATTTGAGCCTGACACAGAGATTAGGCAAAAGGGGACATTTTTCAAGGGTCCCGGGTTGGTTATTCAATAATCATTTATAGCCGGAATGTCAAGATATTAGGATTTTTTTAAGGTTTCCCGGATCTGCCGGATCAATGGCCCGTCTTCCCTCCAGAGTTGACAACTATTGACCAGATACTCCAGGTTGGGCGTTTCCTCAAAGGACCGGGGCATGGAACGGGATTTTCGGCCTTGATCGGCCCAGTAACCATGCAATCCGGCCGGGCCCATGGCCAGAATCAGGTGCATCAGATGACTGCACCCCTCCACTCCATACAGCTTTTTGCGTACCTGATCGCTGAATCCGGTGACTATGGGCAGACCGATGATTTTTTTCACTGAATCGGCTACCGTAGGGCACAAGGGGTTTGGTATGGTAGGCATTTCCGCTTCAGCATCAAGGATAGAAATCGGCTTTCCTCCCAGGAGCAGCCGGACACACATCCAATGGACTACCCCCGGCGGCCGGGGCCGTCCGTCCCGGTTGTATCCGGGTACCATCCGTTCGTCCCTGAGCCAGCCTTCAACGATCACCTGGTCGTTTTCCAGGGGATAAGTGCGGATATCAATCTTCCGTTCATGGACCGGGGTTTCCCGGATCAGTTCTTTCAGTGAATTCATGTCGGCGCTTTCTGCGATTATTTGGAATTACTAACCTTAGACAAAATTTTTATACTGAAAAGGGACGGCAAGATCAACTTTAAAAAAATACAATTTCCGGAATTGACCTGATCCGGTCTCATACTGTCTCTGCGGACGCAACTCCTTTGGAGTTGACTTTAACTGCTGGATATGCCTTAAATTGTTTATCGAAATATTAGCTTTCTTAAAGGAGGGATCGACGCCCAACTTTCAAAGGAGTTGCGAAGGCAAAAGGTGAGTAACACCGGTCGTAGGCAATTGTATGGCTACCTGGACTTTTATCGCACTTACCCCCAGATTGTGCGGACTGTGCCCGCACAATCTTACCACTTGATACCAAACACCGTAAGCAGGGAAAAAGTGCGGACACCGTCCGCACACTTGACCCTTATGCCCGAGAAGCTTCTCAATACCTTATCTTATAGTCATTTTGAACTGTTGACTGGACTCAATGACGACCTTAAGCGGGCCTTCTACGAAACTGAAACTATGCGTGGTAACTGGTCGGTCCGCGAACTCAAACGGCAGATCGGCAGCCTCTATTTCGAGCGCTCGGGGCTATCCCTGAATAAAGAAAAGCTGGCCGAAATGGTCAAGACCTGTGCGGAACAAGCGGAGCCGATACTTACCGTTCGCGATCCCTATATCTTCGAGTTTCTCGGCATCAGGTCGAAGGAGGTCATGAGCGAATCCGATTTGGAGGATTCGCTGCTGGGCAAACTCCAAGACTTCCTGCTCGAACTCGGCCATGGTTTCTGCTTCGAGGCGCGGCAGAAACGCATCCTGATCGGAAAGGCACACGGTTTTGTGGACTTGGTTTTCTATCTTCGCATCCTCAAATGCCATGTGCTGGTCGAGTTGAAGGTGGACGAATTCAAGCACGAACATCTCGGGCAGCTCAACACCTATATAAGCTGACCAAAGACCTCGATCAAACTGCCAATGTGCATTCTTAGAAAGTGCTATCCCATTGCGAGGATCGTTGTTGCTCGAGTCACGAAACTCTTGAATATGGGCCGCATCCACGATGCTTTCCATCTCAAGGGTGGTCATTCGATAACCTGTAAGGCCACAGGTGTGTTTGTAAGCGAGGATAACGACCTCGATTCGAAAGCGCGCATCGCGTCCCTTTTGGAGGCCCCTTCTGTATAATTCTTGATTTTCATGAAGTTCGGAAGCGTTCGGTCTGATCTTAAGCATGCCATGTTCTACCCCAAAAACATCGCCGTGGTCGGCGCCTCGCCCAGAGGCGGACTGCCCGGGGGCCGATGGGGGCACCTCCTATGTGGAGAGACTGAAGGACGGCCGGGCTTTCTTCGAACAGTCCCAAAAGATTTCTCGGACCAAACCAATCGTCGTTTTTAAAGGGGGGATGACCGAAGGCGGCTCACGGGCGACCCAATCCCACACTGCCTCTCTGGCGGGGTCCCCGCAAATCTGGAAAGCCCTTTGCCGCCAGGCCGGGCTTATCTCCGTCCATTCCCTTGAGGACATGGCCGTCACCCTGGCCGCCTTGATGTGGTTGCCTCTTCCGCCGGGGAGAAATGTTGCCATCCTGGGTGGGGCTGGCGGTGGCTCGGTGACCATGACCGACATGGCCGAAGAGGCCGGCCTCCGGGTACCCCACCTGACCGAGAAAACCATCAAGGCTATCGAGGAATTCGTACCCATACAGGGCAGCAGCGCCAAGAACCCGCTGGATATCATGGGCGCCTTCTTCGGCCAGGGGACTTCAAACCTTGTGCGGCTCATGGATTTGCTTCGGGAAGATCCGAACATCGACGCCCTGATCTTCAACCAGCCCGTGGACCTCATCTCCCGATTGGTGGGACGTTCCATGACTTCCATCCTTCCTCAGTTTATCTTGGATTCCATGAAACGGTTGGGCAAGCCGATCTATGTGGTTTTGGACCGGGGTCGCGGGGGTATTGAAGCTGATATTCTCAAACAGGAGTTGGAGGACCGGTACGCGGATGCCGGGTTCGCCACCTTTTCCACCTTTCCCCAGGCGGCCCGCGTCCTGGCCGAGATAGACCAATACCACCGGTTTCTGGAAATCAAACAGACATTTTAATTATGGTATCAATTTAGCTTTTTGAAAATCCACTTTTTTTATCCGACAGGATTTACCGGATTATCTGGATTTTTGTGCCTTTCCAGAAGAAAGACACAAACCAAACCTCCTTCGGAGAAAGGCCCTTCTTTCTGCCGGGCATGGAGCAAAGTTGCTCAGGATCACCGGAGCTATATGTTAGGTTTATTCTCGCTTCATCATCACTGCCGTAATGGAGTGCGCTGGAAGTGGCAGAGTGAATAGGGATCCGGTCTGAATTTCGGATTCCTGGATGACCACCTTATTCCTTTTTTCCCAGCGGTTGTCGTCATTCAGGTCCCCGCTGACCAGCCAACGGGTGGCGATGGGTAGGGGCTTAAAGTCCTGAATTAAAATGTCGGGCCGAATTTCTTTTTGTCCTGTATTGGTCAGTATCAGACTGAGGGCCTGGCCGTCATCGGTTCCCATGGCCGTTACATCTAATACGGAAATCCCATTGGAAAACTTCGGTGCGCCGGTCACCTCCGCCTCGAGGATCTTGGGCAGGTGGGCTTTGGCCCAAAGTCGCTTCATTTCATACATGGCCGTGCCCAGGAAATCAGAGCCGTCGGCCCGGCCTAGGATGGCCGCGTAGGGTATCCGCATTTCATAGGGCATGGGGGGTTCCGGATAAGGGGCAAAAAGCCCGAAGCGGGCCGCATAGAGAAGGTCATCCAGATCGAAGAAGAGGTGCAGCAGGCGGGAGGAAGCCACGGCACCGAAAACGGCCGTGGCCGTTTCGATCCCTGCCACTGGGGGATTATTGGAAAGTCCCCCGTATTCGGGACAGACAAAGGTGCTTAACCGCTCCCGGGCTTCATCCGTAGGCGCGTACTGGCGCACCAGGCCCCGGGCCCGCTCGATGTTGGGGAGCAGACCCTTGAAGGCCGAGCTCATGATAAACTCATAGCTCACGGCCCGGGAATTGACCGCCCCGTACCAGTGATAATCCAGGGCGTCTATGAGGTTCCCGGCCTCTTTAAGAACCAGCCGGGTCCAGGTCAGGCCGGAGGAGCCAGGCCCGCCGGGGACATCCTCAATGGCCGTGCCGATCTTCAGCGCTTCTTCAACGGAGCCGTCAAAGGCAAAGAAGGGCAGGTAGGCCGTCACCTTGATGGAGGGATCGCGCTCTTTCATGGCCGTGGTGAAGGCGCGGACGCGCCGGGCATATTCAGCCCCGGTCAATCGGCCCACATTGAAAAAGGTGTAATGGGGCTGGTTCCCCAGTTCCCAATACTGGATTCGGAAAGGATCCCGATGTCCGTTCTCAGCCCGAATCCCCCCCCACCTGGTCCTGGGGGAACCGTTCATATACTCAACCCAATCGGCCGCCTCCTCGGGGGTGCCGGTCATGATGTTGACCTGGATGGACCCCAAAATATCACGATTGGTGGCCCGGCGGTACTCCTCAAGCATCAGCCCGTATTCATGAGTCCCCACCAGCCCATTGATGGAATCAAGGCCGTGAAACCGCGGAGGCGGATCACTGCGTTTTTCCATGGGGCCGATGACTTTTTTCCAGTGATAGTCATGGACCCAGATCCCGGGCCCTCCCAGATGGCCGAAGAAATCCGATTTCAGCTGAAGAATCTTTTCCATCAGCCCGGGCCAGATTTGCCGGTTCTTCTCGTCCCACATGTATCCAAAGCCCATGATCAGGCCTTCTCCTAAAAGGGTGCGCAGGAAATTCCGTTTCACCTGACTGGCCCGAACCATGATTTTGAG
>JACQYK010000073.1 GCA_016208255.1 Deltaproteobacteria bacterium | reverse complement strand
GGGGACGCTTTGATCAATCCTTCTTGATAGATTGAGTTCTTAATTAATTCTCATCCGGAAACCTAAAATTTTCGGCTAAAGCTTTAAGCATTCAGCGATCAGCATTCAGCTAACCCATTTAACAGTAAAGGATTTTGCTGATGGCTAATAGCTGATGGCTGACCGCTCCATCCGGAACATCGCCATTTCCGGATGGAAATTATTTAAATCCATTTCAGAACCCCCATGAATACGATCAACAGGACCAGGTCAAAGCCGAGGATGGCCGCGACCGTAATGACCTTGGATCGGACGGTCTTCAGGTCATAGACCCAATAGGCCACCATGAAAAAATAGAAATAGCCGCCGAGCCAGATCAGCCAGGGGGCTTTGGCACTCCACCAGGGATAGTCCCAGGTCAATGCGCCGAAATAGTTAAGAATGACCTCGATGATAACGGAGAGCGTCGAGAACAGGATGATGAAGAACCAACGGTTGGGGAGGCCGGCGATCTTTTTTGTTTTATCCGGCGGAAGGATGATGGAGCAGACCAGGCCCATGATAAGAAACATCATGGTGATTTCGATGTTGAGACCAATGAGGATAATGTAGGCCGACTTCCCCGGCGTTCCCCAGACGGGTGCGTATTGGGTGAAATGAAAAACGAGAGCATTCCATATTTCATTGAACCAGTCACAGCCCCACAGAGCCAGACCGGCAAATATGGAACTCCAGTTTTTTTGACGGGCTTCGTTGTGATAAATATAGATAATGATGAGGAGTAAGGGGATAAGATACCATTCGAAATTCGAAGTGGTTCTCAGATTGGCCAGTGCTTTGGTTGCGGCTTCCGTCATAAAATCACCTTTTCCTTTCATTGCCGGTTAGAAGGTTAGGTCTATGATAAAAAATCTCCTTTCTAATATGCAAAGAAATATTTAAGATGCCGGTTGTCCGCTGTTTGAGCAGATTTTTACCAAGTGTCCAGGCCGCCTGTTATTAACGCCGGCGCAGGGTTTCGGCAAAGGGATTGTTGAAGGGTTTGGGCGCTTCTTTACTACGTTCGCGCTTCTTTGCATCGCCTCTTGGCGGTTTTTTAGTTGGAACCTTGCCCTCCACGGCCTTTGAAGCGGCGTCTGCCTTATTTTGATCGGCGGCGGGCTTTTCAGAGGGCGATTTTTTCAGGGACAGAGAAATCCGCTTTCTTCCCACGTCTACGGCCAGAACCGTCACCTCCACCTTCTGGTTTACCTTGACCACATCCCCCGGCGATTTTACAAATCGATCGGCCATCTCGCTGATGTGGACCAGACCGTCCTGATGGACGCCGATATCGACAAAAGCGCCGAAGGCCGTGATGTTGGTCACCACGCCGTCAAGCTTCATTCCCGTTATCAGGTCTTCAATCTTTCCGATCCCTTCGGCAAAGACGACGTTTTCAAATTGCTCCCGCGGGTCCCGCCCCGGCCTGGTCAGCTCGGCCATAATGTCCCGCAGGGTCGGAAGCCCGATTTTATCCGTCACATAGTCCGTCAGGACGATCTTTTGCCTGCGGGCCTCGTCCCGAATCAGGTCCCTGACCGAACAGCCCTGATCTTGAGCCATCTTTTCGACCACAGGGTAGCTCTCCGGATGGACGGCGCTGGTATCGAGGATGTTGCTGCTTCCCCGTACCCGGAGGAAGCCGGCGGCCTGTTCAAAGGCCTTCGCCCCGAGACGGCGAACCTTTTTAAGTTCTTCGCGGGATTGGAATGGCCCGTTTTCGTCCCGATGCTTAACCACATTTTCCGCCAGCGCCGGTCCCAGTCCCGATACGTAAGAAAGGAGCTGGGCGCTGGCGGTGTTGACCTCGACGCCGACGGCGTTGACGCAACTGACCACCACATCGTCAAGTCCCCGCCGCAGTTCGTCCTGATCCACATCGTGCTGATACTGGCCGACGCCGATCGATTTGGGTTCAATTTTGACGAGTTCCGCCAGGGGGTCCATCAAACGGCGGCCGATGGATACGGCCCCGCGGACGGTAAGGTCCTGATCGGGAAATTCATCCCGCGCCGCCTTGGAGGCGGAATAAATGGAGGCTCCGCTTTCATTGACCATGATGACGGGGATGCTTTGAGGAAGATCGAGGGAACGGAGAAAGGCCTCCGTCTCCCGGCTGGCCGTGCCGTTGCCCACGGCAATGGCTTCAATACCGAATCGGCCGCATAGGGACTTGACCGTCCGGGAGGCCTCCTGGCGACCCTTTTCGGAAAGGAGGGGAAAGATGGCTTCGTGGTGGAGGAGCTTTCCCTGACGATCCAGACAGACGGTCTTGCAGCCCGTCCGAAAACCGGGATCGACGGCCAGGACATTCTTCTGCCCCAGGGGCGGCGCCAGCAGGAGCTGTCGCAAATTGTCGGCAAAGACCCTGATGGCCGTCTCATCGGCTTTTTTCTTGGTCGCCAGACGGATTTCCGTCTCCATGGAGAGCGCCAGGAGGCGCTTGTAGCTGTCCTGAACGGCCAGTTTGACCTGACCCCCCGCTTCGTTCGTCCCTTTCACAAAAAGCCCTTCCAGAATGTTCAGGGCCTCTTCCTCCGGCGGCCCCAGGCGCAGCGTCAGGAACTCCTCCCGCTCGCCCCGGCGCATGGCCAGCACCCGGTGGGACGGTGCCGAGGCGACCGCCTCTTCCCATTCATAATAATCCTGATACTTGATCCCCTCCGCCTCCTTATCCCGAGCGACCTTTGACCGAATGACCCCTTTATCAAAAAACAGGGTTCGCATCTTGGCCCGGGCGTCCTGATCCTCATTCACCCACTCGGCGATAATATCTCTCGCCCCGGCCAGGGCCTCATCGACCGAGGCAACGCCCATCTCTTCATTGATATAGACCGCCGCCTCGGCCTCGACAGGGATATCTTCCTGGGCAAAGATTTTGATGGCCAGGGGCTCCAGCCCCTTCTCCCTGGCGATGGTTGCCCGGGTGCGGCGCTTGGGGCGGAAGGGCAGATAGACGTCTTCCAGAACGGACATAGTCTCCGCAGCGATGATCTTATGCTCCAATTCTTCCGTCAGGAGGTTGCGCTCGGTCAGGGATTTTATAATAGCGGCGCGGCGGCTCTCCAGTTCTTCCAATTGTTGCAGGCGGTCCCGAATGGCCGTGATGACCACTTCGTCGAGGGAGCCGGTCACTTCCTTCCGGTAACGGGCGATAAAGGGCACCGTCGCTCCTTCGGCGATCATCTGGGCCGTATCGCCGACCTGCTTGACCGTCAGGTTGAGCTCCCCGGCAATTTTTTCATATCTCAATTCGTTCATCATACTCCTTTTCAGTCATTTTCTTGGAATCCACCGGGCCCGGGTCCCGCCTTGAGCCTGGTCCAGACGGTGATAGTCCGTTCCGTCGGCCAGGCCTCACCGGGCAACAAAACTATTGAGCTTGTCCGGTTCTTTCAATTGATTTTTTTTAGATAGAGGAATAGGGGTCCAGGGAGTCTTACCAGAAGCCGATCGCCCCAAGCGTGGGCTATGATAGTTCCCCCTGCTTCGGTGTGAATTCTTATGCGGTGGCCTCTAACCACCCAGCGAAAGGGATGATCCTTTCCATGGATTCGGCGGAGGCCCTCCCCCCCTTCCTTTAACTCCAAAGAAAAGTCGGCGAATTCCGGCGGAGTCCCAGGAACGGATTTATAAGTCCCTATAAATTTTTCTTCCCTGGAACAGGCCAAGGTAAATAGTAACAAAACACCCACCAGGATGATAAAACCCTCAGGGATTCTCCGATGTCTCAAAATATTCCTCCTGGTCAGGAAGCAGAAGTAGGGATTGCCCCCGGCTTTTTAAACAGGAACCTGCCCCTGCGGAAAAAAGAAATCTTATCAAAGAAAAAGATTTGGATGGTCATGGACAGCCAGATCATATTGGTGACGACTTTGGTCCAACCGATCGGCTCCTCAACCGTGTCAAAGCATCCGCAATTCATATTGACACCCCTGAAAATGTTGACGACGACGAAAATAGTAAACAGGAACAGCAGTCCGCCGGCAACGAATGTCGCCGCTTTGATCCTCAGGCCGATGATCAGATAAAAGCCGCAGACCAGTTCCAACCAGGGCAGGACGATGGCCACCAGGTTAAGCCCGTAATAGGGAACGAGCCGGTAGTTGGCCACGTTTTCCGCAAACAGGGCCGGATCGGGTATCTTGCTCAAACTGGCCTCGATAAATATCCATCCGATATAAATTCTAAGAATCAGGGAGAGATATTCACTGGTTAAAATTTTTCTCAGAAAGGTTAATAGGCTTTTCACGGTTCCACCGGATAATTTTTTTTCTTCCAGGCCGACAATCCGCCCTTCAAAATCTTCACCTTTTCAAAGCCCCGGATGACCAGTTTTTCGGCCGCTTTTTCGTCATAGTGCTCACTGATGGTTCTTCCGTAGACGATGATTTCTTTGGACTTGTCCGTCTTGGCCAACCGCAGATCATACATAAAATCGAAGGTGGACAGAGGAAGATTCATGGCTTTCTTGATGTGTTCCTGTTCGAAGAAAATAGACGGGTTGGCGTCGACAATAAGAAGCTCTTCTTTTTGATATTTCTCATAAATGTCCGAGGGGGCAATGAAGGAAACGGCCGCGTCAGTAAAAGTCTTTTGAAAAAGGGGGATACCCTTGGCGTTGGAGGCATTAAAGGCAACCCCAAGCAGTACGCTGATGACCAATAAGGGAATAAAGTCAATCCATCTAAAGCGGGAGGGTTCCAATTGCTGTTTGGCCTGACTTTCGATTACGGACCCGGCCCTCTGAAGCCAGAGCGAAAATCCTTTACCGACCGCCTCGGTCACCTCAGGATATTTTTTCATAATGGGTTCCAGGCCCCCCTTCCCGGGCCGGGATAACTTGACTCTTCCGGAAACGATAATACAGCCCGCTTTGCCTTTTTCTCCCATTTTACCGATGATCGTGTCTTGAGGGATCGTAATTACCTGGGCTATCCCGGCCACGGCCTCGAGGGCTTCCGGACTTAATCCGCCGAACAAGATGCTGCTGGCGAGGGTATCTCTGATTTCGGGTTTCTCATCCATGATCAAAGTCATTATTTTCCTGAAACTAAATATTTCCTCTTGACGGTGTAAATATAAGAGGTCACCAATCCTAGACCCGGGCTCCATTATGGTCCGTACTTGCTGAGCTGATGAAGGGCGGAAAGGGCCCGGATGGCCTTCTCCGGTGAAGGAAAGACAGGGATCCCCTGATCCTCCAACCATTGCAGGTTTTCATAGGTTCCCGACTCCACGCCGGCTACCCAAAGGGCCAGCGGCTTGCCCAGGGCCGGAGCCCGGTGAAACATCTCGAACTGCTCCCTGGGCAAAAAAAGGATCTGCTCGGGAATCTGGAGGTGAAGGGCGTCAATGTTCTCGTCCTCGCTCAGGGCCGCGACCAGGGTTTCATAAACGCTGATCGAGTTGTTAAACTGCAGGGCAACACCGAGGTCAAAGGGGTTGGCCGATATCTCCCAGGGAGGGGAGATTGACTTCAGTTTATTAATAGTGCTTTGGTTTGCCCTGGCCATCTTCATTCCCTCCTGCTGAACGAGATCGGTCATGATCACGGCCTCTCCTCCCGGGAGGGTGGCCACAGCGATGCGATCCCCTTTGAGGGTGAGAGTCCCGAAGCGTTCCAGGGCCCTGGCCAGGTCAAAAAACTCCTCAACGGTATAGGCCCGGATGGCCCCGCATTGTTTCAGCAGTCTGTCCAAGACCCTGTCGTTTCCCTGAACCATAACGCCGGTGTGGGAGGCGGCAGCCTTCGCTCCCTCCTCGGTACGGCCCGACTTAAGGACTACTACCCGCTTCCCCAGGTCAGAGGCTTGACGGATAAGATCCAGGAATTGGCGACCCTCTCCTTCTATGCTCTCCAGGTGGAGCCCGATAACCCGGGTCAGGGGATCAAAAACCAGGTAGGACAGGGCATCCACCTCGTTCAGATCCATCTTATTGCCAAGATCGAGGAGCTTGTTCAGATGAAGGTTGAAGGCTGAGAACATCCAGCGAAGGCGCGGTTCGTAAAGACCGGACTGGAAGATCAGGGAGAGACCACCGGTTTTGAGCCGGTCAATGGAGTGGAAGCTGATGGCGAAGTGGTGACGGGGATTAATGGGGCTGAGGGCGTTGGGGCCGAGGGCCCGAACCCCATTTTTCCTTACCAGTTCAAGCATCCGTTGCTGAACTTTTCTTCCCTTTTCTCCGGTCTCGGAAAAACCGCCGGCGACCAGAATCACCCTCCTGATGCCCTTCTCGATGCATTCCTGGAGGATCCGGGGGGCCTGAACATGGGGAACGGTGATGACGGCCAGGTCGACGGTTTCCTCGATACTCCCGACACTCGGGTAAACCTTCAAGCCGAGAATCTCCTTTTCCGTTGGATGGACCGGGTACATCCTGCCCTGGTAACCGAGCTTGAGCTGATTGCCGATAAGATTGTAGCTGGGCTTTACCGGGTTGGCTGAGGCACCAATCAGAGCGACGCTTTCGGGATAGAAGAACTTGTGGAGAGGGTGATCGCTGATGTCCATGTTTCATTACTCTCTAAGATCGGGGAACGATGGATTTCATTGACAGGTTATGGCGATGACGCGGCCGGCTCAGTAAAGCCCCTTTCCGGTGTCATCACCGGTTTCCTCTGATAATTATCCGGTTCGGCGGCGGACCTGATTATAATATTGAAAGGCATTTCTCAAAGCCAGGGCGCAGCGCTCGAAAGAAAGAAAAACCGGGATGCCCATACCCTGCAGGTTGGACCTGATATCTTTTATTTCCTTTTCGGCATCGGGATTATAGAGCATGGAAACAACCATCAAGGGCTTGGAGCTTTTCTTTTTGACACTGTCCAGGAGGTCCTTGGCCCCCTTCATCTGTTCAGGGGTGAAATGCCACCCCGGCTTGGTGGAGACGAAGTAAACCAGATTATCAATATGGGGATCCCGGGCGACGATGGCCATAACCCGTTTCATGTCCCGGCGCACCGGCCCCGCCGAATCGATGGGATTGCGGTAGCTGCCGCCCACCGGTCCGAAAAAGGTCTCCAGCTCATCATAAGACTCCTGGGTGAGCAGGGGTAAGTTTAAACCGGTTTCGGCAAAAATGTCGGTGGCGGTGACGGAGTGACCGCCCGGTCCTCCGGCAATGGCCACCCGGTTGCCCTGAATGGGGGGAAGAAAAAGCAGGGCCTTCAGGGTATCGATCAGTTCCTCCAGGCTGATCACCTGGATGGCCCCGCATTGGTTGATGGCCGCATCCCAGACGATCCTGGAGGAAGACAGGGACCCGGTATGGGAAGCCGTGGCCCGTCCGCCTTCTTCGGTCCGCCCGCCCTTCCAGATGACCACCGGTTTTTGGGCGGCCACCTCCTTCAATACGGAAATAAAACGCCGGCCGTCCTTCACCCCTTCCAGATACAGGCCGATGGCCTTGATTTCCGGGTCCTGGCCGAAATACTCGAGAAAATCCGGAGAATCAACCACGATTCCATTGCCGAAGCTTACCGACTTGTTGATATCCAGTCCTTGGGTATGGGCATCCAGGCTGAAGCCGATGGCGATACTTCCGCTCTGAGAGATAAAACCCAGCGGGCCGGAAACACCGGTGTATTGTTCCTCACTCTGACGTATCCCGACCTTGGGGTTAAAAAGCCCCATGCAATTGGGACCGATGAGGTGAAAGCCGGCCTTTTCCGCCTTCTTCACCAGCCGTCGTTCCAGCGCCAACCCTTCTTCGGCATTGGTTTCGGAAAAACCGGCGCTGAAAAAATGAGCACCGGCCACGTCTTTGCGAATACAGTCTTCCAGAACACCCGGAGTCGCGTTTCGGGGCACGGCGACAATAGCCAGGTCCACGGGATCCGGGATATCAACCAGGCTGGGATAATTTTCAATACCCAGGGCCTTGATATCCTCAAAAGAGTTGGGATTGACATGGACGGAATAAAGCTTTCCTTTGAATGATTTTTGAGCTTTCAGCCAGTTGAAGTTATTGCTTTTACTGTCCCCGACCACGGCCACCACTTGGGGATTGAAGGCCCGGTGCAGTTTATCAAAATCCACTTTCATGAAATAGTACCTTTCTTATCCTTCTGTTCCTCGTTCCATTCTAAGGCCACAATCCTTTTCCCATGGACCTGGGCTGCTTCATCTGAGGCTAGATAAACCGCCACCGGGGCCATCACCTCCTGCTTCAAAAGCCTGGCCAGCTGATCCCGGGGAAGGGTTGCGGGGACCATCCCTGTTTGAGTAGCCCCACCCGGAAGAAGCATGTTTAGGGTGACTCCCGTGCCCTCCAGTTCTTTGGCCCAGATAGTGCTCATGGCCTCCAGGGCCGCTTTGGAAGGGCCGTAGGGACTGAAGCCTTTCCGTACCATGGTTTGCTGATTAATGGATGGGAAAGGTGGTCCTTTTTAAATGAAAAAGAGTATAAGGTGGAGAAGAAAGGAGAGTCAAGGAGAAAAACAGGCGCAAAAAGGATTGACGCGCCAATCTTATCTTTCTATACTTCTTTGCTGAAAAGGCAAATAAATCCTTGCCCCCCCCCGCAAAAAGAGGAGGCGGGAAGGATTCAGGAGGTGAAGGGACATGAGTCTGGAATCGGAATTTGAAGCCATTCCCATTGGATTCGATCTGGGGGAGTGGGAGCTGGTCTTGGATGAGGAAACGGTCAATACCCATGCCGACCTCATGCAATGGCAGGCCCGGGAGGTCATCGACCAACTGCGTTGCGCCCCGCCGGGGATGTCCATCGGATTGCACCCGCGAATGCAATTCGCCAAATTTACCAATTTGAAAGCCGCCATCTGGGCCAAAAGCGAACATGAATTTTTAAAGCCCTTTAAAATGGGGACCCGGATCAGAATTCGGGGTAGAATAGTCGATAAATTTATCAAGCGGGGACGGTTCTATAAAGTCGCTGAGTTCGAGACCCTGGATGAAAACGGTGAGATAATCATGAGAAGCCGGGAGACAGGCATTAATGTCGAATAAGGGAACTTTTTGAAAAATGCCCCCTTTTGCTCAATCTCTTCGTCAGGCTCAAATTTCAATCCTCAAAATATTTCGTATATTCCTGCCATTGAAATTTCCGCCTTGCTTGATCGAACAAAATTGAACGTTTTTCAGGGGTTTCAAAGGAGCAAAGATATGACCAAAGTAAACATAGAGATCGGACAGGAGATTCCCGTTTTATCCAAAACCGCTTTTACGCCGATCGAACAAGACGCCAGAAATCCCATTCACACCGATGAGTACGCCCAAAAACACGGAATGCGGGGGGCCCTGGTTCCCGGCTCGACCCTGCTCAGTTATATGCTGGAGATGCTTTACAGCACCTTTGGAGAAAAATGGCTTAACGAAGGCAGGATCCATGTTTCTTTTATCGGAGGCGGGGCTTTAAACGATGATCAGATAACCGCCCACGGGAGAGTGAAATCGATTGAATCCGGGGAGGGTGGTGACCGAATCAGACTGGAGCTCTGGATGGAGAACCAGAAGGGCGTCAAAATCATGGTCGGCGAGGCGAGCTGTCTGGGGTAAGGATTGTCGGATCTAAAAAAGGAGATAAAATGATGAAGGTGGTGGCTATTAACGGAAGTCCACGGAAGCAAGGAAATACTTTTACTTCGTTAAATAAGGTATTGGATGAAATAAAAGCGGAGGGGATTTCGCTTCTTCAACGGAATTGACCGATCAGACCAGAAGAATAGAATATAAGGCCAGCCCAACCAAGGCCCCTATGGTGATATCCAAACCGGCCACGGGGATTAATATCAACCCGGCCAGGAGTGATCCCGCGCACCCACCGATGAGGTCCGCCGCGTAGAGGGATGAAATCAAGCGCTTTTGATCTTGAATTTCATAAAGGCTGACATAGGCGAAAAGGCCCGCGACAAAAAATCCCGCTGCCGCCAGTAGTAATGAGGTCAGGATTAAACCCGATAAGGGGCTCAAGGTAATGATCATGGTTATCATCAGGCAAAGCAGACCAAATCCGGCCATCAGACCCACCCCAACCCATCTTGCCCCTCTTCGCTGACTCATTAAACGGGCCATCCCTTTATTGATGGTCAGTGAACCCAGGGCCAGCCCGGCCATGAAACTCATCAGCAGAACGCCTAGGTCCTGGTAGAGCCCGCCCTGTTTAGCCTGATAGTACAGAATGAGAATCATCTCCAGAATCATTCCCATGAAACCGGCAACAGCCACCAGCAAAACCCGGCGCAAAGCCGGCCGGAGGCGGCTGAACAGAAAGGTCATAGGAAGACCTAAATACAGCAACCATTGCCAGGAAGGCCTGGCTATCCCCTGGTCAAGGAAGGAAGGGAAATCCATCAGAGAGATGCGGGGGAAGAACTTCGACAGCCAGATCAGGAAGGCATACTGGTAGCATACCGGTCTGACATCGGTATTCGGCTGGGCCGTTTGCCTCTGCAGCAGCTTCCCGATTTCAAGGAAACGGTCATTGGTAAAAAGATAGTGAATATAGTTGGCGGAAATTAATCGGGTCTTCAGCTTCCGTTCCCGGAGGCGGCCGGTCAGGTCCTCCGGCAGGCGTGACAGCGGCTCCCGGGAAGCAGTCACGACGTTCGTCGTTCCCGGCAGAAAAAGCACTTCGGGAAAAACCGAGGTGAGCGCGCGGTAAATGCTGGCCGTCCGCCACAGCAACTGAGGACTCCAGAGATTCTCGGCCGAGCGGAGCCTGAAAGTCAGGATCCCCCCGGAATTCAGCTTTGACGCGCACTGTTTAAAAAATTCCCTGGTGTAGAATCGGTTGGTTTGTCCCGATTGCGGTTCCGGCATACCGACCAGTATGAGATCATAGGTTCCGCTTTCTCTAAGGAACAACCGGGGGTCGTCAAAGATGAGGCGGAGGCCTGGATCCCTGAGTGATTTTTGAATGGATTGAGGGAGATGCCCGGAAACCAGTTTCAGCATCATCGGGTTTAGTTCAACGTAGTCGATTTTTTCCGGCCCGTGCTGAAGCATTTCTCTTATGGTTCCTTCGATTCCCCCGCCCAGGATCAGGACCTGCCTTGGATTCCGGTGCTGGAGGGCCGCCAGATGGACGAAGGTTTCGGCCTCTGTTCCTTCCGTCTCAAAGGCCAGGGCATCATTTTCAAAAACAGATACCTGACCATGGAGCCTGCTGACCGAAACCCGGCCGTAGGGCGTATCCCGGCTTTCCACCAGGTTGGGATGATCCCAGAGGGTCAGCCGCCGGTCCAGGAAAGGCGCCTTCCACAGGAGCGGAAGAAAAAGACCGGCCAAAAGGACCGCGGTCCATCGCGGGGCGGTCAACCCGGCGCTTCTCAAGAAGGCTAAGGGAAAGACCGCCAAAGCCAGACCGCAGGTTAATGCCATCGCCCAATTCTGTACCCCCCAGGCCAGGAACAGAGTGGCCAAAAGGCCGCCGATCAGTCCCCCGGCGCTTTCAATGGCATAAGCCTGGGCCAGCGTCCTGCCGTCCGCCAGGTATATTTTAGCCGACCATTGGAATAAGAGGCCGGACAACAGTCCGGGGGGAAGGAGAGTTACGACGGTGATCATCAATTGTTGAAGGAGTGAAAGATAAGCCCCGGGGACTCCGCCGACGAGGACGCGGCTGACCCGGATGAATACTACGTCCAGAGGAAGGGCAACGGCGAAAATCGTAAAAAGAAAAGCCAAATGTTTTGGGGATGGGAAATAAATTCGGCGGCCGATCAGAGCGCCCATGGCGGTCCAGAACAACCAGATACCCAGGGCGAAGAGGTAAATCAGCTCAATCCCATAGAAGGCGACACTCAATTCCCGCAGCAGGACGACCTGACCGAGGATGGAAATCAATCCTATGGAGATCAGTGAAAAGATCATGGTGTTTATAGGATAGAACTTTTCTCTAACTATTAGAGCCAAGGTCCAAGAGGGTCTTATTCTTGGGTCGATCGACTTTGTCGATCTTAAGAAGAGGCTTCCAAAGGAAGCCGGAACTGTCCAAAGGGTGACTTATCGCCCCATCCCGGCCAGTCCAGCAAAGTTTGGTTCTAGGCAGGGCATTCACCCCCGGCTTCCTTTGGAAGCCTCCTTTTGGATCGGCAAAGCCGATCGGCCTGTTTCGAGCTTAGGTGAAGGCCTGCTCTGGATTTAGTTAAATAATTGGCCCGGCAAAGAAGCTTTCAGGTTCAGGGTGGACAACCCCCAAGAATAAGACCCTCTTGGACCGTTTCAAAAATTTAAAACATCTTTGGGTCGGGGTTATTTGAATTCAGATTCACTGAAGGCCTCGGCCTGAAAGGTGGACAGTTGGACCTGTTGTTTCCAGCATCCCCGGTTAAGGCCGGCCTTAAGGCAGAGTTGATCGAGCAATTCATCACGATTCCACCCCTGTTCCGAGGCCACCTGAGGAAGGAAGACAGCCGATTGCCTTTCTTTGGCCAGGAGGACCCCATCCCGCCCGACCCTGATATCACCGGCGCCGGATACCGGCCTCAAAGGGGTCAGAACCGATATTTCGATCTCGATATCCTTGAGTTCATCGGCGGTTAAGGGACTGAACCGTCTGTCGTTCAGGGCGGACTGAAGAGCCATGTTCCCGACCATTATACAGAGGGGCTCTTCACTGGTTATTTTGCCGATGCAGCCGCGGAGTTCGCCCTTTTTCTTGAGGGTGACGAAAACTCCCTGCGGTTTCTGCAGATGGGAAGGAAAACCCCTGGCCAGCGGAACCGTGTCCGTTAAAAGGACCCGGGAAATGGTTTCCCTGGCAAAGTGAAGCAGGGCCTTCTTGTCGGCAGGTTGCAGACCGCCTGTTGCCGGAGCCCCGGACACTCGACCTGGCCTGCCGTCCGTTATTTCATCTTCTCCTCTGGTCAAAACAACGGCGCCGTAACCGACCACCCGCGACCGATCAGGCCTGACGGATGAATCTCCCGAGTTCGCATAGCTTACGACCAGGCCCCGGGTGGCGCCGAGCCATTTAGCGGCCGCCATGGCAGCCATGATGGGCGCCTCTCCGCAGGCGCAGGTATCCAGTCGGGCTATACGCCGGTTCATTTGGACCCGGATAGTCGCCTTCAATAAAGCCGGGTCCAACCTGGTTATGGTCTCGAGGATTTCTTGGTCAACGGCCGATGCCTCTTTAGCCTCCGGGTAGTGCGAAAGATCGGAACTGGCTACGATCAGGGCCCGTTTGTTCCTGATGGCTTTGGCCAGGGCCTGACCGAAGCGGGTGCAAAGGGGAACATCCGCTGATCCGACCACCGCGGGAACAATGCGGGCTTTCGGAAATAGTACCTGGATAAAGGGCACGATCACTTCAACGGAATGCTCCTGTTCGTGCAGGGATTTATCCAGGGTGCAATCGGCCGGATCGGATTTGATAAGGGCAGAGACCAGCTCTCGATCGATCGCTGCCGTTCCCAATGGCGTGCGGAAGCCTTCTCCCGGATAGAGAGACACTTTTTGAAACCCCGGGCTGGTGTGGTTCGTGCCCAAAATAACCACCACCTCATATGGCTGGTTGCTTACCTGCTTGAACCCGTCCGCGCAAATCTGGCCGGAAAAAAGGTAGCCGGCATGGGGAACAATAAGGGCCACCGGGTTTTTAACTCTTAAAGGAACCGCGTCCTGAAGGAATTTTTCGATCGCCAGTTTCAACCGGGGTGGGGAATCGGAATAGAATTTTCCGGCAACGACGGGATCGCGAACTTTGGCATCAAACGCCTTTTGCGCCTGACAGGCGGGCGCGAAGCAAAGACCCATAACAATCGGAATCAGGCACCAAGCGATGATTTTCATTCCCGGTTACCCCCCTTCATTCACATCCAGACACCGGCCATTTTATGGTTGCAGAATTTACAATGACCGCCCTTCATATTCATTTCAGAGATGAAAAACCCCTCTCTTTGAATGACCATTTTTTTACAATTCGGACAATAGGTGTGATTGCCCGGATGACCCGGTACATTTCCGACATAGGGATAATGAATGCCCCGATCGAGGGCCGTATCGCGGGCCCTTTCCAGGGCGGCAACGGGCGTGGGCGGGAGATTGAGCAATTGATAGTCGGGATGAAAACGGATGAAGTGGACCGGAACATCAGGACCGACTTCTCCCAATATCCAGTGGATCAACTCCAAAAGCATCTTGTCGGAATCATTTAAGGTGGGGACGACCAGATTAACGATTTCCAGGTGGGTGCGGCTCCTGGCGATCTGTTTGATGCTTCGCAGCACCGGTCTCAGTTCCGCGCCGCAGACCGAACGATAAAAAGGCTCACTGTATCCCTTAAGATCAATCTTAATGGCGTCAAGCACTTCGCACATTTCAGCCAGAGGGGCTTCATTCATGAAGCCGCAGCTGATCAAAACGGACCGCAGCCCCCGTTTTTTCGCATCCCGGGCAATGTCCGTCAGGTATTCCGTAAAGACGGTCGGCTCATTATAGGTAAAGGCAATGACGCGGGCTTTGCTGTCGAAAGCAGCCCTGCTGATCTTCGCCGGCGTCGTATAGGGAACCTTATAATCCTCCGGCGAGGCCTGCGAGATTTCCCAGTTTTGACAGAACTTACAGTGAAGCGGGCAACCGGCGGTTGCCAGAGAATAGGCTGTCGCCCCCGGCAGGAAATGGTAGAAAGGCTTTTTTTCTATGGGGTCGACATGGATGGCTATGGGGCGGCCGTAGACCAGGCTGCGCAGCTCTCCTTTTAGGTTCAGGCGGGTACGGCATTTACCCCTCTGTCCGTTTTCAATAACACAACCGTGAGCGCACAGGAGACATTTAACGAGGTTGGCTTTATGGCGATGCGTTTTCCCCTTAAGACCTTCCGTTTTATTATGGCAGGCGTAACAATCGGCTTTGGCCAAGGCCACCGACGTCCAGTACCGCGCCAGGGGAGCCGAGGAAACGATTTCATCTATCGGATTACCAGCCAGGACAGAGCCTGAACCCCTCCCAAACAAAAACTTTTTCCCCAGCGGATCGGACAGAACCAACCCGGCCCCGCCTGTTATCGAGGCCAACCTGACGGCTATGGATAGAAACTCACGTCTGGAGATCATGATACCCGATTTTTCCCTGCAGGTGTCTGTCTTAGTTTTTCTCAGTATAAAGAAAATAAGGACCGGAAGTCAACGGGAAGAAAGGGGATGGATCATGGTTTCATCCCTATCTTTAATCCCCATCCGAGTAGGGCCAGGGCTGCCATTTCAATAAGGTGGAAAATACCATTATGATCAAAGGGGAAATGAATCTTCATTGAGACAGGGCTGGCCTGCGCTCCGGCCGCGACCAGGCTGAGAAGGATGGCCAAAGATATAAAAACAGATCCGTCCAGCTTGTGAGTGACCGCCAGGAAAGAATAGATGGCCAGCGCGGCCAGGAAGGCCAGGGCTTCATAGATAATGAAGATAACCAGGGCACTTTTAAAAAACCGTCCCGATATAAATAAAATAATACTCAAGGGGACCGCTAACCAAACGAGACGTTTCGCCATATCCCTGCCCGACCAGTCGAATAGAGCGCCGGCTGCCAGGAGTACCACCACCACCCCCAGACTTAAAAAGATAGGCCCGAAAAACGCCTCCCGCCTGGAGGCTTGCATATCCAATCCATGAGCCAGAGCACCAAAGAAGGAAGAAATGGCCAGAAGGCCGAAAAACGAGCACCAGAGGTAAGTTCGCCATCGGTCAAACGCCGGAGCCTGCCAGAGGAAGATCATGATCAGGAGACACTCGATCGCCAGCAACAGGTCGGTGGCGCTTGTGGTTAGTTCGGTTGGAGATTTAACCAGGGTCATATTAATCGTCTCATAATAGTATTTACCCGAGACCGTTAATAATTTAAATCAAATCTAGGCTTTTAACTTTAAACGGGCCTGCAGTTTCTCCCAGTCGACAGTGGCATTGGCACACTTGCGTCGGGGCAAAAGAATCCCCTGGAGCACATAACCGGATCCCCGCCCCTCGGTTACATATCCTTCCTTTTTGATGGAATATTTTGGAAGCAGTCGGGTTTTTAAATACCAGCTGCAGGTAACCCCTATCAAGGCCCGGACCTCATGATGATCCAACTTATCCTTTATGAATACATCACTGGGCATCAAATCCGACCTGGGTAAACAACGGGAACTGGGTACTAAATAAACCCCGGCATAACCGAGTTGCTTTGCTTCATCCCTTAAGTGTCCCAGCGTACAATCAGGACAATCGGATCGGCAAAGGATACCCTGGTGAGGATCTATCTGCCCCTGACATCCGGCAGGACAAAGGCAGAAAGGAAGGAATAGAAGTCTTTGATGGTACGGGGTGTCCTTAAATCCTTTTAAGAAATACCAGTTGCCTAATTTTACTAAAAATTTAAGATAGCGATCTTGGGTTAAGGTCCCCGCAACCCCGGTCACCCATTGGCTGAAACGACGCAGTAGGGACAATCCCTGCCAAAGGAAAAATCGGCGGGTGAAGAAAAGACATCCCAGAAATAACAGACCGCCCAGGACAAGGGGTAACAACAACCACCGATTCATACTCCCCCCTCCTACTTTATTTTTTGGATACCTTCTCTACCGGCCATCCAAGACATAAGCCAAGATGTTCCAATAGCTTGTTAATCCAAATGGGGCCCCTTGCGAGGCATTAAGCCGTGAGGCCTTTGATTTAACGGGGTAGCCAATAGACTTAACAGCTGGAATCCTGGGAAAAACCCGGCCAGGAGATATTTCCTCTTGGGGAGCCAGTATAGGGTAAGTATAAGACAAGATCAAGGTCAAAAAGAGGATCGAAAAGCAAGGAGACCGGGTACTATCCTCTACCTAAAAAATAAGACACTTTTTCCCCTTAAATAAAGCTTTACCGTTATTTCTTTCTATTTCCATCTGAGGCAATATTTTTTACATCAATTTGTTTTAGATTCGAGATTAGTATGGATATTCAAACCGCATAAAATTTGTCAAACACGGAAAAAGTAAAAATTTTCAGTCTTCCAGGTCTCTTATGTCTATTTTACAAAAAATTATCATGATCCCTGTAATAACAATCCAGGGAATTGCTCTAGGAATTTCTTTAAATTTTTCTTGGCATTATTTTCTGGCCGAAGTAATCGGCTGGAAAGACACCGCCCCTGATTGGTATTTCAACATTCAAGAAGCAGTTTTTATGTTTATCCTCCTTTTAGGATTAATGGGATGGATTATTATTAGTGTCAGATCAAGCAGAAAACCAAGGACTTCCGCCCCTCAAGAATTAGGGTCAGATCTTTCTCCTTGACTTTGGCCGCCTCACTTCCGGGCCCCAGGGGCATCAAGCCCTGCCCGAATATGGTTTGTATTAACTTTATCCCCCTAAAACGATTTTTCAATTCAAATCAGAAATAAAGTCCCCTAAACCAACCCGCCTGGCCTTTAAAATGGTATCACCGGAGGAGGTGGCCAGGGAAGCGGCTTTTTCCAAATATCATTTCCATCGCATTTTTCTGGCCATTACCGGAAACAGCGTGGCCGGATATATTCGCAGGCGAAGGCTGACCGAAGCAGCCCATGCCTTAACGGAAACTGACAACAAAATCATTGAGGTTGCCCTGGACTTCCGGTTCGAAACCCCGGAATCATTTTCCCGGGCCTTTAAAAACATGTTTGGGGTAAACCCCCGCCGGTATCGAAATCGTCTGGATTATTTTGAGGCGCTTCACCAACCCAAAATCGATCCGGCTATCCTGACCCATTTAAATGAAAGGATGCGTATGGAGGTCAAAATTTTAACCAAGGAGGCTTTTAAGATTATGGGAATGGGCTATTTTGGCGAAAATAAAAATAAGGAGATTACCCAATTGTGGGATGCTTTTCTGCCTCGGATGGAAAGCATCAAAAACCGGATCAACCCTGCCGTCAGCTATGGGATCTGCTACCCGGTGGAAGGAAAAGACAATGATGCCTCCTTTGAATACATAGCCGCGGTGGAAGTCTCGGACCTTCATGACCTTCCGGCGGAAATGGTGGGGAGAACCATTCCCACCCAGAAATACGCGGTTTTTACCCACCAGGGATCTGTCGACAAAATCCCCGAGACCTATCAGGCCATTTACGCGGTCTGGCAACCCAAATCAGGTTATGAACTCACCAAAGCCCCGGATTTTGAATACTATGATGAACGGTTCAACCCCGACCACCCGGAAGCCTCGGAACTGGATATCTATATCCCGATCAAATAGGGTGTCCCTGGGTCGATCTAATCCGATTTCTTGGATCGGGCCCATAATTTTTCCCATTCCTCTATGGGCATAAAAGGGACCCCTTGATCCTTGAACCGGGGATCATCGGTCATGAGCTGAAACCGTTTTAAAAACTTCTGGATGGTATTGCGCAGGGCATTTTCCGCCGGGAATTCAAGAAACCGACCCACATTGACCAGAGCAAACAGCAGGTCGCCCAGTTCTTCCCTGGCCGAAGGCAGGTTATTTTCTCGGACGGCCTCTTCCAATTCGGTTAATTCCTCCCGGACCTTTTCCAGCACCCCTTTCAGATCAGGCCAGTCAAATCCCAGGCCGGCGGCCCTTTGGGAAATCCGATGGGCTTTCAGCAAGGCCGGTAAATTAACGGGAATAGATTCAAAAGGATCCTGCCCCTTTTTCTCCTCGGCCTTGATATCCTGCCAGCCTTGAACCACCTCTTCGGCTTTTTCCCATTTTTTATGACCGAAAACATGGGGATGACGACGGATCATTTTCCGATAGATGGTGTCCATCACCTGGTCCAGATCGAAAACGCCCTGTTCTTCATAGAGACGGCTGAGAAAAACGATCTGGAAGAAAAGGTCTCCCAATTCTTCTTTGACCTCAGCGGCTGCTTTCCGGTCCAGGGCTTCGGCCAGCTCATAGGCTTCTTCCAGCACATAAATTTTAAGACTGTCGAGAGTCTGTTTCCGGTCCCAGGGACAGCCCTCTTCCCCCCTCAGACGGGCTACTAAATCCCGCAGGTCATTCAGGGTCATCCGATGGGCGGAATCATGATTCATCTTCGGGAAGCCTTTGTAATTTTCTTATATTTCGTTTTTTAGATTCCCAAAAATTTTGCAGGTCCTTTTTTTTGCTAAGAAAATCATCTTTGATTTTGAAGGGGATTAAGGCGGATAATTTTTCGGTAACGGTTAGAATGGAAGGGAAAAAGCGGGAACCTTCCACCACCGGACCACTTTTCGGGTAAATAACCGTCAGCATGGTAACTAAAACGAATAAAATGACCGCTGCTTTAATCAAGCCGAAAAGGCCTCCCAGGGTCCGATCCAACCACCCCAACAAGGCCAGGCGAATGGCCCCCCTGGCCAGGATGGCCAAAAAATTAAACAAAAAGATGCAGAGGATAAAAAGAAAAACAAAGCAAAAAAAACTCAGTATGATTTGATGGTTAGGGGCAAAACGCTCCAACCAGACGGACAGATTTTTATAATATAAGGCTGACAGAAAGAAGCTGGCGATCAACCCTAAAAGGGTGGCCGCCTCTTGAACGATCCCCCGAAAAAAACCCCGGATGGTCATCAGGGCGACAATAATCAGGATGGCAATATCCAGGAGATTCATATTATTTTGGTAACAAAGAGCGATGGAATAGTCAAGGAAATAGAAACGGGGGTAGTGGATCAGTTTCAAGACCCGCTACTGAAACTGGAAAAAAAACCCCCTTCAGGGAAAATATGATATAATAAATAAATTTAACTAATATTTGGTGGTGTCAGGCCGCCAAAACCGTGGCCTGACGGTTTAATGAGAATGGAAAAAAGTAGAAAGGGATCTTGAAAAAACCTTGGATTCAGAATTGAAAGAAACACAAAGCACGGAGCGGATGAGTTTTGAGAACAATCAGTTGGCTCAAATCCTTTTTGGGGAACATAATCAGTACGTTCGATTGGTGGAACAAAGGCTGGGTCTTAAAATCTCCACCAAAGGAAATACACTCCAGATCCGCGGGGATGAACCCGATGTCTTTTTAGCCCGGAGATTATTTTCCGAATTGTACGGTCTCTTAAAAAAAGATTATCCCCTTTATGACCATGACATTGATTTCGCCCTGCGTTTTCTTAAAGAAAACCCGGAAGCCGGTCTCCAGGAAGTCTTTATGGATGCCGTTTATGTCACTTCCCAAAAAAGGATCATTACCCCCAAAACTCAAAACCAGAAAGAATATATTGAGGCCATACGAAAATTCGATATTGTTTTCGGGATTGGACCGGCCGGGACCGGTAAAACCTATTTGGCCATGTCCATGGCCATTTCGGCCTTGATGAAAAACGAGGTGATCCGAATTGTCCTGGCCCGGCCGGCCGTAGAGGCGGGGGAAAAGCTGGGATTCCTCCCCGGAGATCTTTATGAGAAGGTGAATCCCTATCTTCGCCCCTTGTATGACGCCCTGCACGATATGATGAATTTTGAAAAAGCCACCAAACTGGTCCAGCGAGGGATAATTGAGGTGGCTCCCCTGGCTTTTATGCGAGGGCGGACCCTGAATGATTCCTTCGTTATTTTGGATGAAGCCCAGAATACTACTTCGGAGCAGATGAAAATGTTCTTGACCCGCTTGGGTTTCAGTTCCAAGGCCGTAATCACCGGGGACATCACCCAAATCGATTTGCCGGAAGGCAAAACATCCGGTTTGGTCGAAGCCCGGGAGCTCCTGGAAGGGGTCGAGGACATCGCCTTTATTCATTTCAATAAGCGAGATGTCATTCGACATCCTCTGGTCCAGAAAATTATCAAGGCCTATGAGGAAATAGAAGAGAAAAAAAGAGTTCTAAAGGAACATCCCTAAGCCGGAAAACCCCCATGGAAAAATCAGAAAAAGACCACAAAAAAAAGACCTCGAAAGTTTCCCGTTTGGGGGAAACCAAAAAGATCTCCATTAAAGAATATCTGGGTAATACCTGGCAGCATTTTCTTTCACTCACCAAGGAAAAATTTTTTCTTTTATTTTTACTGAGTCTCTTCATTACCCTGGTCAATGCCCCCGGTCTTCTGATTCCCGTCTCCACCTATCGGGTTGGCGAGGTGCCAAACCATCCGATCAAGGCCTCTCATGACCTGCTGATGGAAGATCCGGCCGCTACGGAACACAAAAAACAGGAGGCAGCGGCATCCGTCTTAGCGGTTTATGATTTTAATGAACCGACCAGTCTGGATCTGCAAAAGAGAATCCAGCTCGGTTTTCAAGCCATGAGGGAGGATTTAAAGGCGCATTCCTTCAGCCGAGGAGAAAAGACAACGGAGGAACGCCTAAAGCTGGAAAAGATCTGGGGGATCGAAATAACCCCGGGGGAATTCGCCCCTTTGGTCGAAGACCGGTTTTCAGAACCTTTTGAAAACAGTCTGATTCAACTGATTCAGTCGGTCCTGTCCCTCGGGATAGTCAACAGCAAACTGACCCTGATGAACGAACAAGGCAAAGGGATTGTGCTTAGGAAAATACCTTCGAATCAGGAATTTAAAATTCGTGAAATCGAACGGTTTCCCGACCTCGACGAGGCCCGGGACGATCTTGAAAAGAAATCGGCCTATCTCCTGTTCGGGAAGAAAAGGATTTTTCGACCGACCGCGGTCGCCCTGGCCCAGAAAATAATCGTTCCCAATTTATTCTTTAATAAAACAGAAACTGAAAATCGGATGGCCAAGGCTGTTCAGGAAGTCCGTCCCGTCCTTTTTCAGATCAAGAAAGGGGAGGTTGTCGTTCAAGAAGGAGAAAAGATTACCGAGGCCCATCTGAGTAAAATCCAAAGGGATAACCAAAGCAAGTGGGGAGGGGAAATCCTTTGGAATTCCCTGGGATTGGCTTTAATCTGGGGTTTATTCGTTTATATGGTTTATCTGACCGCCAGGCGAGGGGGATCTTTCTTAACCGGTCATCTGCGGGATTTAATCTTTTTGTCCTCCCTTTTGGCCCTCTCCCTGCTGACCTTAAGGTCCGCTGATTATCTGGCCCAGATATTTGCCGATAATCTTTCCAGACTCCATTCCCATAGTCTCCTGTTGGCCTTGCCGATAGCCGCCGCGCCGATGATGATCAGTCTGGTCTTGGGCCCATTACCGGCACTCCTGTTCGGTTTGGTTCAGGCCTTCTTAGTAGTCACCTTCTGGGATGGTAACCCCGAACTGGCTCTCTATTTTGCCATAGCCGGACTGTGGTCTTCCATGGCTCGAGGGGCGTGCCATACTCGCTGGGATCTGTTTCGTATGGGTTTTTTTCTGGGACTTATCAATATGGCCTCAATACTGGCCTTTCAGATTATGCAAGGGCAGTTGATTCATTGGGAAAGCCCGCTTAATTTGTTGTTAGGCTTTCTGGGAGGAATTTTCGCCGGGGTCATAGTCACTGGATTCAGCCCCTTGATTGAAAAAATATTCGGCTTTACCACCGATATGAAACTTCTGGAACGGGCCAATATGGATCAGCCCCTGTTACGGGAACTCATGGTCCAGGCGCCGGGCACTTATCATCACAGCATCATTGCCGGAAATATGGTGGAAGCGGCCGCCGAGGCAATCGGGGCTAATGCTCTTCTGGCCCGGGTGAGCGCTTATTATCATGATATCGGCAAAATCCAAAAACCCCTCTATTTCGTAGAAAACCAGATGGGCTACGAAAACAAACATGAGAAACTGGCCCCTTCCATGAGCAGCTTGATTCTGATCGCCCATGTCAAAGACGGAGTGGAGATGGCCCTTCAGCAGAAACTGGAGGCCCCCATCGTAGAAATCATTAGCCAGCATCACGGGACGAATCTCATCTCCTTTTTTTATCAAAAAGCCCTGGATTTAAAAGGGGGAGACGTGAGCCAGGTTTCGATGGAGGATTTCCGGTATCCCGGTCCGAAACCTCAGACCCGGGAGGCCGGGCTGGTTTTGTTGGCCGATTCCATAGAAGCCACTTCCAGGACCCTGGTCGATCCCACCCCGGCCCGGATCCAGGGGCTGGTCCAACGAAGTATTCAGAATGCCTTTTCCGACGGCCAGCTGGATCAATGCGACCTGACCTTAAAGGATCTGTCTTTGATCTCAACCAGTTTTATCAAGATTCTTACCGGGATATTCCACCACCGGATTGAATATCCCGAAACCGGCCTCAAAAGCGGAACGGGCAGGAAAAAGACCAATGGAGATAATGATAAACAGTCGGCAGAAACTGATAGACCCTACCGAAATTCGGGAAATTTGTCTGAGGACCACGAAGGCCTGGGATACCTGTGAAGGGGAAGTCAGCCTTCTGGCCGTCGAGGATCGGGAGATAGCCGGCTATAACCGTCGCTATCTCGGTCGGGAAGGTCCGACCAATGTCCTGGCCTTTCCCATGCAGGAAGGTCTGTTCCCGAAAATCAATCCCCATCTTTGGGGGGACGTGGTCATTTCCACTGAAACCGCCGGCCGGGAAGCCCGGGAAGCCGGGATAACGCCAAGCGAACGATTTCAATTCTTACTGATTCATGGATTATTACATTTAATCGGCTATGACCATGAAGTCTCACGGTCAGAAGCCCGGCGAATGGAATCCAAAACCAGAGAAATCATGGCCCGAATCATAGCCGATAAAAAGGAGGAAAGCAGGATGCAGATACCGCGTTTGGCTGTCAATGTCGACCACGTCGCCACGGTCCGCCAGGCCAGAATGATCAACGAACCCGATCCGGTGATTGCCGCCGGAATAGCCGAGCTGGCCGGGGCCGAAGGAATCATTGTCCACTTGCGTGAAGATCGAAGGCACATTCAAGATCGCGATCTTTTGGTACTAAAAGAAACCGTAAAATCCAAATTGAATCTGGAAATGGCCGCTGCCGAAGAAATCATCCGGATGGCCCTGAAGGTCCGACCCCACCTGGTTACTCTGGTGCCGGAGAAAAGGCAGGAGTTGACCACCGAGGGGGGGCTGGATGTCCGGAGACAACAGCAGGCCCTAAAAGAAACCATTAAACGACTGCATAAGGGTGGAATGGCCGTCAGCTTGTTCGTGGATGCCGACCCGGAACAGATCCGGGCGGCCAAAGAAGCGGGGGCCGACATCATCGAACTGCATACCGGCCATTATGCCGAGGCTAAAAACGAAAAAAAGGCTTGGCAGCTTTTGGAGCGGATTAAAACCGGAGCTCAACTGGGGAGCCAGCTGGGATTGAAAATCAGCGCCGGTCATGGGCTCAATTACCTCAATATCAAACGGTTTCAAGGCCTGGAAGAGATCGAGGAGTACAGCATCGGCCACAGCATCATCGCCCGGGCCCTTTATGTGGGCTTGGACCAGGCCGTGCGCGAGATGGTGGCCCTGGTGGAGCAATTATATTAATCGGAATGCTTTATAATATTTCAGATGGGTGAAAAAAGTTTTTATTCACCGCAAAGCCGCCAAGGACGCAAAGAGAACTATTCTTTTTCAATCCCGTGAGAGGCGGGATTGAAAAAAGCAGCCCTAGCCTTCGGTCAACTATTATAATTCCCCGGAGGGTGCAAAAGTGGTTGATTGCCGCCCCCTCACTCCGGCCTCGAATGGGGGCCTTGGCCTTGGGTCGGCAGAGCCTCCCGTGGCAATCAATGAAAATATTTTCTTCTTTGCGCCCTTCGCGTCTTTTAGGTGGAAAAGGTTATTTCAAAAACTAGGCGGACTTCTCACCTTTATTCAGGACGATTCGTTTCGAGTTAAAACCCCTTTGTCCAGATAAATCAATTTGCGGGCGGTTTGGGCGGCCCGGGGATCATGAGTGACCATGATGATGGTCTTTCCAAACTCCTGATTCAAACCTTCCATGAGGCCCAGGATTTCCTTGGCCGAGTTTTTATCCAAATCTCCGGTAGGTTCATCGGCGACAATAATCGTGGGGTCGGTGATAACGGCCCTGGCTATGGCTACCCGCTGCTGCTGTCCTCCGGAAAGTTCTTTGGGATAGTGATCCATCCGGTCGGTTAATCCGACTACCCTTAAGGCTGTTTCCACATGTTGGCGGCGTTTCTGGCGGGATAAAGAGGTCAGCAGCAAGGGGAGTTCTATATTTTCGTAAGCCGTCAACACCGGCAGGAGGTTATAAAACTGGAAGATGAAACCAATGTTTGCGGATCGCCAGCGGGCCAGATCCATTTCGTTCAGATGGGAAATATCGGTTCCGGCAATACGGATCATTCCTTGATCGGCCTGGTCGATTCCGGCAATCAGATTAAGCAGGGTTGTTTTCCCTGAACCGGAAGGTCCCATCAAGGCGATAAATTCTCCTTCCGGTATTTCCAGGGATATGTCCTGCAGGACGGGGATTTGCTGACTGCCCCGATAATAGGAT
>JACQYK010000087.1 GCA_016208255.1 Deltaproteobacteria bacterium | reverse complement strand
GCCGGGCAGGTTCTCGGCTTTGTTTGCGCTCACGATCTCGGATTCCGCGCCTACCTGAGTGAACTCATCGTGAAGAGTTCCGAACGGAGCCATGGGGTTGGAACGAAACTCATTGAAAGAGTCCAAAAGGAACTCGCAGTCTTAGGCTGTGCTGTACTGATTTCCGACGTATGGCATGATGCCGAGGAATTCTATAAATCACTCGGGTGGTCAGAGCCCGATGTGAAACTGCTGAGGTCATTCATCGCTAAAGTTGATCAATAACCCGCTAAAATTACCGGAAAGATAGGTGCCCAGGCGTTTCAGTGCCGTTTTTATCATTTTTCGTAAACAATATGCAGCGTACAGAATTCAAAGATCCCATTAAAGACCTTCCCTTGATTCTTCTGGCCGGGGGCCGGTCCTCCCGGATGGGAAGTCCCAAAGGCCTTTTGGATTATCAGGGACAACCCTGGCTGATAGAACAACTCAGGCGATTTAAGGCCGCTTCCGGAAAGAGGGCGGTCGTGGTCCTGGGGTTCCATCAGGAACAATATTTCGCAAAGATTCCCTGGCTGGAAAAAGCCGTAAACCAACCAATTGCGCAACTCGGACTGGAAATGTTGGTGGCTGTCAATCCGATGCCGGAACAGGGCCAGTTCTCTTCCCTGCAGCGGGCTATTACTTTTTTGCAGGCTAATTACCCATCCCCCTCACCCCAACCCTCTCCCACCAGGGGAGAGGGGAACAGAATTCCTGCCTTCCCCTGGGAGGGACTGCGGGCCGGCAGGGATCGAGAAGGGGGCGGGGCTTTTATCCTGCCCATCGATGTGCCCTGTCCGGGGAAAGAGGTCTTTGAAAAACTGGCTGAGGCCTTCAGCCATTCGATGGACGCGGCTATTCCCCGATATCAATCCAGAGGCGGCCATCCTGTTTTGCTGGGCGGCGAGTTTCTCGGCCGCCTGACTAAAGTCCCTCTCCCATCCCCTCTGGCCCGGCTTGACCTTCAGATTCAAGCCCTTCCTGTTAAGCGAACCGCTTTTGTTCCGGTCGAGGACAGGAGCATTTGCTTAAATATGAATGTGCTGGATGAGTTTCAGGACTATTCTCAAAGAGAGAAAGAGTCTTTCCAAACATAACCCGGACAAGCCGGAATTTGAAAATGCAAATTGAAAATTGCAAATTTAAAGAAAAGGGCTGTTCAAAAATAATCATGGATCCTCTATTTGAAGATATCCGAGCACTGGCAGCCTGAATATGCAACTTAGAACCAAGGTCCCCTCTTCTCGACAGGGTCCCATCCCCAAGAAACTGAAAATCGTTTTCTTTCTTTCCCTGGGTTCGTGGCTTCTTTTTTTGGGGTTGTGGACCTATCAAGCCTCTCATCCCCCAGTCAGCCGGGTCCCCGACGGTATGGCCCCTCCCCAGATCCTTCTCCAGGATTCCGAAGACTGGATGTCCATCTACTTCAACAGCCAAAAAATCGGTTATTCCCAGACGGTCAAGCAGCGTTCGGTCGAGGGATACACCATCCGACAGGACCTTTTTATGAAGCTGATGGTCCTGGGGTTTCCCCGCCAAATGCATCTGGCCTATACCGCCTCCCTTACTTCCGAATTTATATTGAAAGATTTCGATTTTAAAATGAG
Organism: Deltaproteobacteria bacterium; assembly: GCA_016208255.1. Taxonomy (GTDB): domain Bacteria; phylum Desulfobacterota; class RBG-13-43-22; order RBG-13-43-22; family RBG-13-43-22; genus RBG-13-43-22. The sequence goes on along the minus strand of JACQYK010000087.1, from coordinate 39,874 downwards.
TTCCGGTTACCTGAATTATGTCATCAAAGGTACTCTGGAAAAATCCAATTTAAAATTGACCAGCGATCTGATGGGCCAATCCCAAACCCAGACCCTGGTTTTAAAGGGGCCAGCGCAGCTTCCTCTGACCTTGCCTTACCAGGTCTATAGAGCCCAGATGAAACCGGGAGAACAGACCTCTTTTTCCCTTTTTGACCCGGTCCTCATGGCCCCCCAGCCGGTCACCATCCAGGCCGGTCCCACGGAAGTTTTGACCCTGGATGAGGGAGTCCGTTCGGGACAACGTTATACAATGAATTTTCGAGGGGCCAAGATGACCGTCTGGATCGATTATAAAGGCCGGGTCTTGAAAGAAGAAGGTTTCCTGGGATTTCGTCTGATTCGCTCCGCTCGGGAAAAGGCCCGGAAGATGGAGCAAGGTTCAGGCCCAGATTTGGCCGCGGAGATGTCCATTCCGGTCCAAAATCCCCCGGATCCCAAAAGTATTAAGAAAATGATACTCAAGCTTTCTCCGGCTCTCAGGGATATTCCTCAAACCGTAGGCCGGCAAAGCGGTTCGGGAAGCCGGGTCAGGCTTGAACAAGAGAGCGTTAATTCCCGGGATTCCTATGGGCTGCCTTATAGCCGGGGGGATCAGGACCGGTACCTGGCCGATCATCCGCTGTTGACCTTCAAAGATCCCCGTATTCAAAAAGCTTTGAAAGAAGCCAAGGGTGGTGAAAATGAGGCCTACCGGGCCGTTATCCGTTTAAACACCTGGGTCTTTCATCAATTAAAGAAGACCCCCACCCTGTCTCTGCCCCGAGCCGTTGAAATTCTGGAGCGACGGGAAGGAGATTGTAATGAACATGCCACCTTACTCTTGGCCCTGCTTCGGGCCGCGGGGATTCCTTCCCGGATGGTCCTGGGACTCACCCTGTTGCGGGATCGGTTTTTTTATCATGCCTGGGTAGAGGCCTTTATGGGTACCAAGTGGATCACCCTGGACCCGACTTTTAATCAGGTTCCGGCTGATGTTACCCATCTGAAACTGGCTGAAGGACTGGAGGAAGGCATGGCCTCTCTATGGCCGGTCATCGGAAAATTAAAAATTGAGATTGAGTCAAGGCTATGATACAGATTAAAAACCTGACTAAAAAATTCGGCACCCTGACCGCGGTCAACGATCTTTCTCTGGAAGTGTCTCCGGGAGAAATCTTCGGATTTCTGGGACCCAACGGGGCCGGCAAGACCACGACCCTGAAGATCATGGCCGGCGTCCTGGTCCCCACCGGCGGGGATGTGGAAATATTGAGTTTTTCCCTTCTTAGAGAACCCTCCCAGGCCAAAGCCCTGACCGGCTATATCCCTGACCGGCCCTTCCTGTATGACAAACTCAGCGGCTTGGAATTCCTTCACTTTATCGGAGGTCTTTATGGACTCTTGCCCAATGAGACGGACCGGGAAATAGAGGAACGGTTGAACTTGTTTGATCTCTGGGACTGGCGAAATGAGTTGATCGAGAGCTATTCCCACGGGATGAAACAGCGACTGATCATCTGCTCGGCCCTGATTCACCACCCCCGGGTCCTGATCGTTGATGAACCGATGGTCGGTTTGGACCCCAAAGGGGTCCGGATTGTGAAACGCCTGTTTCAGAAAGAAAGCGCCCAAGGAACGACGATTTTTCTTTCAACCCACACCCTGTCCACGGCCCAGGAGATTTGCGGACGGATCGGAATCATCCAAAAAGGGTCCTTGATCGCCCTCGGTTCCATGGAGGCCTTTTCTAAAGAGGCGGACTGGAAGGCCAAAGGACTGGAAGCCCTTTTCTTGAAACTGACCGGAGATATGGAAGAGGAGTTTCTTGACTGAATCCCTAAAAAAATCTATTTGAAATTCTTGAATCCAGAATCCAGGAGTCAGAATTCAGAAGGAGGATGAATTGTTAACAAGTTTGACAAGTTTGTAAAAAGTCGCCCAAAGCCCATTTCCGTCATTCCGACAAAAGTCGGAATCCAGGAATTTTAACAACTTAAAAATCTCTGGACCCCGGTTTTCACCGGGGTGACGACTTTTTAGGAAGCCATTAGTTTTACAGGTTTTATTCTGAATTCTGGATTCTAAGTATTAAAGCAAAGCTTGATCACGAAAAATGTTGGAGATAAAATTCCGGATGAAAGTTTGGAAAAATATAAAGGATATCTTTTTTCTGCTCCAACCCCGTATTCTGGGATTCAGAAACCGTCTTAAGCGAATACCGGGGACCGGTTGGAAACTTCTGCTTTTTGGTTTCATCGGCCTGGCTTTCTGGGGCGGGATTTTCTATGCCTTTTTCCGCATCCTTCATTACTTTAACGGGATCCCCGGTTTTGGCGAAGTCCTTTCCCAGAAGGTCTTATCCATGATCCTCCTGACCTTTTTCACCATCCTGATATACAGCCATTTGATTACCTCCCTCTCCAATTTTTTTCTTTCCAGGGATCTTCCCCTGATCCATGAAGCTCCGGTCTCCAGGCTGACCCTCTTTTCCTCCCGGTATCTGGAAAGCCTATTAGATGCCTCCTGGATGGTGGCCCTGATGGGTTTGCCCATCTTCCTCTGTTATGGAATCATTTTTCAGGCCCCGGTCGGATTTTATTTTTGTCTGCCTTTGATATTTCTGCCCTTTGTCTTTCTGGCCGGCAGCCTGGGAATCCTGATCACCCTTCTGTTGACCGCCTTTTTGCCCGTCCGTCGAACCCGTGACCTGCTGGTGATTTTAAGTATCCTACTGGTCACTTTACTGTTCATGGTCTTTCGCCTTATGCGACCGGAGCAATTGGTCAACCCTGATCAGCTTACCACCCTCGTCGAATATTTAGGGGGTCTGACCGCCCAGGAGTCTCCCTACCTTCCCAGTTCCTGGGCCAAAGAAACTTTCTGGGCCTTTCTGAAAGGGAATTATCTCCCGGGTCTGCTGCCCTTGCTGGTGCTCTGGAGCAGTGCCTGGTTTGTTTTTACTTCTAACCTCCTTTTAGCCGGGCACTATTATTTTTCCTCCTATTCCCGGGCCCAGGAAGGGACCTACAAGGGGGGCCGGATTAAGAACCGGTTCGATACCCGGTTGTGGCGGTTGCTCCCTTTTTCTTCCGGAACGACCGGGATGATTCTCAAGGATGTGAAGGCCTTTTACCGGGACAAGACTCAATGGTCTCAGCTTTTCATCTTGTCAGTCCTGATCGTTATCTACGTCTATAATTTCAGTGTCCTGCCCCTTCATAAATCACCCTTGCCCACCCTGTATCTGAAAAATTTTATCGCCTTCCTCAATTTGGGACTGGCCGGATTTGTTTTGGCTTCGGTAGCTGTGCGCTTTGTTTTTCCCGCCGTGAGCAGCGAAGGATATGCCTTCTGGATGATCCGGAGTTCTCCCCTTTCCTTAAAAAAGTTTCTTTGGTATAAATTTATCATTTACTTCATTCCTCTCATGATCCTTTCCGAGGTTTTAATTTATTTTACCAACCGGCAATTGCAGGTCTCACCCTCCATGCTATGGATCTCCTCCCTGACCATGATCAGCCTGGATTTCGGGCTGGTAGGGCTGGCTATCGGTCTGGGTGCCCTCTATCCCCGGTACGGCTCGGAAAATTTGGGCCAGATGTCCACCGGTTTCGGCGGATTCCTTTACATGATTTTTTCCCTGGTCTTGATCGGCTTGACCATCGGCCTGGAAGCCGGACCGGTTTATCGACTGCTGATGTCCGAAATCCGATCGGCCCCCCTGGCAACCCTGGACCGATGGTGGATGCTCTCTTCTTTTGGAGGGGTGCTTATCCTTCATCTTTTTACCGGTGGGTGGGTCATGAAAAAAGGAATTCAGTCTCTGACCCAAAGCTTGGTCTGAGAACGGGAAGGGTCTCCCTCAATTAGGACACTACCCGGGAACGGATCCTGTTGAAAATACCTCTAAGAAATGCTACAATAGAAAATATTTGAATCGGATCGGTCCGGGTCTTGTGCTCCCCCTTCTGCTCGGAAATAAAAAGGGAAAGAGAGAAAAGCATGAATTTAAAAAACCTACCATCCCATTACAGGCTGGAGCATCAAGGGATAAAAAACGTAGGGACTATCTACTGGAATCCGCCAACCCCCATCCTCTATGAAGAGATCGTCCGGCGCCGGGAAGGGGTCATGGCCCATCTGGGGCCCATGGTCGTGCGAACCGGGCACCATACCGGGCGCTCTCCCAACGATAAACGGATCGTTCGGGAAAAGACCAGCGAAAAAAAGATCTGGTGGAGTCCGGTCAACGTGCCCATGGAGCCGGAAAAGTTTGAGGTCCTCTATTTCAGGATGCTGGCCTATCTTCAGGGGAAGGATGTTTTTGTTCAGGATTGCTTTGCCGGGGCCGATCCCAAGTATCAGGTGCCGATCCGGATTATCACCGAAAGCGCCTGGCATAATCTCTTCTCCCGGAACATGTTTGTTCAGGCCAAAAACCGGTCGGAATTGGCTCATCATCTCCCTAAATTTACCATCATTAACGTCCCTAAATTTCATGCCATGCCGGAAATGGACGGGACGAATTCCGAGTCCTTCATTATTGTCAATTTTGGAAAAAGGTTGATCCTGATCGGCGGGACCAGCTATGCCGGAGAGATTAAGAAATCCGTCTTTACCGTCTTAAACTATCTCTATCCCCAGGAGAAAGTCCTTTCCATGCACTGCTCGGCCAATGTGGGGGAGAAAGGAGATGTGGCCATCTTTTTCGGTCTGTCCGGGACCGGAAAGACTACCCTTTCCGCCGATGTGGAAAGGCTTTTGATCGGGGACGACGAACACGGCTGGAGCGATAAGGGGATTTTTAACTTTGAGGGGGGATGTTACGCCAAAGTCATTCGACTTTCTCCTGAAGCCGAACCTGAAATTTATGAATGCACCCGGAGGTTCGGGACGATTCTGGAAAATGTGGGCATTGACACGGAGACCCGCCGGATCGATCTGAATGACGGCTCCTTGACGGAAAATACCCGGGCCGCTTATCCCATCAGTCATATCGCCCGAGCGGTTCGTTCCGGAGTGGCCGGTCATCCCCGGAATATCATCATGCTCACTTATGATGCCTTTGGCGTTTTGCCCCCCATCGCCAAGTTATCCCCGGAGCAAGCCATGTATCAGTTCCTTTCCGGGTATACCGCCAAGGTAGCCGGGACGGAAAAAGGATTGGGGAAAGAACCTCAGGCCACCTTCAGCACCTGTTTCGGCGCCCCCTTTATGGCCCTGCCCCCAACGGTTTACGCCGGACTTTTAGGGGAACGAATTAAAAGTCATAAGGTGAAATGCTGGCTGGTCAATACCGGACTATCCGGCGGGCCTTTCGGGGTCGGAGGGCGGATCAAGATTGCCTATACCCGGGCAATGATCCACCAGGCCCTGGCGGGGAAGCTGGACGATGTGCCTACCCAGACCGATCCTATTTTCAGGCTGGATATCCCTCAATACTGCAACGGGGTGCCCGAGGAAATCCTCGAACCCCGATCCACCTGGCGCCTACCCCGCGAATATGACGTCAAGGCTCGTGATTTGGCCGCCAGGTTCAGGGAAAATTTTAAGCAATTTTCATCCAAGGTTTCCGCCAGGATTAAGAATGCCGGGCCGGGGGACAGCTATTAAGGCAAAAGGTAAAAGGCAAAAGGTAAAAGGGAAAAAGGTAAAAGGCCGGCTCTTATCGTCAACACGAAAATAGGGGGCTTCACTCAATGTGCCTATTTCAATATTTGGTGGTGTCAGTCCCTGTCAGGACGTGACGGTTTAGCCGGGGCGTCCAATATTTCCCGGACTTTGAAAGCCAGGGCTTTGGGCGTGAAAGGTTTTTGAAGGAAGTCGGTTTTTTCTTGAATCAGACCTTTTCGGAGAAAGGCGTCGTCCGGATATCCGGACATATAGAGGACCCTGGTTTCAGGATGCCAAGCCGTTAAAGATTCGGCCACCTGCAGTCCATTCAGGCCGGGCATAACCACATCGGTTAACACCAGATGGATAGGATCTTGAAAACTTTGGGCCATCCTTAAGGCTTCCTGTCCGTTGGAGGCATCCAGGACTTGATAGCCGGTCATCTCCAGCCCCTCTTTTATAGAATTTCGAACCATGACTTCATCTTCAATCAATAAAATTGTTTCCGATCCCCGGGGGATGGTTAATGGCGCAGAGACCGTTTCGGCATTTCCCAAAGGCCCTGAAGCCCGGGGGAGATATATTTTTATGGTTGTTCCCTGTCCCAATTCGCTATAGACCCATATGGTTCCACCGCTTTGTTTAACAATTCCATAAACGGTGGAAAGGCCCAGGCCTGTTCCCAGGCCAACCCCCTTCGTAGTGAAGAAGGGTTCAAAGATTTGAGACTGGGTTTCTTTATCCATGCCCTCTCCGGTATCACTGACCGTCAGGACGACGTAGGCCCCGGGGGAGACCACCGGGTGACATTCCTGGTGGAGAAAATCCAAGTCGCAATTGGACGTTTCAATGATCAGTTTTCCGCCCTTCGGCAAGGCATCCCGGGCGTTGATGGCCAAGTTCATGATCACCTGCTCGATTTGTCCTTTATCGGCCTTGATAGGCCCCAGATTTTCTTCCAATCGGGTAATCAATTCGATATCCTCTCCCATAATACGCAGGAGCATCTTCTTGATATCGGAAAGTACGGAGTTTAGGTCCAGCAGCAAAGGTTGGAGCACCTGTTTGCGGCTTAAGGCCAATAACTGACGGGTCAATGACGCGGCCCGGTCCGCCGCCCTATTAATCTCTTCAACGAAGTGCCGGGTCGGAGTGCCTCGCCCCATCCCGGTCAGGGTCAGATCACAATAGCCCATGATGGCCATCAAGAAATTGTTAAAATCGTGGGCCACTCCCCCGGCCAACCTCCCGATGGCTTCCATTTTCTGTGATTGATAAAATTGCCCTTCCAGGTGTTTATGTTCCGACAGATCAACAAAACTTTCAATCAGGCAAGTCCGACCACCCAAGATCACAGGCACCGCCGATTTCAGAATCGGGATGGATAATCCATTGGATTTGGGCAGAAGAGTTTCGGAATGCTCCAGTCCGCGGTTTGGATTAGATCCGATAGGGCATTGAGTATTTTCCAAGGAACAGAAGGAATGACAGGAAGAATCCAGGACAGCCTCTTTAGGGTGGCCCATCATCTCCAGGGCTGTTTTATTGGCGTTGATAATTTGGTGCGTTTCCTGGTCAATGATAATGACGCCCGTTTTAATGGAATCCAAAACGGTTTTTAACTCCCTTTGAGACTGCTCCAGACCCTGAGTTCTCTCGGCTATTTTCTGTTTCAGCAGGGCCTGATGGTTGTTTAAGCGCCGAGTCATGGTCTTTTGACTTAAGGAGAAGGCTAATTGTCGGGCCTGAAGCAGACCAAGTTTCAACAAGCCCTGCCCCCAAGTTCCGATCGGCCGTTTGAGGGAGATCAGAAGCAGGCCCAGGATTTCGGAGGGAACGGTTAAAGGCAGGATGAGAATATGATTTCCACCCATCAAATCCGGGTGGGGAAAGGTCACATATCCCTGATCGGAATTCAGGGCCTGGGCTATTTTCCCCTGATAAACCAGGGCGGCAAATTGTTTTTGGGCTAAAGCGTCAATCCAGTCGGGACAGGAAAGGTGGTGGTTAAATTCAAAGGTCCCTTCATTATGTAAAAAAAGAGAGACCGCCTGGCTGAAGGGTAAATTTAAAAAAACCTCTAATTCGGAGCGGATATCGTTGGCTTCGAACTCGGATTCGGACCCATGACCCAGATAAGTGACCAGGACTTGAAGAAAACTTTCCCAGTCCTTATTTATTTCTTCACTCTTTTTAGTGATGGAAACCGCCTTGCTTGGAATCATCTTCTCCGGCCGTTTATCGGTTTAATATGAAAATAGGATTCTATCCTTCTCTCGCCCAGTCCTATTTTCATGTCCCGGCTTCCACAGGAAGCCTCTTCTAAAGCTCGACGAAGTCGAGCGGATCGTGGTGTCACGCCCCTGCGGGGAATGACGGTTTATAACAGGAATTGAGTGGTTTCCTTATAATTAGTCAGTAGAGAAGGGGTTATTTCTTTCAGCAAATCCGGCTGAGCATTTATAATATCCAGGGCGTAAGGATTGGGCTGAGGGATGAAATCATCCCCCGGATAACCTAATTCCAAGGCCCGGCAAAAGATATTACCCAGATGAATGACAGCGGTCAGTTCATCGGTTTTCCCCGGGACGATTCCGGTCTGGTGATGGCGGATAGCCTGAACTATGGAAGAGGGGAACCGCCATCTTTCAGCAAGGAGGGCTCCTGTCTCGGAGTGATCTATTCCAAAAACCGTCATCTCGGCGGCTTGAAGAGATTGTTGGGTTTTTTTAGAAAGGGCCAGGGCGGCGGCAAATTGATCTTCTAAAAATTCAAAAAAGACCAGCTTGCCGATATCATGCAATACCCCGGTTACGAAATAGTTCTCTTGGTTAGGCAGGCCCAGCTTTTGGCCGATCAGCCTGGAGGCAATCCCAACGGCGATTGAGTGGCCCCAGAAATCAACAGGCCGGAAATCCAAGACAGCCTCTTTTTTAACAAAGAAATCCATGAGATAGGAAGCTAGGATCAGATTATAAATTTCATTGAAGCCAAGAATAAAAATGGCCCGAGAGACCGTATCGATCTGCCCTGAAAAGCCATAAAATGGAGAATTGACGACTTTTAAGATTTTGGTGGTGGAGGCTTGATCGCAAGCTATGATATTGGAAACGTCATGAGCTGTTGATTTGGGATCGGCCAGGATATCCACCAAGGAAGAGTAGACAGTGGGTAGGGTTGAAAACTCCTTAATGTTTTTTATGAGGTTGCTTACCAGCTCCATGATAATGATATCCTCTTTAAATTCATTAAATGCCCTGGTCGGAAGAACTTCCGGTAAGGGAACGTTTAATAACCTGCTGAATAGCTTGATTGATGATTTCTTCTTCTATGGGACTGTGAGGATGCCAAAGCAGGCGTTTTTTTATCCGGGCTAAAGCACGTTTTTGAATATCCCTGTCCAAGAGGGGGGCCTTGTTCTGGTCTCCCCCAATTTTGATGTCAACCATCCGAATTCCCCAGGTTTTTAATACAGTCATATGGCGGGGGGATAAGGTACTCCCTTTACCTAATAATATTTGTCCCAACCGGTTTAAAACCGGTTCGGCTAATACCATTCCCGGTTCAAGGTTTTCGAAGGGAACAGAGATTTTCATCAGGGGCGTCCATAGAAATAAAGAAATTTTGGGCTTTCTCAATATATTTATCGGGATTATCTATGAAAAAGTTTAGGAAAATATTGAGCTTGGGAAGGAACAGACTAACCTGGGGGGTTTCAAACGAGAGATTTTATAATTCCACGGGAGGTGGGGGAGAAATGGAATAACGATCCATAGGAATTAATGAAACCTTCCTTCCATCTCCCCCTTGGTCCATCCCGCAATTTCAAATAGGTTTGGTTAGATTTTATTTATTATTTTAATAATTGTTCGATTCGATTGACCAAAGATTGGGTATTGACAGGCTTCTGAAAGAAATCATCGGCAAAGGTCTCCATTCCCCCGCGTAAGGTATAGGTGGTGGAAGTGATATGATCTCCGATGGCGGTCAACAGGATAATCGGGATTTCCTTTAAAACTGGATCTTTTTTTAGCTCGTTACAGACGGTATAGCCATCCTTATCAGGCATCATGACATCTAAAACGATCAAATCGGGTGTTTCCTTTCGGGCTTTATCCAAGCCCTCGATTCCACCATAGGCCGGAAGGGTGGCAAATCCCTTGGATTCGAGCATCATACTGACGGTTTCCACCAGATCCGGATCGTCATCAACAATTAAAATTCTCTTTTTATCCATTCAACCTCCTTGTAGCTGACCCATGATTTCCAAATTGGTAATTTTAAATTTTGGCCAAATCCTACCACTTTTTATCTCAAAAGACAAGTTGAAAACCCTTATTTCCGCTTTCCGAATTTAAAGTTTAAAATGTAAAAAGCAAAGTGCAAAGTCAACCATAACCTGGACCAGCAATTTTGCATTCTGCATTTTGAAATTTGCCTTTTGAATTTTTAATTCATTACTCTTCTCCCGGGACATCGAAGACCTCTCCAATGGCTTTTATGGCATCGGACAATCTTGAGGATGGGATAACGCAGGAAACGGTGGAAATGGAGGTGCTGATAGCCAGGCAATTAATACCTTTTGAATTTAGCGCTGTGAAGAAGGTAGCGGCGATACCCGGGGTCTCTCGAAAATGGGGTCCGAAAATGGAAACGACCGCTATCTCGGAATCAACCATAAATTCCGGGTCCCCGATCCGGGACTTGATTTGGTTCAGAATAACCATGACTTCTTCACTTTTAGTCCGGGATACGCAGAAAAGGATTTGGCTTATACCCTTCCGATTTTGTCCCTGGATAATAAATTCAACATTGATACCCCGGCGGCTCAGGGACTGGAAGGTCAGGCCGGCTATACCTGGATGGTGGGCCGGAATATTCTCTATGCTGATCAGACTTAGACCCGTATGCTCAATGATCCCACCCAGTTTTATTTTTTTCATTTTGGGGTCCTTCTTAAGAGAGGGGATTTCTACATTCCGAGCCTCCGGGGGAACTCCGGCCGAGGCCTAGGAACCTTAATAGCACATTCGATCAGGGAATATTATAATATTTCAGTTTTCGCCTCAGGGTGTTCATACCTATTCCCAGAAGGCGGGAAGTACGGGATTTATTGTTATTCAACTGCCGGTAGACCTTTAGAATATAGGCCTTTTCATACTCGGGCAGAGAGACGATGACCTGGGAATCTCCTTCTGCTGAATAGCTGGTGACGGGTTGTATCTCCCGCAGGGGGGCCGGAAACATGGCTTTGGTAATGGGACCCCCTTGGGCGAGATTGACGGCAGACTGGATGATCGATCTCAATTCCCGGATGTTACCGGGAAATTTGTAATGCCGGAGAAGTCCAAAGGCTTCTTCGTCAAGGTGACAGCCTGTCCCTCCGTTCCGGTATTCGTCCAGAAAATGGTCCACCAGCAGAGGGAGGTCTTCCGGTCTCTCCCTGAGAGGCGGCAGATGCAGCCATCCCCCTTTGATACGATAGTAGAGGTCCTTGCGAAAATTTTTCCCAGATATCAGCAGCTCCAGGTTTTCATTGGTGGCAGCTATAAACCGCACATCAACCTTCTGGCTGATGTTGGAGCCCAGGGGAGTATATTCCCCATCCTGCAGAACCCTCAAAAGTTTCCCCTGCATTTCCAAAGGAAGATTTCCGATCTCATCCAGAAACAGGGTTCCATGATTGGCATGCTTCAAATATCCGACCCGCTCTTTTTCCGCACCGGTAAAGGCCCCCCGGGTATGGCCGAAAAACTCGGCCTCAAAGAGACCGGCATTGACTGCCGCCATGTTGACCGGCATGAAGGGGTAACGGGCGCGGGAGCTTACCGCATGAATCGCCCGGGCCAGAAGCTCTTTGCCGGTGCCGCTTTCACCGGTTATCAGAATTGGCACCTCGCTGCCGGCATGGAGTTCGGCTTCTTTGAGCAACCGCATCATAGACGGTGATCGGGTGAGGATGGATTGAAAAGCCTCGGGATTAGACAGGACCGGCAGGGCGGTTCTTTTTTCAAGGTCCAGTATCTCAAGAAGCCGCTTTTTTTCCAGGGTCCGCCTGAGTGAAAAGACAAGGTCCTCTTCGCTGATCGGTTTAACCAGGTAGTCGTAAGCCCCCTTTCTGATGCACTGGACAGCCACCCGCACATCGTTTACCGCGGTAACCATGATGCATTCGGTTCTCGGGCTGTTGTTTTTTACAATATCCAGCAACTGAAGCCCGTCCATTTCCGGCATGGTTATATCAATCAGAGCTATGTCGAAAATCTCTTCGGCCTGGATCATAGCTGCCGCTTTTAAGGGGTCATCCTCGATCCGGACCTGATGAAAGCCGGCTCCGGCCAATCTGGCTTTCATCAATTCGAGAAAATCCCAGTCGTCATCAACAATGAGTATTCGAGCTGAAATAACTGCCTCCTTAGTTATGCCATTATGGCCTATGCCTAAATGGCATAGTAAAATAACATTTTGATATCAAATAAAATAACAATGGATAGGCCATAATGGCATAGTTTTAAAAATATTGCAACATCCATTCACCCTTCCACTCTCTTCAATATAACTAATTGAAATTACATTAATAAAATAACTGTCAGCCTTTTTCTTCCTTGTGGCACACTTTTTGTTAGATAAATCATCTAATACGAAATTAGAGTTCGGAGTCGAATTAACTCTGTTTTCATGATTCGTGGTGCCACGCCCAAAAGACGGGGCATGGCGGTTTAGTCTGACGACCCAACTCATCAGTCTTACAAAATTTTCCCTATCAGGGGGATTTTTTCAATAAAATCGGAGGCAAGCCATGGGGTTAAAGGACAAAATCGAGACAGGAGAATTTGTTGTTTTGGCAGAAATGGAGCCGCCCAAAGGGGTAGATGTCTCTGAGATGCTCTCTAATGCCAAACGGGTTAAAGAAGGAGTCGATGCCTACGTCGTGCCGGAAATGAGTAATGCCGTAATGCGCATGAGTTCCCTGGGAGGGGCCATGGTCTTACAGAACGAGGATCTGCCGACGGTATTTCAGGTTTGCTGCCGGGACAGAAACCGTCTGGCGATCCAGGGGGATTTGCTGGCGGCTCATGCTTTGGGAATCAATACCGTCATGGCCGTGGGTGGAGAAGATCCCAGCTTTGGAGACCATCACCAGGCCCGTTCAGTCTACGACCTCGATCTTTTCGAGTTGATCAAAACGGTTAATCGTCTTAACCAGGGGAAGGATATGGCGGGGATTGAACTGGCCGGTGCACCGGACTTCTTAATCGGTTCAACCACCGAAGCCGGTGCCAAAGGAAAATCAACGGAGATGGAAGTGGAAGAGATGATGAAAAGGGTTGAGGCCGGGGCCCGGTTTTTGGTCACTTCTCCTGTCTTCGACCTCACTTTGCTTGAACCTTATAAAAAACGCATTGATTTCGGCAAAGTAGCCGTCATTCCAACCGTGATGCTTCTCAAATCGTTGGGGATGGCCCGATATATGGTCCGAAACCTGCCGCATATCCACATCCCGGAGGCCGTTATCGACCGGATTGGCAGGGCACCGGATAAAGTGCGCGAGTGTGTCCAAATCGCAGGCGATATGGCCAGAGAGCTCAAGAATCAGGGATACAGCGGCGTTTATCTTTCCACGATCGGATGGGAACATAAGCTGCCGGAAATCATCGAAGGAATTTAGAGGGAAGGACCAATGGAATCGAAAACTGAAAAAGGCTTCAAACCTCCTGTGGGAAACGAAGGTCAAGGGGTCATCGGTTCGGTGATGGTAGTCGGGGGCGGGATCGCCGGAATGCAATCGGCCCTGGACCTGGCCAATTCCGGCTACTATGTCTATCTGGTGGAGCAATCTTCGGCTATCGGTGGATTGATGTCCCAGTTGGATAAGACCTTTCCCACCAATGACTGTGCCATGTGAATTATCTCGCCCAAACTGGTCGAGGTCGGCCGGCACCTGAACATCGAAATTTTGACTAATACCGAAGTCCTTGGACTGGATGGAGAGCCGGGAATTTTCAAGGCCCGGCTCCGGCAGCAACCCCGCTTTGTGGATTTATCCAAGTGCACCAGCTGGGGTGAATGCAGCAAGGTCTGTCCCATAGAGCTGCCCAACGAATATGATGAAGGTTTGGCCAGCCGCAAGGCCGCTTATAAGAGATACCCCCAGGCTATCCCCGGCGGGTATGCCATCACCAAGCGGGGAAACGCTCCCTGCCGGGTCACCTGCCCGGCCCATGTGAGCGTTCAGGGATATATCGCTCTCATCAATGCCCAAAAATATTCTGAAGCCGTGGAGTTGTTTAAAAAGGACCATCCTTTCCCCGGGGTCTGCGGCCGGGTTTGCCACCACCCCTGTGAAGCGGCCTGTACCCGCCAGTCGGTCGACGATCCCCTGGCCATCATGAATCTTCACCGCTTTCTGGCCGACTGGGATCGAAAAAGCGGCCGGCCCTTTATACCCCGGAAAAAAGAATCCAAGCCGGAGAAGGTGGCCATCATCGGAGCCGGGCCTGCCGGGCTGACTTGCGCCTACTTTCTGGCCATGGAAGGGTATCCGGTCACCGTATTTGAAAAACTGCCGGTTCTGGGAGGGATGCTGACGGTCGGCATTCCTGCCTACCGGTTGCCCCGTACCATCATTGAAGCTGAAATCCAGACCATTCGTGACCTGGGCGTGGAATTTAAGACCGGTGTGGAGATTGGCAAGGATTTTACCATCGGGCAACTGCGGCGGCAGGGATATAAAGCCTTTTTTCTGGGGATCGGTTCCCAGGTTTGTAAGGCCCTGGGTATTGAAGGGGAGGAGCTGGAAGGGGTCTATCCGGGTCTGGATTTTCTCCGGGAAGTTAATCTCGGCCATAAAATCAAGCTGGGAGACCGGGTGGCTGTCGTCGGTGGCGGTAATGTGGCCATGGACGCGGTCCGGACCGCCCGGCGTACCGGCAGCGCCCATCCTTTTATTATCTACCGGCGAAGCCTGGAAGAGATGCCGGCTAATGCCGAAGAGATTGAAGAATGTCAGGCCGAGGGGATTGAGATTATGACCCTGACCAACCCGGTACGGGTGATTGCCGAAGCCGGCCGGGTCAAGGCCATTGAGTGTATCCGGATGGCCCTTGGAGCACCGGACCAAAGCGGCCGGCGCCGTCCGGAACCGATCGCCGGGAGTGAATTCCTTATTGAAGTCGATGCCGTCATACCGGCCATCGGACAGGAATCCGACTGGGCCTGTCTGACCGAAGAATGCGCCTGCGCTCTCACGGCCTGGGGTACTCTCCAGGTCGATCCGCTGACCCTCCAGTCCAACGATCCGGATATCTTCGCCGGTGGGGATGCCGTCAGCGGTCCGCGAACCGTGGTCGAGGCCATCGGGGCCGGGAAAGAAGCGGCCCTATCTATGGATCGCTTTCTGCAAGGGCTCGATCTCCGGCAGGGTCGACCGGCTCAGTGGGAGGGTGTCATGGACGTCCCCCTCGAGGGGGTGATCCCTCAGGCCCGGGCCAGGGTGTCCCATGCCCCGGCCGACCAGCGGATCCAAAATTTTAACGAGGTCCAGCTGGGTTATCGGGAAAGCGACACCCGGCAGGAAGCCAGTCGCTGCCTGAAATGCGGTGTCTGCTCCGAATGCTACCAATGCCTGGAAGTCTGTCTGGCCCAAGCCATTGACCATAATCAGACGGTGGTAGAAAGGGAAATCGAGGTCGGATCGGTGGTCTTGGCCACGGGCAGCCGGCCCTACGACCCTTCCCCTCTGGAAGGGCTCTATCAATATCGCAGGAATCCCAATGTCCTGACCAGCCTTGAATTTGAGAGGATACTAAGTGCCTCCGGCCCGACCCAGGGGCACCTGATCCGCCCCTCCGACGGAAAAGAGCCGCAAAAAATTGCCTGGCTTCAATGCATCGGGTCCAGAGACACCGACCACTGCGGGAACAGCTATTGTTCTTCCGTTTGCTGTATGTACGCCATCAAGGATGCCATGATGGCCAAGGAGCATGCCAAGGGTGATTTGGACTGCACCATTTTCAATATGGATATTCGTACCTTCGGAAAAGATTACGAGAAGTATTATTTGCGGGCCAGGGACAAAGCCGGGGTGCGTTTTATCAAAGCCCGGGTTCATTCCCTTGATGAAATTGCTGAAGAAGGGGATCTGTATCTCCGCTATGCGGATGAAAACGGCCAGATTCATGAAGAATCCTTTGATCTAATTATCCTCTCCGTGGGGCTCCAGGTGCCGGAATCATCCAAAGAACTGGCCCGTCGGCTCAGCTTGGATCTGGATCAATACGGCTTTGTCAAGACGCCGACCTTTGCGCCTATTGAAACTTCCCGTCCCGGCGTCTATGCCTGCGGCGTCTTTCAGGGACCTAAGGATATCCCCGGTTCGGTTACCGAAGCCAGTGCCGCAGCTTGCCTGGCCGGGATTAAACTGGCCGATGTCCGGAACGGGGGCTGCCCCATGTGGTTTACGCCCGACAAAACCTGTTTTCCTGCAGCCAGGATTCTTTGGAAATCATGAAAGAAAGCATCCGGGAGCACCGGCTCAACCGGGTGGTGGTGGCCGCCTGTACCCCGAAGACCCATGAAGGCATCTTCATGGATACCCTTCAGAGTTGCGGTTTAAACAAATATCTCCTGGAAATGGCCAATATCCGCAACCAGGATTCCTGGGTCCACTCCGAAGATCCCGGCCAGGCGACCGATAAGGCCCGGGAACTGATCCGCATGGCCGTCTCGCGGGCCGGAACCCTTAATCCGCTGCAAGAGAAAGTCATCACCGTCAACCAGCGGGCCCTGGTTCTCGGCGGCGGGGTAGCCGGGATGAACGCGGCCCTGGGCCTGGCTGATCAGGGGTATGAAGTGGTGTTGGTTGAAAAAGAAAAACAGTTGGGAGGCATGGCCAACCGGTTGACTTTCACCATCGAGGGAGATGATGTCCAGACCTATCTGAAGGGACTGATGGAGCGGGTGACGACCCATCCTCTGATTCAGGTGCTGACCCAGGCTTTAGTGGTCGGCTTTTCCGGTTTCCAGGGCAACTTCACCACCGAAGTGCTGGTCGGACCGGGTCCCTACCAGCGCAAGATCAATCACGGGGTAACCATTGTCGCCACCGGCGCTTCCGAATACCGGCCGCGTGAATATGATTACGATCAGAGCGAAAAAGTAATGACCCAGGTGGAGCTGGCCAGGCATCTGAAAGAACAGGGCGCTCAAAATTTAAACCGGGTGGCCATGATCCAGTGCATCGGCTCCAGGAACGAGGAAAACCCCAATTGCTCACGCATCTGCTGTCAAAGTGCCATTAAAAATGCGCTTAAGATAAAAAAACTGAATCCCGAGGCCGAGGTATTCATATTTTATCGCGATATCCGGACCTATGGATTGCTGGAAACCTATTACAAAGAAGCCCGGGAGCAAGGGGTGGTCTTCTTCCGATTCGATCCGGAATCACCTCCCCAAGTGGCGCAGGCGGAAGACGGACTGGTTTTGACTTTCAGGGATTTGATCCTGGATCGGGACCTGCAGTTGAAGGTCGATCTTTTGGCTCTGAGTGCCGGAATGGTGGCCAACGAAAACGAAGAACTGGCTTCCATCGTCAAGTTGGCTCAAACCGCCGAGGGTTACTTTATGGAGGCCCATGTCAAACTGCGTCCGGTGGATATGGCCACGGAAGGGATTTTCGTCTGCGGAAGCGCCCACAGTCCGAAACTGATAAAGGAAACCATCGCCCAGGCGCAAGCCGCGGCTTCCCGGGCGACAACCTTCCTGTCCCGAAAACAATTGACCCTTTCGGCCGTAATCGCCCAGGTCAAGGGCGATTTATGCGCGGCCTGCCTCATCTGTGTCCGGTCCTGTCCTTACGGGGTGCCCCGGATCAATGCCCAAGGCTTCAGCGAGATTGACGAGGCCCTGTGCCACGGCTGCGGTATCTGTGCGGCTGAATGCCCGGCCAAGGCTATCGAACTTAACTGGTATGAAGACGATCAGCTTTTATGCAAGATCGACACTTTGTTGGAGGGGGCTTTATGAGTCAAGATTTTAAACCGATCATCATAGCCTTTTGTTGTAATTTCTGAGGGTACACAGCCGCGGACCTGGCAGGTTCGATGCGCTTGGTTTATCCGACGAGCATCAAGATCATTCGGGTTCCCTGCACTGGCAAAGTCGACGCCTTACATATCATGCGGTCTTTTGAAAAGGGCGCCGACGGGGTGTATTTGGTGGGATGCCGGGAGGGAGACTGTCATTACGAAAAGGGGAATTTCAGGGCCAAAGCCCGGGTGGAACAAATCCGGAAAATATTGGACTCTATAGGAATCGGAGGCCAGCGGTTGCAGATGTACAACCTGTCTTCCAGCGATGGCCCCATGTTTGCCCGTTTTGCCGAGGAAATGCATGCCCGGGTTCTCGAAGCCGGGCCGAATCCGATCCGAGAGGTTTTAAGAAAGCAGAAAAAAGCCCAGCCGGGTCAGAACCAAACCGCCGGTACGGCTCATTAGCCGCATTCCAGGCCGGTCTGCCGATCCGCGGAAATGGAGGTTCATAGCGATGATTGTAGCTGATAAAAAGCCGATAGAAGAGATCATTGATTACGTCAAAGACTGTCAAAGCATTCTCGTCTTAGGTTGCAATGAATGTGTCACGGTTTGTGAGGTGGGAGGGAAGAAGGAGGTGGGACTTCTGGCCTCCGCTCTCCGTATGCATTTTTTGCAGCAAGGGCGGGAGGTCAATATCGGAGAAAGGACCCTGGAGCGCCAGTGCGATCATGAGTACCTGGAGGAGATCCGGGACAGCATCGATCACTACGAGTCGGTGGTGTCAATCGCCTGCGGGGTCGGAGTCCAATTTACCGCCGAGAAGTATCAGACCAAACCGGTTTATCCCGGGGTGAACACTCTGTTCATGGGGGCCAACGAAGCCCGGGGGATCTGGTCCGAACGCTGCCAGGGTTGTGGCCAGTGCCTGCTGGCCATTTCGGGGGGCATCTGTCCGGTTTCCCGTTGCGCCAAGCGGATCCTGAACGGACCTTGCGGCGGATCGACGGCCGGCAAATGTGAGATCAGTAAGGAGGTCCCCTGCGGCTGGCAATTGATCATCGACCGGCTGAAGGCTTTGGGTCGTATGGACGACTATGAAAAAATAACCCCTATTAAAGACTGGTCCAGCGAACGGGCCGGCGGACCTCGAAAAGTGATCAGGGAGGATTTGAAGCTATGAAGGCCAAAACCCCGAGTAAACTGGAAAAAATTTTGGCTTCCGGACAAATGGCTGTCACTTCCGAATGCGGCCCCCCCCGCGGCAGTGATCCAGAAGTGATTGTCCGTAAGGCCGAAATGATAAAAAATCATGTCGACGCCATCAATGTAACTGATAACCAGACCTCCATGACCCGTTTGTGCAGTCTGGCCGCCTGTATTCGCCTTAAGCTGATGGGCCTCGAACCGGTTTTGCAGATGGTGACCCGGGATCGCAACCGAATCGCCCTTCAAAGCGATATTTTGGGAGCGGCCTCATTCGACATCCATAACCTGCTCTGCCTTTCCGGCGATCATCAAAGTTTCGGAGACTGTGCCCAGGGACAGAATGTTCATGACCTCGATTCGATGCAGCTCATCCAGACGGTCAGACATATGCGGGACGAGGGCAAGTTTCTGGGGGGGGACCCGATCCAACGTCCTCCACGGATGTTCGTCGGAGCGGCGGCCAATCCTTTTGCCGATCCTTATGAAATCCGTGTGCCGAGGCTGGCCAAGAAGGTGGCCGCCGGGGCCGAGTTTATCCAAACCCAATGCATCTATAATCTCGACAAATTCGAAGATTGGCTGGGCAAGGCCCGGGACCGGGGATTAACCGAACAGGTTTATATTTTGGCCGGGTTGACCCCGATGAAATCAGCCGGGATGGCCCGCTACATGAAGAACCGGGTGCCCGGTATGGATGTGCCGGATGCGGTCGTCAAGCGTCTGGCGGATACCCCCAAAGAAAAACAGGCCGAAGAGGGGATCAAAATCTGTATTGAATCCATCCAACGTCTGAAAGAAGTTAAAGGAGTGGCCGGATTTCACATCATGGCCATTGAATGGGAGGAGATGGTCCCTGAAATCGTAGAACGGGCGGGTCTATATCCGAGACCGAAGGTGGAATAAAAAATAGTTCAAAGTTCAAAGTTCAAGGTTCAAAGTTCAAAATACAGGCAGAAAATTCATACCCGCTTTGCACCTTAAACCGGTCTTCAAAAATGACGTTGAATCGTTAACAATTTTTGTAACTTAATGGGAGCTAGACAGGGAGGGCATGATGAATCAGCCAAAGAGAATTTTAGTCGTGGACGATGAACCGGATTTCGCAACCATCGTCCAGGGTAATTTGGAAAAAGAGGGTTTCAAAGTCGAGGTGGCTTACAATGGAGTGGAAGGTCTGGAAAAGGTTCGTTCCAATCCGCCCGATGCCATTGTGTTGGATGTGATGATGCCTGAAAAAGACGGATATGCCGTCTGCAAAGAACTCAAAAAGGATGACCAATATAGGGATATCCCTATTATCCTGCTGACAGCCGTGGCCTCTCATGTGACCTCCACCCGCTATTCCCACTACGACGGCATGGCTACGGAAGCCGATGATTATATCAGTAAACCGGCTTCCGCCGAAGAAATCAGCAAAAGTCTGAAGAGATTGCTGGGGCTTTAACGACGGGTATAAGGTGTAAGGTGCGAGGTCTAAGGGGCAGGTTTTACCTTGAACCTTGAACCTTGAACTTTGAACCCTCTTTTGGATTCCTATCATGAAGGTCTTCTGTATCCTCAGCGACGAACGGGCGGGACAATCAAAATCCCCGATCATGTTTTCCAGGGTTTTGAAGAGACAGGGGATTAACGGGACCTACGTCCCCTTCGTCGTCAAACCCCAGGATCTCGGACAGGCGATTCAGAGTATCCGGATATTACATATGGCGGGGGCCAACATTACCGTTCCCTATAAGGAAGCCGTTATCCCTTTGTTGGATGTCCTTTCCGAGGGGGCCAATATCATCGGGGCGGTCAATACCATCGTTCGGGACGGGGATCGTTTGAAGGGGTATAATACCAACGCCATCGGTGTCATGGATGCCCTGACGGAGGCGGGATTTGAGGTGGATGGAAAGTCGGCGCTGGTATTCGGAACCGGTGGCGCGGCCAGGGCGGTAGTGTTTATTTTAAACTGGTTGCGGGCCGCCACCATTTTTGTCGCCGGGCGTCAAATGGAAAAGGCCAGAAGCCTCATTAACACCTTGGGGGGAGAACCGCTGGACCTTTCCTCTTTTTCCGAGCGTCCGCTACCCGTGGATATTGTCGTCAATGCCACCGCTGTTTCCAGCAGTGACGAATCCCCGGAAATGGCTGATCTGGTGAGCCAACTCGAAATTCCAGGGTGTGAGCTGGTTTTTGACCTTAATTATGGACGCCCCAGAAATTTTTGGGAAGAGCTGGCCCGGGCCAAAGGCATTCGTTTCATGGACGGTTTGTCGGCTTTGGCTTACCAGGCCCGAAGGGCCTTTGCCTTGTGGACCGGATTACAGGTCCCCCCGGAGGAGTTTCTAAACGCTTTACACGAGAACGGGGGAGAAGGTCAAGACCCTATTTGATACGAAAATAGGATTCGAGGCTACTCTTTGATCCTATCTATTTCCATGATTCGTGGTGTCACGTCCCTGACGGGACATGACGGTTTAACTCTGTTGGACCGGAAGCAGGACGGTGAAGGTTGATCCCTCCCCCAGCGTGCTGCTAACCTCTATGATCCCCCCCAGAGAATCCACCAATCCCTTGACGATGGGTAGTCCAAGCCCGGTCCCGGTGATATAACGGGTTCTTTCATCTTTGACCCGGTAAAAGCGATCGAAAATTTTGTCGATGTATTTTTCGTCGATGCCGAAGCCGTTGTCCACCACTTTAACCCTGAGATTGATTCCGGCCCGGTCCAATTCAACCCGAATGCGGCCCTCTTCTTGGGTATAGGTGATGGCGTTGGTGATCAGGTTTCCGAAAATGCTTTCCAGCGCCAAGGGGTCGGCATTGATTTCCGGCAAGTTGGGTGACAAGACCTGGAGGGAAAGGGTCTGGTTTTTGGCCGAGGCCCTGGTCGATAGGAAATCAACGATGCCTTTTAACAATTCTTCCACCCGAACCGGTTCCGGTTTCCGGCCGGTGATCCCTTCTTCGATGCGCGATAAGTCGAGCAAATCACCGATCAAAGAAATCAACCCCTGGGTTTTCTCCTTAGCCCGGGACAGCAGGTGCTGGTGCTGTTGGGGATGACTGGTCACCAGGTCGCCGACGACCAGGGCGATCTGTTCGTGAATGGTGGAAAGAGGAGACCGCAATTCATGGGAAACCTTGGCCACAAATTCAGACTTTAGCCGGTCCAGGGTCTTCATGGAGGTGATATCGATGAAATTGATAATGGCCCCCAGACACTCCTTTCTTTCACCCAATACCGGCTGGGCTATGGCCCGCAGGTAGGTCCCATCGGTCAGGGTGAACTCGTGTTCGGGGATATCCCCATAATCCACGTATTTCCCTTTGGAAATATCCAGGCCCAGTTTGCACAGGGATTCATCCAGGACATAGTCCTGGATAGGCCGGCCGGCCACCGTTTCCGGGGACAACCTCAGCATATGTTTGCAGGAGGGGTTGATCAGCACCACCTGACCGCCGGTGTTGGTGACCATGACGCCGTCCGGCAAGGATTCAATGATGGTGCGAAGGCGGCTCTTTTCGGTATCCAAATCGGATAAGGTTCTTGTTTTTTCCTGTTCCAGCTTTTGGGCCTCCCTGGTCAGGCGGATTTTTTCGGCCGCCCGGTTAACGACGATGCGCAGTTGGTCCGGCTCAAAGGGCTTGGAAATAAAATCATAAGCCCCCTGTTTCATGGCCTCAATGGCCGTTTCAACCGTGGCATAGCCGGTGATTACAATCACCAGCAGGGAAGGGTCCTTTTCCCGGAGTCGTTTGAGAACCTCCATCCCATCCATCCCCGGCATCTTTAAATCAAGAAGGACGATGGCCGGGTGGGCTTCTTCGAAGATCTGGAGGGCCTCTTCCCCGCGTTTAGCTGTAACCAATTGAAAACCAAGGCGGCTTAAGATACGTTCCGAAGCTTCCCGGATGTCCCGTTCGTCGTCCACCACCAGAATCTTTATTCTCTCGACCTCTCTATTCACTTCGGCTTCCTCCGTCGTCCTTCGGCATAATGGGCAGGTCGATGATGAAGGTCGCTCCTTCACCCGGGAGGTTCCGGGCTTTAATTTCCCCCCCCTGATTTTGGACGATCCCGTAAACCAGGCTCAATCCCAGTCCGGTGCCCTCCCCCTCCTGCTTAGTGGTGAAAAAGGGGTCAAAGATATGCGACAGGATTTCATCGGGAATACCCGGGCCGGTATCTGAAATTTCGATGCGGACCTGTTCCTTTTCCGGAAGGAAGAGGGTTTTAATCTGCAATCGGCCCTTCCCCTCCATAGCCTGGGCGGCGTTTAAAATAATGTTCATAAACATATGGTTCAGTTGCTGGATGTCGCTGTGGACGGGCGGCAAAGTCGGGTCCAGTTCTTTTTCGATGATAATGTTCTGGAACAGCGACTGATTTTCCAACAAAAAAAGGGTCCGGGAAATGGCCCGGTTAATATCATGAGGCCGTCTGATATGCTTGGTCTGGCGGGCGAATTCCAGTAATTCCTTAACGGTGTCCCGACAGCGTTCGGCATCCTCCATCACCCGAAAAAGGTCTTTTTGGGCACCCTCTTCCAGGTTGTATTCTTCCAGGACCAATTTGGTGAACAGGGTGATGCCGGATAAGGGGTTATTCAGCTGATGGGCCACGCCGGCCGCCAGCTTGCCCAGGGAGGCCATCTTTTCCGATTGCAGCAGCTGCATCTGGGTTTTCTCCAGTTCCGCCTTCATGCGATTGATTCCGCGCTGGTCATGAAAAAAACCGATGGTGGCCACTTCCCGATCCCCTTCATAGACGATGGAGGCGTTCAAATTGATGGGGATGTGTTCACCGTTCTTGTGGAGAACTTCCACTTCGTAGGAGCGGAGTTTACCCCGGCCCCCGTAGTCATCGCTGCGCAGGGCCTTCATGACCTCCAGTTCCTTGTGATCGGGATAGATGTCCCGGATGTCCAGGCTTTCCATGGCCTCTTCTACACTATAACCGAAAAGTTCAGCGGCCATGTCGTTGAAAATCAGGATTCGGCCCTTTTTATCGGCGGCTATGACCCCATCCACGGCACTGAGGATCAGGTTGCGAAGAAAGGCATTTGAACTCTGGGCCTTGTCTTCGAACTCACCACGAGTGGAGAGGTCGAAGTCCAGGCTGACGAAGGCTTCAATGCTGTTATCCTGGCTGTTCTGATTGAAAATCGGGTAGACATAAAGGCAAGGGATTTCCGCCGGGTCGGTATAATCTCCCGTTTTTGGCTGCAGGGCCGGGCGACCTGTTTCTTTTGATTTTTGAATAGGACAAGGGAGGCAGGGTTCCGGGCGATTATAAAAAACCTGGTGACAAATCTTTCCGATAACACTGGAATGATCCAATCCCTCTCCGGGGTCGTTGACCGCCAAAATTATATGCTCCGGGGAAATTACGACGAATCGTCGTTTAAAGGCCTCAACGGCTTTTAAGAAGTACTGGTTTTCCGTTTCCGAACCCATTCGCCAAGCTCCTTTTGCAAAAAAAATCGAATACGGCGGATTGATTGGTAGGACTCGCTCTTCGAAGCAGGAATGAGTATAAAATAAGAAGAAAACCGGGTCAAGGGGAAAAAGGGAAGGCTGTAGCCGGATCCACGGGTGGGACCCTTTCCCCCGTTACTCTATATCTGCCCTACCAGCAATCTCCGGGTACGTTCCAGTCGATTGGCGATCAGAACGGACAAGTTCTGCATAACTTTAAATCCCAGAAGGGGATGTTGCGGAAAAAGCCGGCTCAAGTCCTTCCGGTTGAAAAAGACGGCCCCGGTATCCTCCAGACAAAGGGCTGTGGTCATATGACGATAAGGTTCGATCAGGGCCGACCAACCGAAAGGATCCCCCCGTTGGGTAATCATTTCATAGGTGATTTCCAGTCCGTTGGTCAGGGAGGTTTTCAGGGCTACCTGCCCTTTTTCCAAAAGGTAGACCTTTTCCGCCTTGGAGTTTTGAGAAAAAATAACAGACCCGGCGGTAAAGGTTTTTTCGCGGACCAGGGGGATCAAGGCCTTCAACGCTTCCCCTGGGATTTTCTTAAACAAGTCACTTTGTTTCAACAGTGATAGAACCATCGGGAATCCTTTCTCCGGGAATAGACGGGATCAGAACCTTGAAAACGGTTCCCTGATCCAGTTGGCTTTCCGCCTGAATATAACCCAGGTGGGCTTCGACCAGTTGTTTGACAATAGGCAAACCCAGTCCGGTCCCGACGATTTTTCGGGTTTTTTCGCTCTTCACCCGATAAAATTTATCAAAGATGCGGTGAAGATCTTCCGGAGCAAGGCCTATCCCGTTATCGGAAATCTGGATGAGGAGGTAGTTGAATTCCGGCTTTAACAGAACCTGGATGGCCCCGCCCTCCGGTGTGAATTTGATGGCATTGGAGATCAAATTGGTTAGTATTTCCTCCATGGCCCGGGGATCGGCGTTAATCAGGGGGAGATCCGGTTGGGTCCGCAGCGTTAGGGTCTGGTTTTTAGCTTCGGCCTGGGGTTGTAAAAAGGCGACCGTTTTTTCCGCCAGGGGAAAGAGATTCAGGAGTTCTTTCTGCTGAAAGGAGCGGCCGGTTTCCATTTTTGAAATATCCAGCAGATCTCGAATCATGTCCAGTAACCCGTCGACCCGTTCCTGGGATCGGCCCAATAGCTCCTGCTGCTTTTCGGTTACGGCACCCGCCAGCCCCTGCCGGATGACCGAAATTTGCTGCTGGATTGCCGATAAAGGGGATCTCAGTTCGTGGGAGACCATAGCCACAAATTCATTTTTCATCCGATCCACAGCTTTTAAATAAGTGATGTCCTCGATGACCGAGACCGAGCCCAGGATTTCTCCCTGGTCGCCGGTAACGGCTGCGGTGTGGGCCCGGAGATAAACAGGATCCGGACCCTCCAAAGCCGTTTCCAGAGAAATGGTCCGGGGGCCTTCCTCGGTTAACACCTGGGCAATAGACCCGGTCAAGGTTTTCAATAAAGGGTTGTCGGGAAGGGGTTTTCCGACCAGGGGGTCCCCTGATATCTTTAACAGGTGAGCCAGGGCCGGATTATGGAGGACCACGATCTGGTCCCGATCGGTGACTAAGACCCCGCTGGCCATGCAGTGGATGATGGTTTGGATCCGGCTTTTTTCCATGGCTATGTCTTTGAGGCTTTTTTCCCGTTCCTCCCTGAGCTGAACGGCTTCCATTTCCAGGGTTCGTTTCTCCAGGGCACGACGTAGCGAGAGCCTTAGTTGATCCGGAAGGAAGGGTTTGGTGATGAAATCATAGGCCCCGGATTTCATGGCCTCCACGGCCGCTTCAATGGTGGCGTGTCCGGTGATTATAACGACGATCTGGTCCGGATATCGATTCTTAATGCGTTCCAGGAGCTCCATACCGCCCATCTGGGGCATTATCAGATCTAACAAAACCAGATCATAGGGTTGTTTCTGCATCGCCTCCCAAGCCTGCAGGCCGTCTTCAGCCAGGCTAATCCGAAGATTCTCCCTGGAAAGAATCCGTTGTATCCCTTCGCGGATGACTCTTTCATCATCGACGATCAGGAGAGAAAAAGACCGGTTCATGGGGTTCCCTTATTCATGGTTGATTTCCACCTTTCATCTCGGGAAGCGGGTTTGGGGTGGACGGAGAGAGGGAAAATGGTTCTCCTGACCCCCCATGATCCCAATTCTAATATTACTTGGAATTTTGGGTCTGTCAACAACGATGATCCGATTGAATTCGTGATAGTCTCATGGCTTGATTTCTATCTTTTTCCCATAGTATAATTATTTAAATTTTTTGGTTACTTAAAAGTTGAGACCCCCTTTGGACGGATAATCCTCCAGCTTTCCCGGAGGGTGAGCAAAGACCATGAAAATTTCTGGGAAACAAATATTGTAAGTCTAAGGGATTGCGAGTAGTCTGCGGTAAGTCTAAAGGAAGAACATGTCCAAAATAAAAATCAGTGCTGAATTATCCCATCTCTGTCCCCTGGCAGAGGTCATCGAACAGGCCAGCCTTCTTGAAGATAAGGGATTTTACCGGGTCTGGGTCCCGGATACGGTGGTTTCCCCCTGGGAAGCCTGGCTGGTGGCTTCCCTGATCACCCACCATACTTCCAGGCTGAATATCGGTCTCGGTGTGACCAACCCTTATACGCGGCACCCGGTGGTTATGGCCCAAATGGCCTGCACGCTTCAGCTTCTAAGCAATGGGAGATTGACACTTTCCCTCGGCAAAGGAATCGCCCGTTTTTTGGAAAAAGCCGGGATAAAACAGCAGGAAAAGGCCCTGGAGGAATGCTTGACCATCCTCCGCCGCCTGACCAATGGAGAACGAACCAGTTTTGAAGGAGAGGCTTTTCGATTGGATGCCGTCCGCTTGAGGACGGAACCGCCGAAAAAGAAAATTCCCCTTTATGTGGCGGCCATGGGTCCTTCGGGCTGGGAAACGGCTGCCCGGATTGCCGACGGGGTTTCTACAATCCGGGGCGAAAAAACCGACGAATTGCGGCATCGGTATCTTGGAGACCACCCTCTTCCGGTAGCGGTCCTGGTTCCCTTCTCCCTGGCCAAACCGGATTTTTTCCCTAATACGGTTCGATCCCCGGATGGATTGACCGAACTGATAACGGACCTGGAAAAGGCGGGTTTCGATGAAGTCATCGTCGCTTATGAGGGGATGAAGGATCTGGAACTGGTGGCCCGGGAGTTTGAAAGAAGATAACTTCAAGGTTTTGTTCCGGAAGGAATCATCTTTGACGCCTCCTCCTTATTTAAGGAAATTCCTAACCAAACCTATTTGAAATTGCGGGACGGACCAAGTGGGATCTTATTTTTGGGGTTGTCAAAGTTTGCTGGACTGGCCGGGATTGGGCGATAAGTCACCCTTTGGACAATCCCAAAAATAAGATCCCACTTGGTCCTTAGTATCGAAAGTGAGAGATAAATTCTCAGACTTATGATTTTAGAATCTAAACCGAAAAAACTGACTCCGGCGGAAGTATCGGTCAGCCGTTCATCCTCCCTTGCAACTTCTTCAGGAAGTTCTTATCTTATGGAACAGGCGAATTTGAACCGATCCTTTTAAGAATTCGGGGGAAGGTATTATCGGTTCCGGGAATTCAAAGGAAAAGAGGAGAACCTTTTTAAAAGAATGCAAAAAATCCTAACAGGAATAAAGAGGGTAGGGGCCTGGTCGTTTTTTGCTCTGGTAGTGACTTTGACCGCCGCCTGTCAACCCTCCGCAGAATCAAACCATGAGGTGAAAAAAGAAATGAGCACACCAAGTTCAACCCCAAAAACAGCCACCTTTGCCGGCGGTTGTTTCTGGTGCAGTGAATCGGATTTCAATAAATTGCCGGGGGTGATCAAGGTGCTCTCCGGTTACACCGGTGGAGACAAGAAAAATCCGACCTACCAGGAGGTCTCGGAAGGTTCAACCGGCCATGTGGAAGCGATTCAGGTCCATTACGACCCGACCCGAATATCCTATGAGGGGCTTCTGAATGTCTTCTGGAGACATATCGATCCGACCGATCCCGGCGGCCAGTTCGCCGATCGGGGGTCTCAATACCGGACCGTTATCTTTTATCATGATGCAGAACAAAAAAACCTGGCAGAAAAATCGAAAGAAGCCTTAAACCGCTCCGGAAAATTCTCCAAGCCGGTCGCCACCGAGATAAAACCGGCCGGTATCTTTTATCCGGCCGAAGAATATCATCAGGATTATTCCCGGAAAAATCCCTTGCGCTACCGGAACTATCGGTGGGGGTCGGGCAGGGATCAGTTCATTATCAATCACTGGGGTGAAAAGAATCCCGATCCTCCGGCTGAGGCGAAAAAAGAATATCGAAAACCGGAGGAAACCGATTTAAGAAAGAGACTGACCCCCCTGCAGTTTGAAGTGACCCGGGGCAACGGCACTGAGCCCGCATTTAAAAACGAATTCTGGGACAATAAAAAAGAAGGGATTTATGTGGATATCGCCTCCGGAGAGCCCCTGTTCAGTTCCCAGGACAAATATGATTCCGGGACCGGGTGGCCGAGTTTCACAAAACCCCTGGAGCCGGATAATATTATGGAAAAGAATGATTCCAGCCACTTTATGAACCGCACGGAAGTCCGCAGCAAGCACGGTGATTCCCATCTGGGCCATGTCTTCCCCGACGGACCGAAACCGACCGGATTGCGTTATTGTCTTAATTCCGCGGCCCTGCGCTTTATCCCCAAAGAGGGCCTGGAAAAGGAAGGGTATGGCGACTATAAAAAATTGTTTTGACAAGTCATATTAATATGACTAAAACGGCCCAACGAGAAGGATTTACCGTTCTTCCTGAACCCTTGTTCTCATCAGGCACGAAAGTATAATCAATCCATCGGCAATAGGAAAGGGCGATGAATTATGTTAAAGACTGCGGCGGTTTTTCAACTGTTTATTATTCTCCTGGTCGTGGGATTCAGCACTTATCAGCTTTTCCGGGGCCGTTTTGATCTGGCCTTGGGGGCACTTCCATTTCTGATGGTCTATTATATTTTTGTCACTGTCCGTAACCGGAGAAAAACCCCCTCTAAAGGAGAAAACGAATCGTAATATAATCTTTCCCTTTTTCCTGACTTAAGCCACCAGGGCCTCGGCTATCATGGAGGAAAGAAACTGAACATTCATTCCCATTTGATAATGGTCGTTTAAATTACTGAGCTGGGTGTGGCAGTTTTCACAGGCCGTAGCCAGAATCCTGGCCCCGGTTTTTTTGACCTGATCCACCTTGACTTTGGCTGATTTCATGCGAAAATCCAGGTTGTCCTCACCCAGGGCCACCAATCCGCCTCCCCCGCCGCAACACCAATTATAGCGGACGTCATCGATCATCTCCCGAAAATCATGGGTCAAGTGCCGTAAAATATACCGGGGTTCATCAATCACTCCGGCATTCCGGGCGATCTGGCAGGGATCGTGATAGGTGATAGGATCTTTGAATTTATTCTTGTCCAGTTTGATTCTTCCCTCCTTCAGATAACGGGCATGGACCTCGGTGATGGAAGTGACCTGGAAGGGCTGCTTCCCGGATAACTGCTTCATGACCCGGAAGGCCGTTCCGCATTCGCAAATACAGACCTCTTTGACCCGGAGACGGGTTGCTTCTTTGATGATCCGATCTAAGATCAGTTTGGTCCGGGATGGGTCTCCGAGAAAAGCCCCGAAGTTGACCGCCTCAAAAAAACTCAAGGTCCAGTTCTCTTTGGCGGCATTAAAAACGGCCGCTGCCGGGACAATCGAATGGGCCCCGGCCAGGGCCACGTAGAGCATATCGGCCCCCTGCTGATCCACCGGGATAGGGGTTTGACCGGCCTCGCTTTTCCATTTTTCTACGACCTGGGATTCCAGGTTCTTTATGGCCGTGAGAAAACCTTCTTTAAACATCTCCAAGGACTTGCCCTTTTCAATAGAAAGGTCAGCCAGCATAGACAGGATTTCCGGTTCCGATTTGTTGCCGACCAATAAGAGCTTGGCAATGGACATCAGCATCTGGGTATCGATGCCGTAAGGACAAAAGACCATGCAGCGACGGCAGCCCGTGCAGGAATAGGCGGCTTCATAGAGTTCCTCCATGGTCAGGTCGGTCAATTCCTTGGGTTCCCCCAGAAAGGTCGAGGGATTCATCCGGCCCTTGAAATATTTTTTATAGAGCCGGCGGACGATTTCATGCCGGTAGTAGGCGATGTATTTTTTCTGGCCCAGGGAGGCATAGACGTGGCAGGCCTCGGTGCAGGTCCCGCAGCGGGTGCAGGTCTCCAGATAGAACCTCATGGCCTGGTTCAATTTGGATTGAAAAAGATTCAACAGATCGTTTCCGGTTTGGGCATCCATGATTAACCCCTCCTTAATTTGTTCAAAGAAATGCTGAAAATGGAATGCATGATCTTGCTGAAGGGGAACAGCATAATAAAGAGATTGGCAAAAAAGACGTGCAAGACCAGCATAAAGGAATGGCCGGTCTGATAAACAGCCACGGGCAGCTCGGGCCGGAAAAGCAGCAGGCCGGTCATATAGGTTTGATAGTCTCCTGGAGACAATTCAGCATAGCCGTACCAGCGCCTGGCCCAGTCCATTTCAGCGCCAAAGAGCACGGTCAGAAAAAGCAGGATGAGCAGGTAATAATCTTCGGGCACGGAAAGATCCCGGGCCGGGGAGTGAAACCGCCGGAAGAGGAGGTAAAGCAGGGCCAAAGACAGGGCCAGACCGACAAAACCTTTTCCCAGAAAGATCTCATGCTCCCAGAATTGAAAAAAGGTAAAACCCTTAAAGAGCTCCAGGTGGCCGATGATCAGAAGCAGCAAAGCGATATGAAAGCTCATCAGAATAACCCAGCGCAGCGGGTAGTGGCGGCGGAGGGTGGGCATCAGAAAGCTGTCGTGGAGGGCCCAGAGCCATTTCGGTTTCCTTTCCGGAAAGATCTGCAGGGTGGCCGGATTTTTAGGAGCCCGACGGATCCGGGCAATTTGAATGACCGTCCCGACGATAAAAACCAGAAAGGCCAGATAAACCATGGGGACCAATATAAGATAGGTAATGGTTGGCATGTAATCCTCCTTGATCCCGCTTTGAAAAAAGTCGGGATCCGGATTCGGATAGTATTGGGCTATTTGTTTCTTTTAATGTAAATCTTTATGACCCCTTGACCTTGATCGGTTTTCACGATCTCGTTTCCGCTGGTCCTGGCCCAGGCCGGAAAATCGGACAAGGCCCCCGGGTCGGTGGTGATCGCCTCCAGGATCTGACCCACCTGGATATCTTTGATCCCTTTACTGACCTTGACCACCGGCATGGGGCAAGGCAATCCTTTCAGGTCCATTGTTTTATCGACTTTTAGTTCTTCCATTTTATTTCTCCTTTTATTGTTTGTCTGTTTTTTATCTAGTTTCCCGTCTGGGCCTGCTGCAAATGTTCGACTCGGTTAAAATTAGGTCAGGTATAACAAAATTGTTTTCGCCGACCCCAAATTTATTTTCGCATTATATAAATAATTGAATTTTACTGTGCATGGCCTCTTCCAGGAACTTGGCCACCCCGCAATAGGTCAAATCGGGATAACTGATCATCTCTTCCCGTTTAAAACCCATCAGGTCCATGGACATTTCACAGACAAAAATCTTAACCCCCAACTCCCCGGCCATCTCCAGCATCTGATCCAGGGAGGCCACGTTTTTCTTTTTCATCAACGATTTCATCATAGCCGTTCCCATGCCGGCCATATTCATCTTGGATAATTTGACCTGGCCGGTTCCTTTAGGCAGCATGGTCCCGAACATGGTTCCCATCAGATCTTTTCCCCCGACTTTTTTGAGTTTATCTCTCAATAACGGGGTGCCCCAGAAGGTAAAAAACATAACCACTTCCAGGCCCATGGCCACGGCCCCGGTGGCGATGACAAAGGCGGCCAGGGCCTTGTCCAGATCACCACTAAAAACGATCATGGATAATTTGTTCTCCGGTTGACCGGCGGCCAGGGCCTCTACCTTACTTTTTAGTTCCGACAATTGTCTTTCAAAATCTTCCTGCATGGTTTCCTCCCTATTTTTGTGAGAATGGGTTAAAGGTCATTCATCATAATTATCATTAACATTGTTAATGACCCGGGTTAATAGAGTAATCTTTCTTTTACGATTTCCATGGAAGATCGGAGAATTTCCAGCGAATGGAGTACCGGTTTCCGGTCCCCGATTTTAAGATTAACCACTAACTGGTGATGGATTTCTTTAATAAAACCGTCAATTTCACCGGTTTTTTTCTGCCCGGCCGGCGTCAGGCTGAATAATTTAACCCGGCCATCCTCGGGGTCATCAATACACTGAACCAGCTTTTTTAGGATCAACCCCTCCATGATTTTGGTCACCCGGCTCCTGGCCACCTCCAATTTTTGGGCAATTCCTTTGACGGTCAAATATTTTTCACTTTTAAAAAGAAGGATGCATCGTAATTCCGCCGGGGTAAGATCGAATTTTTGCGATTGAAACAGGATTCTTTCCTGACAGCAATGGATAATGCCCTCGATCAACTCTTTGAGTTTTTCCCCCTGGTAGGCGGCTAATTTTTCAAAAGGTTTTTTGGCTTTATCGTTCATAGTGTTAACAAATATAAGCCTTAAGGTCCTCCTTGTCAAGAAAAATTAATTCAGTGGATGAAAGAGGGAAGGAATTACCTTTTCATTGACACCCCAAACCTCTATACCCTATACTCGGTCCAGTAAGATGGAGAACCTGCTTATTGCTAATCTTTCACGCCCAGGAGGCCCCGGTTATGCAAAAAATTTCAGTCCCTTCCGGACTTTGGTATGAGAATCAAGAACGGGAATTGACCTTTCCGGATCGCTGGCAAATTACCAATCTCAATTCTCCCGGTTTTGAAAAGCCCGGCCTGACTGCCGACCAGATAAAAGAAAAGATCAGCCACCCGGTGGAAGGGCCGACCTTGGAAGAAATAGCCCGTGGGAAAAAACAGGCGATTATTGTTTTTGACGACATGACCCGTCCGACACCGGTCAAGGACATTGCCCCCCCTGTCACCGCCGCCCTCCATCAGGCCGGCCTGAAGAAAGACCAGATCCGGTTTATGTGGGCCCTGGGCGGACATGGGGCCTACGACATGATCAATGCCCGCAAGAAACTGGGGGAGATGATCGTGGAGAACTATGCGGTATTCAACCACGATCCCTTCCAGAACACCGTCCGGGTGGGAAGGACTCCGACCGGGGTGGAACTTTGGTACAACCGGGAATTTATGTCCTGTGACCTGAAGATCGGCATCGGTTGTATCACTCCCCATGTCCATGTGGGATTCGGGGGAGGAGCCAAACTGATCCTTCCCGGAGTAGCCGGGATCGAAACCATCAACCAGTTTCATAACCAGCTTTCCCGGGATCCGTCCCGTACCGGCTTGGGCAACTTCGAAAATAACATCATGAGGGCCGAGTGTGACGCCGCCGGAAATCTAGTGGGTCTCGATTTTAAGGTGGATTGTCTGGTGAACCGCCGGGGAGAGATCACCAACCTTTATGCCGGTCCCTTCTGCGCTACTCATACCGCGGGAGCCGAGGAGGGCAAAGAACACTATGGAATTCCTGCCTCCCCCGGATTTGATCTGACGATTTGTAATGCCTATGGTAAAGCCAACGAATCGGCCATCGCCCTGGGGCTGGGGCTGCAGACTCTGAAACCCAATGAGGGGGTGGCGGTCTTGATCTCCGATGCCCCGGAGGGTCAGGTCCCCCATTACGTGTTTCGGGCCTGGGGATCGGATTACGGGGGACGCCAGTATTCCCCGAGAGTTCCCGGCTTCATTCCCCGCCTGATTAAAAAATTGATTGTTCTGGCCCCTTATCCCGACCGTACCGGTCTGGATATGATTTGCCATGTGGACGATGCCCTTTTTATCAAAACCTGGCCGGAGTGCTTGGAAATGCTGGAGAAGGATTTTCCTGGAGAAGCCCGGGTAGCGGTTCTTCAGGATGGAACCATGCAGTATTTTAAAAAATAGGTCTAAGGTGTAAGGTCTAAGGTCTAAGGTAAAAGGTAAAAGGTGTGAGGTGTGAGGTTTTTCAGGTTTTTAAACCCTACACCCTGTACCTTAGACCTTGGACCGGTTTTTATAAGACAGGAGGGTTCCATGAAAGAGATTTTCACCATGTGGAAGAATACCCGGATGATCATCCTGACCGCGGTCTGTGCGGCCATCTACAGCGCCGCCCTGATTGCCTTTAAAACGGCCATTCCCCTGATCCCCGGCATCACCGAAGTCCGGGTGGGCAATATTTTTCCCATGCCCTTCGGGCTGATGTTCGGTCCGGCCGGGGCCTGGGGTTCAGCCATCGGGAACCTGATCGGTGACATCTTCGGCGGCACCTTGACCCCCTCTTCACTGGCCGGGTTTGTGGGCAATTTTCTTGTCGGTTATCTGCCTTACACCCTCTGGACCACCCTGATCCCCTTTCATCAGAAAAGATTTTATTGGGAGGTCCGGACCTGGGCCAATTGGGTATCCTATTTCATAATCGCTTTTATCTCCTCAACGGCCTGTGCTGTGGTCATCAGTATCTTCGTCGACTTCATGGGGGTCGTCCCTTACAGGGTCCTGGTCAAAATTATCACCCTGAATAATACGATAGGCAGCTTTATCGGGGTTATTCTGCTGACTTCGGTTTTTAAGTTGGTCAAGGATCACCTGCAATTGTATTGGGTTGAT
The DNA here is from genome assembly GCA_016208255.1 of Deltaproteobacteria bacterium. Classification (GTDB taxonomy): domain Bacteria; phylum Desulfobacterota; class RBG-13-43-22; order RBG-13-43-22; family RBG-13-43-22; genus RBG-13-43-22. The sequence goes on along the minus strand of JACQYK010000087.1, from coordinate 4,801 downwards.
GTCATGGACGAAGCCGATCAAGGGAAACCCCTGGTCGGACCGCTTGGGGCCTGGGTGGTTGCCATAGCCTCGTTGTTAGGTCTTTTCGGTGGGTTGGTAGCCGATTGGCCGGTAAGTATCTTGGGATGGGGTTCCACGATAGCCATTCTGATTGGAAGTTTTATGCTTTGACAGGCGGAGCGCAGAGCGCATAGCGCAAGGCGCAGAGCGAACATAAGGAAGGATTTAATAGACTTAACGCTATGCGCTATGCCCAAAGCGTCGGCTTAGCGGAGAAAAACCTTTTAACTGGTCACAGGTCATCGGTCCTCCTTATCTTTATCATGAATTCCGCCATTTCCATCGAAAAGCTCTCTTTTACCTATTCCGGAAAAGGAATTCCGGCTTTAAAAAATATTCAGGCCCGGATTGATGAAGGTTCTTTTGTCTGCATCATGGGGCACGGCGGAGCCGGCAAATCTTCCTTATGCTATTCCCTCAATGGCCTGATTCCGAAATTTTTTCGCGGCTTATATCAGGGCCGGGTTGTGGTTAAGGGGATAGAAACGGCCGGCTCGAATGTGGCCGGTCTTTCACGCCGGGTCGGCCTGGTCTTTCAGGATTTTGAGTCCCAATTATTCTCCACCAATGTGGAACTGGAAATGGCTTTTGGCCCGGAGAATCACGGCTTGCCGCCTTCTGAAATAGAAAAGCGGATTCAGCGTTACTTGAAGGCCGTTAATCTGGAACATTGCCGAGGACGTCAGCCGGCCACCCTTTCCGGCGGGCAGAAACAACGTTTGGCCATTGGGTCGGTCTTGACCATGGAAGCCGATATCCTGGTTCTGGATGAACCGACCACCGACCTGGATCCGCAGGGGGCGGAAGAGGTGCTGGCCGTAGCCCGCCATCTTAGACGGGAGGGCCGTACCCTGGTGATGGTGGCCCCGGAGCCGGAAATGGCCCTGGAGGCCGAGGAGGTCTGGCTGATGCGTGAAGGGGAACTGGTGGTCCAGGGCTCCCCCCAAGAGATTCTCAGGGATTTGTCAAAATTGTCTTCTTCCGGAATCAAGCCTCCGGCCCTGATGGAACTTTTTCAAGCCATGAACTGGCCCGGCCGGCCCTTGACCGCGACGGAAGCCATGGACCTGATTGATCTCCATGCTCTGGTTCAAAAACAAGAGAATAAACAGCCCCCGGAAAACCTTATCCGGACGGAAGGCCCTTATATCCTGCAGGCTGAGGGTTTGGAATATTCCTATGCCTTTCAGGGGGTCAAGGCTTTACGGGGGGTCAACTGGAATGTCAGGGAAGGCGAATTTATTGCCCTCCTGGGTCAAAACGGTTCCGGAAAGACTACCCTGGCCAAACACTGTAACGGTCTTTTGAAATCCACGGCGGGCCGGATGCTGGTCCGGGGGAAACCCACTAAGGACTTCAGCCATAAGGATCTGGCCCAGGAGGTGGGATACATTTTTCAAAACCCGGATCATCAGATTTTCGCCAAGACGGTTGAAGAAGAAATTTCTTTCGGTTTGAAGGTTCTGGGCCGAGATCCTAAAACAGTTCGAGAACGGATGGCCGAGGCCCTGGAAGTCGTTGAACTGCAGGGTTATGAAAAGCAGCTCCCTTTTACCTTGACCAAGGGGGAAAGACAGCGGGTGGCCGTAGCCTCCGTACTGGCCGTACAGCCCCAGGTCATTATCCTTGATGAACCGACCACCGGCCTGGATTACATCCAGCAACGTCGCATGATGGAGCTTCTCAAACGTTTGAATGAAAAGGGGCATACGATCATTATCATCACCCATTCCATGTGGGTAGCGGCCGAGTACGCCCGGCGAACCGTTGTCTTAAGAGAAGGGGAAATAATACTGGATGGCCCGACCCGCCATGTTTTTGCCCAGGAAGCCAAGCTGGCCGGGGCTTCTCTCTCCCCGCCTCCTCTGGTACAAATCAGCAACCGGCTGGGCCTCCAGGCCCTCACTCTGGAACAAATGGTACAGGAATTGAACACACGATAACCGGTCAGATAATGAAACTATATTTCTTGACAGGATTAACAGGATTTAATATTCGTTGCTCAGGCTCTGGTGATCCTGAGCAACCTTGTTCCACTCTATCTGGAAATAGGGCCTTGGTCTGCAGGACGATTTGGTTTGTGCCTTTCTTCCCCATGCCTGTCAGCGTGCTTGCATCATGCCGACAGGTCGAAAGGCACAAAAATCAAGGTAATCCGGTAAATCCTGTAATAAAAACATTCGAATCTCAAAAAGCAACAGATACAAATAATGATGAACTCGTAAAAAGTCGTCACCCCGGTGAAAACCGGGGTCCAGGGGTTTTTTAACTTATTGAAGTTCCTGGATTCCGGCTTTCGCCGGAATGACGTTTTTGGAGTTCTGGCGACTTTTTACGAACCTATCAAACAATGAATATATTCCTTTTTCTGGACGAGAATACCCGGATACACCGTTTGGACCCGCGAACCAAGCTGGTTTCAGCCCTGATCCTTTTCCTCCTCTGTTTGTGTTTTAACCATCCCTTCTATATGGTTTTCATCAGCGGGGGAGTGTTCCTGACGGCCCTCTGGGCCAAAGCCCTTCCCAATTTCTGGAAGCTCCGCTTTATCCTTTTGCTGCTCCTATTATTCAGCTTCGTTTTATGGCCTTTTTTTGTTTCCGGGCCGACCCAGTGGTGGGTCTGGGGTCCTTTTCAGCTCAGCCGGGAATCCGTTCTTTACGGTCTGGCCATGGGACTGCGGTTGGCCACCTTTGTCGGGATCGGATTGATCTTTCTTTCTACGACCCGCAATGAGGAACTGACCAACGGCTTGATCCGTATGGGAGTTCCCTATCCGCTGGCCTTTGCCTTTTCCACGGCCCTGCGGTTGGTGCCGACCTTTGCCGGGGCCGGGGCGACGATCATCCAGGCCCAGGTCTCAAGGGGGCTTGATCTGGAATCGGGGAGCATCTTTAAACGCCTGGGCAAATTCATCCCCCAGGCCGTCCCCCTCTTTATTTACGCCATCCATCACGCCAACACCCTGGCCATGGCCCTGGAGTCCAAAGGATTCAATCCCCAGGCCAAAAGGACTTTTTATTATGAACCCAGGATGAAACGAGTTGATTACGGGGTCCTGATATTTTTTGTCTTTCTTCTCCTGGCCATGCTTTATATGCGTTTGGGCTTGGGTTTAGGGGTGGTTGTCAGCGGCAGACTTTAAAATTGAACATTTTTTACAGGTCTCATAGGGGCCGATCTGAAGGTGGAAAAGGCGGAAAAATAAAAGTTTTTTGGGGGCAGGTAAAATAAAATGCCGAGGAGAGGGAGGATCAGATCCTCCCCCTCCTCAGGAAAAGAATTAACACGTCTTGTTAAAAAAGAAATCTAAGTCCGGCCCCGATTCTTTCGGTTGGAGCGGCTCCATTATCCCGATTGAAGGCGGCCCTCCCTTCTACGAAAATGATAACATTAGGTCCTTTTTCCTGATCCGTTAAATGATAGCCTACTTCTCCGATGGCATCAAAAGTGTTATCATGGTCATTGAACCAGCCCCCGACGCCTACCCCCAGGAAGAATCTTTTAGCGGGGTAGTAGGAGAAAAGGACATCTGCAACAAAGGCGTTATAATCTTTATAGTGAGCGTCGTCACTCAAGATCATTGAAAAGCCCAAGAGGCCGGTTAAGGCCATTCTTTTCGTGAACCGGTACATATAACCGGCTCGTATCATCCCCGAAGCCGAGGGATCCAGTCTGATCACCGGTCCAACGTCAACCACCACGAATCCTTTTTTGGGTTCCTCAACTTTCGCCGGGGCAGGCGGGGGCGGCGGCGGAGGCGGCGGCGGCGGCGCCGGTTTAGCTTCTTCGGCCTTTGGCGGCGGCGGCGGCGGCGGTGCCGGGGCTTCCTTCTTAGGCGGCGGCGGCGGAGGAGGAGGCGGTTTAGGGATATCGGTTATACTCTTCAGGGCGACATTCAGACAAATCGCCGGAATAATAAATTCGTAATTTTTGTCCTGATGACGGACCACGGTTCGGAAGGCCTTAAAGGGTTTTTTCCCGGCCCAGACCGCGTCTTTGGCCACACCGACCAATTTCTGTTTCTTAAAAATCATCCATTCGAGGGTTTCCCCCGGCTGGATTTGAACCGTTTCCGGTTTGGAGGTCTTGAGCTGATCCATAAAAGGATCAAAGAGGTCGGCTGCTCCGGCCTTTCGGAATCCAGTCCTCAAATCCCGTTCATTCTTTTTTACCGCAGCATAGACCTTGTCGGCCTGGAGGTTTTTTATCTTACAGACCGGGGTTACTCCAAGCCTTTTGATTTTTTGAGCCCCTTCGACATAAAGCGGAAAAATTCCAATAGTAAAAAAGAGCAGCAGGGTCAACCAAATTGTTTTAACTTTCATTTTATCCTCCTTTATGTATTTAATAATAAATAACTTATTATTTCTCTTGTTTTGAAAAATACTTATAAATCAATAAGATACTTACAAATATTCATAAATATAAACCCAATGATAAGACAAGTCAAGGAATAAATGACAATTTTCGTCGAAAGTTCTTCATTAGACAACCCCCCCCAAGGCGCCCCCCTTTTTTTCATCCGGATAAGGATCACCTGGGGTTTTAAGATCAGGCATTGCACTTATTAATAAGAGCAAAATAGTAAAGATAGCACCGTTGCACGGCAGGGAGTTTTTTCCGGAGCCATTGGCGGGAGGGTGCCGTTTTTTTGTTCGCAACAAACACTGCTTACTCCCACCCCTTCGAGGCGGGACCCGGTTTCTGGCTTATCATCGGGGGAAGTCCGCCTAAGCGT